>CAZRTM010000146.1:0-5196 GCA_964602995.1 uncultured Ardenticatenaceae bacterium
CAATCTCCAATCTCCAATCTCTAACCCCCAACCCCCACCCTCTCCGCATCCCTCCGTTCCCCTCCGCGTTCCTCCGTGTCACGCCGTCCCTCCAACGGTAGCCGCACCTCAATGCGTGTGCCCTGGCCTGGCGCACTCTGCACTGTGAGCTGCCCGCCGATCTTCTCCACCCGCTCGTGGATGGAGCGCAGGCCCAGATGGCCGGGGAAGGCAGCCGCAGGGTTGAAGCCGCACCCATCGTCCACCACGCGCAACACCAGTGCTTGTGATGCTTCTGTCACAGGGTCACTATTCTCCTCCGTCAGCAGGGAGAGGGATACGCTGCCGGCCGAGGCGTGCTTGACCACGTTGTGCAACGCCTCCTGCGCCACGCGGAACAGCGCTTCCTTAGTCGAAAGGGGTAGCTCCGGCTCAGGGCCAAACGCCGTCGTCACTGCCACGTTGTGCCGCGCTTCCAGGGCATCGCCCTGCCGCGTGAGCGCCACCACCAGCCCTTCCATAGCCAACGACTCCGGCCGCAGCTCAAAAATAAGCGCTCGCATCTCGGTGAGCGCCGCTTCGGCCAGGCTCAGCACGTAATCAAGGGGCGAGGCCAGCGTCTCCGTCTGCTCCGCCGCCAGCTCGGCGCGGTCCAGCAACGTGCGCGCCGTGCGCGCGCCCAGCGCAATGCCATAGAGCGCCTGCGATACAGAATCGTGCAGCTCGCGCGCCAGCCGCTGCCGCTCTTCCAGCGCCGCCAACGACAGCGCCTGTTCATAGAGCCGCGCATTTTCAATGGCCACCGCCGCCTGACTGCCAAAAGCCACCGCCAGCTCAGCATGATGTTGTGTAAAGTAATCTGCTTCGTGATGGCCCACCATCAGCGCGCCGATGACCTGCTCTTTCAGCAGCAGCGGCACACTCATCCAGGAGCGCAGGGCATGGGGAGTATCGCCGTTGATGCGCGTATAATATGCCTGCCATTTCAGAGCATCAGGCGAATCCCCCTGCACATCACCAATAATCAACGGCTGGCGCTCTGTCACCAACTGGTGCTCCAGGGTGCCCGGCTCCACGTGCCAGCGCGGGGGGAAGGGGTTGGGCGCGAAGGGGGTATACTTGGTGAGCATGGCGAACTCTTCTTCGCGCTCGTCATAGGCCAGCACCATAGCGCTGCTGTTGTTCACCAGACAACTTAGCTGCTCCAACAGCTCGGCCAGCAACGGCTCCAGCTCCAGCCGCGAACTGAGCGAGCGGCCGATGCCCAGCAGCCCATACAGCTCCCGCGTTCGTTCTTCCACACGCGCTTCCAGGAGGCGGCTGGCCTCCACCAGCTCCCGCGTGCGCCGCTCTACGGCCCGCGATAGCCGCGCCTGGCGGTCGCTGACCATATAGACCAGCGCCGCCAGCAACAGGCTGATGGTGACCGCCGCCGTACGGAATATAAGTAGCTGCCGGGTGATGGCCGCCGACCAGCCCCCAAGCGGCGCGGCAATCAGTTGCCATTGCTCGTTGGCCATGTGTACATCGGCCTGCATAAAATCCCCTTCCAGGAGGGATGGAGAGCCGCTGAAGTAATGCCCGGTTTCATCGCGCAGGCCGTACTGTAGCGTCCCTGGCTGCGCATTTTCTACCTGTTGCGAGGGGTCCAACCCCGCTTCGGCCAGCAACATGGGCACGTCAAGCACAAAGTTGACCAGCCCCCAGTAAGCACCCTCGCGATAGACGGCCTGGCGTGCGATGACCCCCAAACCCCCTTGCAGCAGCTCCACCGGCCCTGTCAGCACAATCTGGCCGGTGACCATCGTGCGTTGCACGTCGGTGCGCACTTCAGGGCGTGGGTCGAACAGCGGCGAATAGCCCAACACCATTTCGTTCCCTTCCAGGGGGTAGACGTAGCGCATCACGCCGCCGGGAGCCACGGCAATGTTGCGGATGCCCTGGGAACCGGCGAAGAGGCCCGCGGCGTAGGTGTTGAATTCGCGGGCGAAAGTGTCGTCATCCACGCCGGCCTCAGCTTGAATGAAGCTGTTTAACCCCTGCAGGCGGGTCAGGCGACGGTTGATGCTGCCGGTCAGGGCGTTGGCGCGAGTCGAAAGTTCCATCGCCGCACGCACCTGCTGTTCGGCCTGCAACTGCTGCTCATACCAGCGCTCAATGCGCCAGGCCACGAGCAGCAACAAGGATAGGGTTAGTAGGGCTAGAAGGAGGGGTGCGGTGTGCCTGCCGCGCAGGTATTTCACCATGGTTGGTCCTCTCCGCCTAAAGTCTTAGCGGGCTTAAGACGATGGTCCAATGTTAGCCGGCAGAGCGATGTTACACTTTTTCTCACGCACAGACTGTGCGTCAAAATCTGTGTCGCACGCTTTGCGATACACATTGTAGCGCACGTTGGGTCTTTATGGAGTGCTCTGCTTCACAGGCACATTCGTCGCAGACAGATTCGCCGCAGACGCATTCACCGCAGGCACATTAGGCGACAACTCTTGCTCAGGAGCCGGTGCCTGAACGACGAAATTATAGCAACTTTGAATCGGGCTAAGCAATATGATCCGCATTCTGCTTGTGGATGATCAGGTAACGGTTCGCCAGGGGTGGCGCATGCGCCTGGCATTGGAACCGGATATTGAAGTGGTAGGGGAAGCCGCAAATGGCGCGGAAGCGCTACAACAAGCCCAATCGCTGGAACCGGATGTCATTCTCCTGGACCTGGAAATGCCGGTAATGGATGGCCTGTTGGCTACGGCTCACCTGGCCTCCGAACTGCCTGACTGTACAGTGATCATCGTCAGCATGTACGACAGCAAGGAAAACCGCCGCCGCGCCCTCATGGCCGGCGCTACGGCTTTCTTCGGCAAGCAGCAATCGATGGAGACGATGCTTACGAAGATTCGGGAGTCGGTGGGGTGAACGGCGTTACACGGAGGGGCGCGGAGAGATTGGAGACTGGAGATTAGAGAATTGGAGATTGGAGATTGTGTGGGACAAAGCCGCCCTTCCTGTCCCACATCCTCACCTGCAAACTGATTACTGCCAACTGAATACTGACTAGCGGATGGGGTGGGATTCGAACCCACGAGGGCTTGCGCCCCACACGCTCTCCAGGCGTGCGCCTTAGTCCGCTCGGCCACCCATCCAACAGCCAGCAATTATAACAAGCGCCGGAAAGGTTTGCCACTTGAATTGTGTAAGATGGAGATTGGAGAATTGGAGATTGGGGTTTTGCCACGAATTTCACGAATTTTACGAATTTTTGGTTGGTTAGTGGTCTGTTAAGTTGGTTTTTATATTGCTCGGGCCGGTCTCCCGACCGCGCCCGCTACGTCCTTCACAAGACCGGTGACTCGGTCGGGAGACCGGCCACAGCAGCTTTCAAAATTCTGCTTAACTAAGCATTAGTTGGATGGTTAGACAGAACGTCGCCCAACCAACAAACCACCCACCCCATCTGCGTCCATCCGCGTTCCCCGCGCCGGGGCATCTGCGGCAAAAGCCTGGTCTCCAATCTCCAATCTCCAATCTCCAGTCTCCAATCTCCAATCTCTAATTACCACCCCACCGCCGCCCCATCATTGCGCGGTTCGGTGCCGGCAATCAGCACGCCGCTTTGCGGGTCGCGGATGATGACCTGGCCGCCGCCGTAGTAGCCCGTGTGGCTCACCTCGTGGCCGCGTTGGGCCATTGCCTCTTGCACGGCCTGCGGAAATGACTTCTCCAGAGATACCTGCCGCCCTTTTTGCCAGCAGAAGCGAGGGGCGTCCAGGGCTGTTTGTGGGTCCATGTTGTAATCAATCAGATTCACACCCACCTGTAAATGGCCTTGCGGCTGCATGAAACCGCCCATCACGCCGAAACTGGCCCACGGCTGGCCTTCGCGTGTGATGAAGCCGGGGATGATGGTGTTGTAAGGCCGCTTGCCCGGCCCTACCTCGTTGGGATGGCCTGGCTCCAGCGTGAAATTGGCGCCGCGGTTCTGCAACTGCACGCCGGTGTTGCCCGCTGTCAACCCGCTGCCAAAACCCATGTACAGGCTCTGAATCCAGCTCACCATGTTGCCCGCCTCGTCGGCCACCGTCAGATAGACCGTGTCGCCGTGGTGCTGTGGCTCGCCTGGGCGCGGCATCAAAGCGCGTTCCATGTTAATCAGCGCCCGCCGCTCGGCCGTGTACGACTCGCTCAGCAACCCGTCGAGTGGAATCGAGGCCTGGCGCGGGTCGGCGATGTAGGCCTGGGCGTCGGCGAAGGCCAGCTTCATCGCCTCCATCAGAATGTGCAGCCGGTCGGGGTCGTCATACTCCAGCGCCGGCAGGTCGAAGCCGCGGACGATGTTCAGCGCCAGTAGCGCCGTCAACCCCTGACCATTGGGCGGAATCTCGTGGAAGGTGTAGCCGTCGCGATAGTCGCACTGAATCGGCTCCACCCATTCCGCACAGTATTCAGCCAGGTCGCTCTCGCTGAGCAACCCGCCCGCTTCCTGCACCGTCTCCACAATCTGGCGGCCAATCTCTCCTGTGTAGAAGGCGTCCACGCCGCGCTCGGCGATGGCGCGCAGGGTGGCCGCAAACTCCGGGTTGCGAAACAGCTCGCCCGGCCGCGGCGCGCGCCCCTGTGGCAGCCACACCCGGCGCGAATCAGGGTGCTTGCTCATCTTCTCCTCGGAACGCGCCCAACTGCGGGCGATAAACTGGCTCACCGGAAAACCGTTCTCGGCGTACTCAATCGGCTGTTGCAGCAGCTCCCCCAGCTCCATGCTGCCAAACCGTTCCAGCGCCGCTTCCCAGCCGCGCAGGCTGCCGGGCACCGTCACCGCAATTGGCCCCAGCGTCGGCATCTCCTCATGCCCCTGTTCGCGCACCCATTCCGCCGTCAGTCGCGCCGGGGAAGGGCCACTGGCGTTCAGGCCGAATAACTTCTGCTCCTGTGCCGACCATATCAGCGCGAAGGCGTCGCCTCCCACGCCGGTCGACGACGGCTCCACCACGCACAGCGTCGCCACGGCGGCAATGGCCGCATCCAGCGCATTGCCCCCACGCTGCAGAACTGCCAACCCCGCCTGCGCCGCCAACGGCTGGCTCGTGGCCACCATACCGTGCCGCGCTATCACATTCGAACGCCGGCTGGGAAAAGAGTAAGCATCAAAGTCCATAACTATCCCTCCAAGAGAACTATCACTACGCCCTCGCCCGTTTGCCGTAAACCGTTATCCGTTTGCCGTAA
>CAZRTM010000146.1:5296-8816 GCA_964602995.1 uncultured Ardenticatenaceae bacterium
CCGTAAACCGAATACCGTCCACCGAATACCGTTTACCGCTTACCGTCCACCGTCAAGCTCCCCTCGAGAAACTCTTCCTTGACACCGAACACCTGTTCGTGTTATACTTCGAACAAATGAGCGGTTTTTTCGCTCTTTAGCGCAATCATATCTAATTTGCAATGTGAGCGCTTTCTGGCAGGCCAGGCTTGAAAGAGAAGGAGACGAAAATGGCAAACCGGGATAAGTTATCCCAGAGGCAGCGGAATATTCTCAAGTATGTCTGGGAATATTGGCATGAGTCCGGTCGGCCTCCGACCATTCGTGAGATTGGCCGTGCCGTCAAGATCAGCTCAACCTCTGTTGTCAACTATAACCTGAACAAGCTGGAAGAGAAAGGGTACCTGGAGCGCGAGGCTGAAGTTTCGCGCGGGTTGCGGCTCACTGAGCGCGCCAATGCCCTGTTTGAGAAGGCCCGTGACGTCGTAGAAACCGTCGGCAACAACCTGGTACGCGTCCCTCTGCTCGGCGACATTGTGGCCGGTGAACCGGTGCACCTCGGTAACGAGGACTTCAGCACCTACGACGAGGACGACGCCATCGACGTCAGCGCCAGCTTCCTGCCGGGTAAGGCCGAAAAGCTGTTCGCTCTGCGCGTGCGCGGGAACTCAATGATTGACGCCATGGTCAATGACAACGACATCGTCATCATGCAGCCGGTGAACGAGGCCAATAATGGCGACATGGTCGCCGTGTGGCTGCCGCTGGACAACGAAATGACTCTCAAATATTTCTATCACGAGGGCGATCAGGTCCGTCTGCAACCGGCAAATCCCACCATGGACCCCATCTACGTCCATCCCTCCAATGTGGAGGTGCAGGGGCGGGTGATGATGGTGATGCGCCAGACGGCTTAGGCCGGTTGGCAGTAATCTGTAAGCAGTAATCAGTGGTCAGTTGGTTGGCTGCTGGATAATTAGAAGTTGGAAGGGCAATCTAGAACGGATTGCCCTTTTTGTTTTTGGGGCATGGAGTCCGGCCGTAAGGCGTTAGGGGAGTATCTTTTCATTTCACGATAAATTATAATAGCCGTGTGTCTGTTGCAGGCGTGTGTCTGTTGCAGACGAAATCATTCATCCTCGCCCTTCGCTCATCCCACAACGCACGCTGACTGCTTATCAACTCTCCCCATCATCATAATCGTCTATTAACCAGGAAAAGCTGGGATACGCCTGATCGAACAGGTGGTAAAGGGGCCACCCGCTCGGTCTGAGCAAGGAGGTTAAGATGGACAGTGAGAGACGCTTTGTAGTCCGTTATCAGATGCTGATCTTTGTCCTGCTCACTCTGCTTATCAGCTGGTCCGCCGTCATTCCCATGGGTGGGGCGCTGATACCCCACGGGCCAATGATTGCCGCCTTTATTGTGCTGGCCCTCGTATCGGGGCGGCCGGGCGTCTCTCGGCTGTGGCGGCAAATGGTGCACTGGCGTGTGCATTGGAAATGGTACCTGATCGCACCGGGCATCATCATTGTGCTCCACCTCAGTACGCTGTCCCTCTCCCTCATGCAGGGAGCCGAAATCGACAGCACAGCTCATCTACGGTCGTTGCCCGCTTACCTGGCTATAGTTGCTCCGCTTCTGCTCCTGGGTGGTCAGTGGGAGGAACCTGGGTGGTTAGGTTATGTGTTGAGGCGTTTTCAGCAGCGCCTTCCCCGGTCGCCGTTGCTGGCCGTGCTCGCGGCCGGAGCTATACGTATGTTCTGGCACACGCCGTTGCTCCTATACGGATCGATTCCCTGGTACGACTACCTCTTCTACACGTTTGCCCTGCAAATCTTCGTGACCTGGATATACAATCGCACCGGCGGTAGTGTGCTGCTGCCCATGATCTGTCACCTGTTCTCGAATATCATGATGGCATCCATAGCCCCAATGTTCGACAGCGCAGACCTTGCCGGCTATTGGATCGTGTATACGGTTGTTGCCTCATTGATGGCGTTAGGCATCGTCATCGCAACCCGTGGTACGCTCGGTTTGGGTGTGGCAGGTGCTCCGCAGCCTGCGTTTTCTGCGGATTAGGATTAGGGTTTAGGTGCTATGTGCCGAATCGCCATTGACCACGACGAACATCTGTTCTATAATGCATGCAACACAAACCGTTAGCAGTTTTCCCGGCCTTCTCCACCATGCCAGGGCCGGGAGCAGGTGAGAATTCCTATGTCACAGCAATTTGGCCCGGCAGAGAACGCGGGTCGAGCGAGGGACGACGGCCCTTCGCCCCGGCTGGCTCATCGCCTGGAAATTCAGGCAGCAAGCATTGAAGAGGTGCTGCTGCAACATTTGGGCGCTGGACAGGTGCTTGGCGGCGAGCTGCGCGACGAGGCGCACACGCGCTTCGAGGTTGACGCGCCTTTGCCGCTGCAGCGGGAGGAGCTTCTAGAGCTGCAGGAAGACCTCGCTGACAACCTCAACGTGCCGCAGGTCGAAATCAACCACGAACGCGGCCGCATTTTCGTCGATATCACGCAAGCCCAGGCGCCGCCGGTCAATCTGCTGGAATTAGTAGAGCAATTGCCCGCGCAAAACCGGCGCGCCAACGGTCGTGGCTTCTCCCTTCCTTCGCCCATTGCCACGCTGGGCTGGGCCGAGGACGAACGCCCCGTACAGCTCAACCTGGCCGACCCCGACACGGGCCACGTACTCATCGCCGGCGGGCGCGGCGCGGGCAAGACGTCCCTGCTGCGCAGTTGCGCCGTCTCCCTGGCTCTGCACAGCCGCCAATCCCAGGTACAGATGCTGTTTATCGACCCCGAGCTACCCGGCCGCGGTGGGCGCGGCAGCGGTTTGCACGCCATGCAATATCTGCCTCACGTTCTCTCAGCCCTCATCACACAGCCGGAAGATGCCGCCGAAGTGCTCGCTTTCTTGCAGGAAGAAATGGTCCACCGGCGACGTAATGGCGTCTTGCTGCCACGCATCGTCGTCTTCATCGACCGCCTCGATGCCCTCCTAGAAGAGGGGGACGGCCATATCCGCAGACCCCTACACCGTCTGCTGAATGACGGCGCCGCGGCAGGCATTCACCTGCTTCTCAGCACGCGCAAGCCGCAGGCCCAGGCCATCTCCCAACTGTTCAGCGGCCGTATGCTGCTGCGCATTGTGGGTCAGGTAGATACCGAAGCCGAAGCCCGCGCCGCCACCGGCGTTTCTGATTCCGGCGCCCATAAACTGCTCGGCCGTGGCGACTTCCTGGCCTGGGATGGCCGCTCTGCCGTCCGTTTCCAGGCCGCCTACATTGACGAGTACGACCTGCACCTCTGCCTGGAGCAGCTCCACCGCGACCGTCCACCCGCCCTCCTTGCACGCCCCGCCAACATCCGCACCCATCACACTCCCACCCAAAACGGCGCCTCCTCCAACAACCAAATCTTCCGCTTCGACGGGCACAGTGTGGAGTGGGGGGAGTAGAGATTGGAGAATTGGAGACTGGAGATTAGAGATTGGAGATTGGGTTTTTGCCACGAATTGCACGAATTTT
>CAZRTM010000147.1:0-8798 GCA_964602995.1 uncultured Ardenticatenaceae bacterium
TTGCACAATGCCGGGCTGTGCTGGCCCATGCTCTCATGGTGGGAGCAGCAGGCTGCTTTGCGGTATAATGCGGCAGCCATGAGTAAGCCGCGAACGGTCCCCCTGCCTTCTTACACAATTTTCCATAGTAGAATGACCTTTCGCTTTTTGCTGGTTGGTCTGCTGCTGGCGGCGGCCTGGTTACGCTTCCAAACACTTTTCAGCGCAGGATTACACCCCGATGAAGCGCTGTTTGCCAGTTGGGCGCGTTCCATCGGCACCTGGCGCGACCCCTTGTTGCAGTTGCAAGAGGTGGATAAGCCTCCTCTGTTTTTTTACCTGCAAGCCGCTTTCTTTCCGCTCATGGGAAGTGCTGAAACCTGGGTGGCGCGGCTGGTCAATCTGCTGGCGTCATTGCTGCTTGTGCCGCTGGTTGTGCGGCTGGTGATGGCTGTGTACAGCGACCGGCTGGCAGCCTTCATGGCCGGCGCGCTGGTCGTGTTTTCGCCGCTCGCTGTGCAATATAGCAGCAGCGCTTTTCTGGACCCGTTGCTGACCACGCTGCTTGTAGCGGCGTTGCTGAGTACGGTGCAGGCAACCTCTGGCACGGGACGGGCGCGGCTGATGGGTGGCCTCCTCTTCGGGCTGGCTGTGGCAACCAAATATCAGGCATGGCTCTTTCTACCTCTGTTGCTGGCATTGGGCTTCATTGCGGGCTGGTCCCGGCGCGAATGGTGGTCATGGCTGGCTGGCGCCGTTGTGCCGCTGCTGGCGGTAGCCGCCTGGGTCGTCGCGCGCGGCGGCGAATCGCTGTGGGGGCAACAGATGGCGGGTTTTGGCGGCTTGCGCGTGGCGTGGTCCTGGGAGCTGTGGCCGCGGCTGGATGCGTGGGGTGGGCTGTGGGCGGCGATGACTGGCCCGCCGGAAATGGCCTTCCTGGCCTTACTGGCGCTGCCCATTTTCTTCGCCCTGCTGCTCAGTGTGCAGGATTGGGCGACGGTCTACGACCATCTCTTTGTCATATTTGTAGCCGCCTATGCCGTCCTTCACTGGTTCATAGCCGTTCCGGTCTGGGATCGCTACCTGTTACCGGTCTTGCCGCTGTTAGCGCTCCTGTTCGGCCGCTTTGTTTCGCGCGTGCTGACCTTCCTGGCCCCAGGGTTGCCCATCTCCCTGGGCTATTTGCAACGGGCTGTGGTCACGGGCGCTGTCTTGCTGCTCCTTGTGCCTGCCGTTTCGGCCGCCGGTGAGAGTGGTGAGGGTGCGGTTGATGGCGAGGTGGCGGCTGTTGCCAACCTGCTCTCTGACCATCCCTATGGCACAGTGTTATATGACCACTGGTATAGCTGGCATTGGCGCTACTTTTTGTTTGACAGCGGCGTGTATGTAAGCTGGTATCCTCATCCGGCGGCGCTGGTCGAAGATCTGGCTGTTTTTGCTGGCGGGGAGGAACAGCGCTATCTGGTCTTGCCCGCAGATGACCGGGCACAGCCAGTCTACCGCGCCTTATTGCAGGCGGGTTATACTTTGCAGCCCGAATATCGTGGCACAGGCGTCGCGCTTTACCGAATTGGGAGCGAATCCAGATGAGTCAACGGTGGGAAGCGCAGGAAGAGGTGGCTGCCGCGGAGCGCCCATCTGTCATGAGGCCGGCGCTGTTCCTGCTTTCGTTGGCGCTTCTGATTATTCTCTTCTTTCACAAACTTGCTCTCAGCAACCTGATTCTGGCGCGGGGCGACACATTTCTCTATTTCTATCCCTACTGGGAAGCGGCTGCGGAAGCGCTGCGAAGTGGACGGACGCCGTTATGGAATCCCGCTCTCTTCATGGGCGCCCCTTTCCTGGCTAATAGCCAGGTTGGCGTCTTCTACCCCTTGAACTGGCCGTTGTGGCGACTCCTTTCCACGCCCTATGCTGTCAGCGCAAGCATCATCCTCCACCTGTTCATTGCGACTGCGGGAGTTTTCTTTCTGGCCCGGCGCGCCCTGAGGCTGCCGTATGCGGCGGCGTGGCTGGCGGCGCTGCTGTTCAGCCTCGGCGGCTATCTGACGGCGCAGGTGGAGCACGTGAACCAGTTGCAGGGGCTGGCCTGGTTGCCGTGGCTGCTGCTGGTGGTGGATGGGCGCAGGGGGCGTGGACAGTGGCTGGCGAGGGCGCTGCTGGTGGGGTTCTTATTTGCCTTGCAATTTCTGGCCGGGCACACGCAGACTGTGTTCATCAGTGGTGTGGCAGTCGTTGTCTGGCTCGTGGCGCGCTTTCTGGCATATACATATGGTGCGCAAGAAAGGGAGGGGGACTGGCGTAGAGGGGCAATGATGCTCTTGCCGCTTGTGGTTGGCGGGGTGCTGGCGTTGGGACTGGCGGCCGTGCAGTTGCTGCCGACGCTGGAGCTGACCACACAGTCCAGCCGTGCTGGTGGGTTGCCACTGAACGAAGCGCTCTCGTTCTCCTTGCACCCGCTTCTGCTGGGACAGGGGCTCCTGCCGCATTGGGAGCAGAGCCTGTTCAGCGAGTATGTTGCCTTTCTGCCGCTGACTGCTCTGCTGCTGGCGGCGATTGCTGCATGGCAGGGACGCAGCCGGCCGCAACTGTGGGCGCCGCTTTCTCTGGCCGGCGCCGGTTTTCTCTTTGCGCTGGGGCGGTTCAATCCGCTCTATATCCTGCTCGCTAATCTGCCAGGCTTCAGTTATTTTCGTGCTCCAGCCCGCTGGCTGGTTCTCTTTAGCCTGGGTGTCGCTCTGCTGGCTGCTTATGGCTGGCAGCTTGTGAGCGAAAGGCGGGCGGAGGATGGCATAGAATGGCGGCGTCCTGTGCTGGTGAGTGGGGCGCTGGTTGCGGTTCTCATCGCTCTGCATTTCCTGGCGCCAATGCTGTCTGCGTTTGTGCCCACCGGGCCTGAAGCGCCACCGGAGCTGCCTAATGTGCGCACCTTGTTGCTGTGGTTGGGAGAGGCTGCGCTGGCGGTTGTTGCTCTGGCCTGGGTTTGGCGACGTCCTCAGGCCAGGGTCGTTTTCCTTCCGCTAATCGTTCTGGTTCTGTTCTTAACGAGCCGCAGCCTGCCGTACAACTCGCCCACGGCCCCGGCCGCTTACCTTGACCTGCGCCCACCTGAGGCGCGCCTGCTGGCGTTGAATGATTGCGAGCTGCTGCCGGCCCAGTGCCAGCAACCACCAGGGCGATTGCTCAGCCTGTCTGATATTTTCTTTGACCCTGGCGACCTGCGGGAGATTGAGTCGGTCTATGGGGAACAACTTATGGAACAGGCGCTGTACGATTACGTTATTGCCGTGAAGCAAAAGGAGATCGTCGCTCCTAACCTGCCCCTGGCCCGGGGGCTGGCGTCGATGGACGGCTTTGACGGTGGCATTCTGCCCCTGCGCAGCTACAGCCGCCTGATGTCGCTGATTGTTCCGGACGGCGTTGACCCGGTTGACGGGCGCCTGCGCGAATATCTCACAGGCGTTCCCGACGCGCGCTGGCTGGATCTGTTTAACGTCCGTTTTCTGATTACGGACAAGGTCGGAGATGTGGCCCGACGCGGGGTTTTCTTTGACTTGAAGCACCCGCTGTCAATTGGGGCTGGAGAGTCAGAAGTTGTTGGCTACCTGCCGGATTTTGAAGCCACTGAGCTGTGGCTCATTGCCGACGAAGGGCAGGGCGAGGTGGTTGTGCAAACGGCTGGGGGAAATGAGTGGAATTTGCAGCCGGAGCGGATTGAAGACGACCTGTGGCGCGTGCCGTTTCCTGAAGCTGGTGTGGCAACGGCGGTGCAGTTGCAGGCGGGCGCAGCGGTGTGGGTGGTGCAGGGACTGACCATGGTTGACAGCCGCGATGGCTCGTTCCAGACGTTGGTTCCGGGCCAGTACCGGCTCATCTACTCCGGCGATGTTAAGGTTTATGAGAATCTGGATGTTATGCCCCGCGCCTATGTAGTCAGGGAGTGGTTGTGGGCGCAGGATGGCGAAGAAGTGCTGTCCTATATGAGCGAGCCACAGTTTGATCCGCGCCGGATGGTTGTGTTGGAAGGAGATCCCCAGGCGGGGCCTGAGCCGCCCCTTGCGGCCCAGGATGCAGAAGCAGAAGTGGAAATCACGCATTACGGTCCTGAACAGGTGACAGTGAATGTGGAGCTAACCAGCCCGGGCCTTTTGGTGCTGAGCGATGCCTGCTACCCCGGCTGGCAGGCCCGGGTGGACGGGCAGGGCCAAGAGACGCCGATTTATCGGGCCAACGGCCTTTTTCGCGCTGTTTTGTTATCATCAGGGGTGCATGAGGTAACGTTCACGTTTGAGCCGGACTCCTATCGCTGGGGCCGGGCGGTGAGCGCTGCTAGCATCGCCCTGTGGTTGCTTCTGGCGGGCTGGGTCACGCTCAGGCGACAAAGTTAATCTACTACAAGACGGGGCGCGATAGTTAACAGAGAGACGACTTTAGTTTAACGATTCAATGATACCAGGAGGTATTGTGTACGACATCGAGCAACTTCGGAAATCAGAGTTCCCCTCCAGTTCGGAGTATGTCTACTTCAACCATGCCAGCATCTCGCCGTTGCCGGCGCGGACGCGGCAACTGATGGAAGAGGCGCTGCAGCAGCTATCAGAGCAACCGATGTCCTTCTTCATGAAGGCGTTGATGCCTGTATCCGAACAGTTGACGCAAGAGATTGCTGCTTACATTAATGCCCAGAGCGCGCAGGAAATTGTGCCTGTCCCCAGCACTTCAGCCGGCCTCTCAGCCATTGCTCGCTCTGTGGAGTGGCAGCCGGGCGACAACGTTCTGTTCTGCGAGATAGAGTTTCCTTCTAATGCCTACCCCTGGCTGAGCCTGGAGCGGATGGGCGTAGAAGTGCGACAGGTTCCGGCCGTTGACGGTGGACTGACCCTGGAGGCGCTGGCGCCGCTGGTAGATGAACGCACCCGGCTGGTGGCAGCGAGCGCCATTCAGTTCTTCACCGGCCACCGCACCAATCTATCGGCCATTGGCGCCTTTTGTAAGGAGCGGGACATCCTCTTCGTCGTCGACGCCATCCAGGCCATCGGCCACATGAAGATTGACGTAGAGGCGATGCACATCGACGTGCTGGCCACGGGCGGGCAGAAATCACTGTTCAGTGTCCCAGGCATTGGCTTCATGTATGTGCGCAGTGGCGTCTGTTCGCAGCTGCAGCCATTCCCCATTGGGCCTAACGCCACACGTGATTATGTTCATTGGCTGAATTACGATCTGACACCGCTGCCGGGCGCACCGCGCTTTGGCATGGGCAGTTGGGATGCTGTGGGTTGGTACGGTTTGCAGGGAAGCATTTCCTTGCTGAACGAGTTGGGTGTGGAGAACATCGACAGGCACACGACGGCGCTTGCGGCAGAAGCGATTGCCATGTTACAGCGGCTTGGCTTTGAGGTGGTATCGCTTCCGGGCCAGGGGCCAATCGTTACCTTCAAGCCAGGGCTGAGTAGTGAGCAGACGGACCAGCTTGTTATGGCCCTGGCCGAGAAGCAGGTGAGCGTGGTGAAGCATCTGGATCCGGCCGGCGAACCGCATATCCGGCTGTCGTTCCATGCCTATAACACGAATGAAGAGCTGCACTGCTTTGAAGAGCGCTTTGTCGAGGCGTATAAGGAGATAGCGGAAGGGTAGTACTTAGTGAATGACGCATTGCCAACTGTCATTCTAAGGCGACTGCCGAAGAATCTCGCGCGTATCGAGGCCGAGATCCTTTGCACAGCCAACCGGTCCGCTTCCGCTCACATCATCGAAAGGGTCGGCTCTTCTTCGAGGTGGCTTTCCCACCAGGCGCGTATGCGGCCACCCGTGCGCCGGCCGGTGACCTCGTCGGCAATGGCGACGGCTTCCCACAGCCGGGGGAAGTCCACGCCGGTGCCCAGGCCCATCTTGTAGGCCAGGAAAACGAGATCTTCGGTGGCGAGATTGCCGGCGGCGCCGGGAGCAAAGGGGCAGCCGCCCAACCCGCCAACGCTGCTATCGACGATGCGTACCCCGGCGGAAAGGGCCGCGGCGGTGTTGGTCAGCCCCAGGGCCTGCGTGTCGTGCAAGTGGACGGCCAGCTTGTTGATGTCCGTGTGGCGCGCGATTTGTTCCAGAAGCTGGCCAACTTCCAGCGGGCCGGCGTGGCCTATGGTGTCGGCAATAGCCAGCTCGTCTATACCCATTTCCCAGAGCAGGCGGGCCTGCCGGAGAGCCTTCTGTGGCAACATGGGGCCTTCAAAGGGGCAAACCCAGGCGGTCATCAGATAAACGCGTGTCCAGACGCCATCTTGCCGCGCTCGTTCGGTCAGCCGCTGGCAAATCTTCAGCGCTTCGGTTACAGACATGTTGGTGTTGCGCTGGCTAAATGTCTCGCTGAGGGCAACGCCGAAGGCCATGTGGCGGCAGCCTGCTTCATAAGCGCGATCGTACCCTTTTTCGTTGAGCACAAGGCCAAAGAAGGTAGTGGGCCGCTCCGGATATTGCTCGATGAGCGTGCTCATGACCGTATCGGCGTCGGCCATTTGGGGCACGGCTTTGGGATGGACAAAGCTGGTGGCTTCGATGCGTTGCAGCCCGGCGTCTGCCAGGGCTTTGATGAGGCGAAGCTTATCGGGAGTCTCTACGTGCGTGGCCTCGTTTTGCAGGCCGTCGCGAGGACCGACTTCGTAGATGGAGACAAAGTCGTTCATACGTGGACCTGCTGTTCGCGCAGAAGATCCCTCAGGCGCGACACAACCATGTCCAGCGCCACTTTGTTTAGCCCGCCACGGGGGATGATGATATCCGCGTAGCGCTTACTCGGCTCCACAAATTCGAGGTGCATGGGACGTACTGTTTCCAGATACTGTTTGATGATTGAATCGAGTGAACGCTCTCGCTCTTCCATGTCTCGAACCAGGCGGCGGATGAAGCGCACGTCGGGGTCGGTGTCTACATAGACTTTGATGTCCATCAGGTCACGCAGGCGTGCATGTGTGAAGATGAGGATGCCTTCCACGAGGATGATGGGGCTGGGCGAGACGCGCTTTGTGCGCTGCGTGCGGCGGAAGTGGGCAAAGTCGTAAATTGGTGTCTCTACACTTTGCCCTTGCAAAAGCTGCTGCACATGTTGCACCAGAAGATCGGTCTCCAGGGAGTTGGGGTGGTCGTAGTTGACCCGCAAACGCTCCTCAAAGGGCAGGTGGTCCATATCTTTGTAGTAGGCGTCGTGGGCCAGGTAGGCGACCTGTGAGGCGCCGACCGCTTCCAGGATGGTGTTGGCGACTGTAGTTTTTCCTGAAGCGGTTCCCCCCGCTACCCCGAAGACAATTGGCCTTTTGTCAACCATGGTGATGAACTCGCGGATTAGGTTTAGGGTCTTGTCAAAAAAATAACCCTGACAGCGTCAGGGTTATCTTATCATTATCCGGTTTGAAAGTCACAGCAAGGCAATGGGATGCGCCGGGTCAGGCAAGCTCAGGGACGCCTACCTCTTCGCCCAGAATGTAGCGGCGGGCATCGTCGGCGGCGTCTTTCACCTTCTTGCCATCGCTCACCTCCTGGCAGTAGGTGAGGAGGGCGTCCATCACTGTTTTGTTAAGCTCTGGATCGAAGTCACCGGCGACGAAATTGTACCAATCGGCCAGGCGCTGTTCGGTCTCCAGCACGCGGCTGACGCCTTCGACCCGGAAGGCGGCATAGACGAAGTTTGCCAACTCGGAAGCCCCCTTGGCCATCTTCATCAGCTCCTTATTGCTAGGCGGCTTCACACCCTTCAGCCATTCGAGCAACTTCAGGGCCAGATCGGAGCCGGGCCGAGTGATGACGGCGCCTGCCAGCTCGGGGCAGCGCGTCTTGCTGACGATGGCGTTGTTTTCAATATCCATTTCAAGGAAGAGATCAAACTCATATTCAAAACCATCGCGCTGGATAGGAGCCATACCGACTTTCTGGGGGATTTGCTTGCCGTTGCGCTCGATAAGAACGTAATCCTGCTTGCTGCGCATGGTGGCGATGATGTGAATGGTGGAGCCGACAATCGCTTCCACAAGCCGGTTCTGCAGCGGCGTGCCCTCGCTCCAGGCCATGTAGGTGTTGCCCTTATACTTCTTGGCGGCGGTATCGACAATCTCGAGCAGGCCACCGGCGCCGTTCCAGGCATGGCTGACGCTGTCCAGGATCACCACATCGTATCCAGCATCTTCGGCGTTGTGAATGGCTTCAATAAATCGGTTGGGGTGGAAGGGAGCGGTGAAGTTAACGACGTCGAAATCGAAGATATCGGCGTATTTGCTGGCGCTGCCGTGTTCCGTATCGACGACGGCCACACGGTCGCCAAGGGCTGTACCCACGGCCAGTGCTGTATAAGTCTTGCCTGATCCAGAGGGACCGGCAATGGCCAGTCGCAATTTGGCCTCTTGTTTTACAGCGGGACGAAACATGTTTTTACTCCTGTTCTTGTTGGCCTTGCCGCTAGTAGCTACGCAAGCACCGTTTAAGATAGAACAATGCCCATCACGAGCCAGAGGGCTGGCAATAGGTATTTCAAGAACAGGTGTCCAGAACCACTCCCACACAGGCAGAAAGGGGATTGAACGGCTGGCGCCATCGCACGACCTTCATTGATGACAGCGCATGTCTCTGCCTGTCACAGCTCGCTCCCGAGTTAACGGCCGGTCCGCTGTGTTCTGATAGAAACAGGGACAGGTGGGAGGAACTGAAAGCCACCGATGGGACTTGAACCCATAACCTATCGCTTACGAAGCGATCGCTCTGCCAATTGAGCTACGGTGGCAACGATGGTGAATTATACCTCTCTGGCCTCGAGTTGACAATAGTAAAAGTGTTAACAA
>CAZRTM010000148.1:0-7554 GCA_964602995.1 uncultured Ardenticatenaceae bacterium
ACTCCGCAGACTCCGTTCAGGATGACGGGAGGATGGGACTCCGTTCAGGATGACGCCTTGCCCTCCGTCATTCTGAGGCGCCTACTGCCGTCATTCTGAGGCGCCTACTGCCGTCATTCTGAGGCGAATGCCGAAGAATCTCCCGCGTGTCGGAGTCGAGATCCTTCACTCCGCAGACTCCGTTCAGGATGACGGGAGGATGGGACTCCGTTCAGGATGACGTCTGCACAAAGTAATAGCCCATACCTTTGTACTGAGCAATTAGCATTAACTTACCCCCTGTATCCGGTACGGGTGGGGTAGGTTCTCCGTTGTTGCGAAAGGTATCATAGCCACATAGAGCGTTGCGAGTGAGAACGGAGAGTGACGTATGGGCAAGTTGAAACCGATTGAAGAGCAGGTGGTCGTGCTGATGGGCGCTTCCAGCGGTATTGGACGGCTGGCAGCGCACCGGTTTGTCGAGCGCGGCGCCAGGGTCATTGTCTCGGCGCGCGATGAAGAAGATTTAGAGCTGCTGGTCGATGAAATTCGGCAGCGGGGCGGCGAGGCAAGGGCGGTCCCGGCCGATGTGCGGGATTTTGAGCAGACACGCGCTGTGGCTCAGGCGGCTGTGGATAGTTATGGGAGGCTGGACACCTGGGTGCATCTTGCCGCGGTTTCTATCTACGCCACTTTTGAAGATACTACGTTAGAAGAGTTTGAGACGATTCTGGACACCAACCTGATGGGACAGATTCATGGCGCGAAGGCAGCGCTGCCCTATATCCGGCAGGAGGGGCGCGGCGCCCTGATCCACATTTCGTCCATCGAGGCCGAGCGCGCCCTGCCTTATCAGTCAGCTTATGCTGCTTCCAAGCATGGGGTCAAAGGGTTTCTGGAGGCGTTGCGCCTGGAGCTGCAGCATGAAGGTGTGCCCATTAGCGTCACCAACATCATGCCTGCCACCATCAACACACCCCTGTTCAACCGGGCGCGCACCAAGATTGGAACCAAGCCGATGGGCCTGCCGCCCATTTACGAACCGGATGTTGTGGTCGACGCCATCCTGGAGGCCGCTGAAAAACCGGTGCGTGATGTGTACGCGGGTGGCGGCGCGCGCGTGATGGCGATAATGCAGAAGTTGTCGCCGCGGTTGATGGATGCGCTGATACTGCGCACCGCCTTCGAGGGGCAGAGGACGGAAGAGCTGAAGTCGGCCTCTGCGCCTGATGCCCTTTCAGGACCAATGGCAGGCAGGGAGCGAATCTATGGTGATTTTGGCGCGCAGGCCATGGGTATGAGTCCCTCCACCAGGCTGCAGACGGCAGATGGGCTTAAGGTGGGGCTTGCCGCGCTGGCTGTGGGAGCTACGGTCGCTGTTGCGAACCGCTTTTTAACGAATGGCAATTCTTAGCGCCATCCCCTTCTCCTGCGGATGCGCCGGGGCCTGCCCATCAAGGCCCCGGCGCCCACCTGGGTTGCCAGTCTGGACGATCATTAAATGTCAGTTGGCGTACGTCGCTGCCATCGGTCCGCATCAGGAATAACTCGGCGTCACTCTCGGCGTCGTTCCCTTCCCTGTAAGAGGTAAAAACGATCCAGTTGCCGTCCGGCGAGAAGGAGGGAGCCAGGTTGCGCCCGCCATAGGTCAGCCGCCTGCTTTCGCCGGAGCCGTCGGTGGCGACCATGTAGATGTCGCGGTTGTCGCGCGGACCGGCGTAGAAGGCCAGCCAGCGGCCGTCCGGTGACCAGTCGCTGCGCCCGCCGTGCTCGCGCACATCGTCGGGCAACATGCGCATGTCGCTGCCGTCGGCGTTCATAATCCAGTGCGCCGGTTTCCAGCCACGGTCGGAAGCGAAAGCGATCTGTGTGCCATCCGGCGACCAGACGGGGTCGATATCGTTGTAGGGGCCGCTGGTCAACTGGCGCAGGTTGCTGCCATCGATGTCCATGACCCAGATGTGCTGGCGCAGCCGCCCTGGCTCCGATTGGACAGCATCAGCGAAGACGATACGCTGGCCGTCGGGCGAGATGTCTGGCGCAAAACGACTGCCGCGGCCGGGACTCACCTGTTGCGGCAGGCCGCCGCTGGCATTAAGCAGGTAAATTTCGAAGCTTCCCCCACGCCTGGAGGAAAAGACAATCCATTCGCCGGACGGTCCCCACTCCGGATAGAAATCAGTGGCCCGCGCCGTTGTCAGCCGCTGTTCGTCCGTGCCATCGGCGTTGATGGTGCAAATATCATCGAATCCTTCGTTGAAACAGGTGAAGACGATACGACCCTGCGGCTCTGAACTGGGGTCAGCGTTAACGGTGCTGGTGGCCGTTGCTGTTTCAGGGAGCAGCGTTGGCTGTGGTGAGGCGCCGGGTACGGGTGTAAAGGTCGGGAGCGCTGTAGAGTGCGCCGGCTGTGTGGGAGGGATGGCGGTCACTGGCGCGGATGCAGCGGTGGGCGACGGGGGCAGCGCGGGCCCGACGGTCTGTCGCACTCCGACCGGCACGAAAAAGAGCACGACGACGGCCAGGCAAAGGCCAAACAACAGCACACCGCCCATTACACCCGCCAGCAGCCAGAGGCAGCCCCGTTTCTCGTTCATGGCCCGGCTTCTCTGCCTTCGACCACCAGCCGCACCACATTCTCATGCAGAGCTGCCCCCACGACGACGCGCTGCACGCGGCTATGGTCTGCTGCCAGGCGCGCAATGCGTTCTGCCCTTGCCATCTCTGCTTCTGTCTCCACTTTATTGATGAACGGTATGATGCGGCCTGTGGCTGGTGCATCTTTGAGGCCGCCCTGTGGATGGGTCAGCAGCAGGGCCACATCCTCAGGCTGCAAAGGCTGGTCCATGCTGCGCCCGGTGAGGCGGCTGACAAGCTCGGGGCGATGCGCCACGCTAGCGATGGGGCCGTCCAGGGCATCGATGCCAGCGACGGGGATCAGAAGGGTGAGGCCCTGAGGCAAAACCGGTTCGTGGCTCTGCGGTGCTTTGATGGGCAGTAGTTTGGCTCCGTCCGCTTCCACGATGACAACGTCGGCCATGCCCTGGGCCAGCAACTCGGCCGGAAGCGATAGAGGCACGCCGCTTATTTTGTCTGGTCCCAGCTCGCCGGCCAGCAGACAGAACCCTGCTTCTTGTAGGTGGTGTGGCAACCGGGGCAAGTCGCTCAGCAGGCAAACGGCCGGCGCCTGCTCCAGCTGGTCGCGGCCCATGCGCGTGGTGGTCGTGCCCAGCACACGGCTCCCGGCAGCCGCCAGCTCACGGCCCAGGGCGAAGAGCAGGCTGCTTTTGCCGCCGCCGCCGACCAGGGCAACAATTTCGCCCTGTTGCGCCAGACCAAAAGCCTGGCGCAGGTCGGTTGCGGGAGGAGTGAAGGGTGCCACAGGTTGACGTTACCTGGCGTTGCAATTGAGGTGGGTCAGCACCGCTTCCAAAACGCCGCCGCCAATGGCTAATGCTTTGTCAGAAATGAGGTAACAGGCCTCCACGTCGCCGCGGGCGTCCACGTCGCCAATTTTCAGACCCTGGTGCACGGCGGTGCCGGAAGCGATCAGCCCACGCACCACGCCGTCGAACGGTGCGCGCACTTCCTGGCCGCCCACGGTGCCCAGAGCCTGGTTGGCCTGGACCAGATCGCCAATTTTAGCCTGCCACTGGGCCACACCGTCGGCTGGGGCGCGCAAAACCCGTTCCTTGCCTTTGCCGGCGACGATGCCTGGCGTACCGGTGTTGGGCAGCGCTGGTCCTTCCCAGATGACGCGACCCAAACGGTGGCCGCGCATGGTCTCAACGATGGCGTCGCAATCCACGCCGGCCGTGAAGCCAGGACCCAGGGCCACCACCAGCGGCGCCTGTTCTTTGTGGGTGTCGATGTTGCGCTTGGCCATGCGGGCGTCGATGATGGCTGTTGGCTCTCTCTCCAGCGCCTGCAGGAGAGGCTCCAGATCGGGCTGCACCAGCACGGGGATGACGCCTTCCTGCGCCAGCCGCTCGGCCTCAGGCACGCTCGTTGTACGCACGCCGCGCATGCCCTCGACCGTCACTTCGCCGTCGAGCACGGCGGTGGCCAGGGCCACGGTGCGACGCACCACCAGCGGCTGCGCCAGCTCGGTCACGATCAGGGGAAATCCAGCGCGGTGCAGCCGGAAGGCCACACCGGTTGCCAGGTCGCCTCCGCTACGTAGGATGATGAGATCTTCTGAGAAGTACATGGTGATTATGGGGCGGTGGATGGTAATCGGTGAGCCGTGTTCAGTAAGCAGTTTTTGGTGGATGGTAATAACTCACTGCCTGACCAGCCAACTAACCAACTATCCAACCATCCGCTCACCCGTTCCGTCGCGGCGCAGCATGATGATTTCGGACATCATGCTGACGGCGATCTCTTCGGGAGTTTCGGCATTCAGCTCAAGGCCAATGGGCGAGTGGATACGGTTTAGCTGTTCTTCAGTGAGGCCGTCTTCCAGCAGCAGCTTTCTGGTATGCGCCCAGCGCCGCTTGCTGCCCATGACGCCAATGTACGGGGCGGGCAGGTCCACAAGGTGGGGCAGGAGCTGGCGGTCGACCTTCACGTTACGCGTCAACAGCAGGATGTAGGTGTTGCGCGTAACTTTGAATTGTGCCAGCGCCTCTTCGATGGCGCCCGGCAGATAAACGTCGGCGTTGGGGATGGTCTCCTTGGTGACCAGCTCCTCGCGGTCGTCGTTGACTACCACACGGTAGCCCAACCAGTGCGCCAGTTGCGCCACAGCCTGGCCTACATGCCCCGCGCCGATGATAAAGACCGTCATCGGCGACAGATATGGCTCCAGATAAATTTGCACTTCGCCTCCGCAGACGCCGGGGTCACCCCGCTTGGGATCTACCAGGGAGAAAGGCATTGAGCGTGGTTTGCCATCGTCCAGCGTTTCCTGGGCCGTGGCAATGACCCGCGCTTCCATCTCGCCGCCGCCAATCGTGCCGCTGATTTCGCCGTTCTCATAAATCAGCATCTTGGCCCCGGCATGGCGTGGCACCGAGCCGCGCGCCGCGGTCACCGTTGCCAGGACTACGGCGTCTCCGTTTTTCTGCGCTGTAATCAGCTCTTCTAAAAGAGGTAAGCTATCGTCGTGAATTGTCATCTCGGTACTTTCCAACTAAGTTCGAATAACGAACAAAAAATTAGCATAGGTTTGCAAACATAGGCCAAACATAGGCCAAACTATTCTACTGCGATGACGTCTATAATCAAACGTTACTTAACCAGCAGCCGCATAATCAAACGTTACTTAATCCAAAGCTACTAGTCGAAAGCCGTGGGGCGCGCCTCATCGGCCACATGCGCCGCCACTTCGCACAAAACGCGCTCGCTGGTGCGGTCGCTGGAGAGGGGCGGTAGCTGGTCGAAGGGGAAGAAATCGACTGCCAACGTCTCGTAGCTGGCCTGCACCGCGCCGCCGGTAATGTCGCAGAGAAAGATAATTTTGTAGGCGTGGTAGAATTCAGCCGGTTTGTCCGGGCTGCGGTTGGCGTCGTAGACGGCGACCACTTTGCGCGGCGCCACTTCAAGGCCGCTCTCTTCCTGCACTTCCCGCACAACCATCTCGGCCGGGCTTTCGCCCACATCGGCCCAGCCGCCGGGCAGGCACCAGCGCCCATCGCTGCGCTCCTGGACCAGCAGCACCTTGCTATTACGCACGACGGCGCCGCGCACGTCTACCTTGGGCGTGGCGTATCCGAGCTGCTGGCGAAAGGCGGTGACGGTTGGATCGGGGTCCAGCGTGGTATATTGGGCCAGAATCTCGCCGGCGAGGGCCAGAATAGCTTCGTAACGCTCGCGATCATAAACGTTGTCGTTGTAGGCCAGCCCGCTCTGCGCTGTTGCTTGCAAGCGTCTGGCCCACCCCAGCCATCGGGGGATAGTCACCGCTTTGTTTCTCCTCGCTGTTGCCGCCCCAATCAAACGCGCCGCGTCATCCACAGCTCGTCCAGGTAACGACCGTCGTAGTACAGTGCTTCCGGCTCCACCCCATAAACTGTAAAACCTTGCTTGAGATAGCAGCGGATGGCAGGGCCATTGTCGGCGACCACAGCCAGGCGCACATTGCGCACGTCATTGCGCCTGGCCCACGCCAGATTGGCCACAATTAATCGTTCGCCCAGCCCCTGCCCGCGCCATTCCGGGCGCACGTACATGCCCCAGATGGAGGCGGTGTGTTGCATTTTGAGCAGCGCGCGGCGGAAGATACCGCTCATAGCCACAATACCGTCGGGGCTTTCCGCCAGGCAAATGGCGCCCATGCCGGTGAGGATGTTGCGCCGCAGCCGCCCTGTCCAGCCGCTGCGATCCCCTTCGACTTGCTCTGGTTCGGCCGCGAACGCTTCAGGATGCCTGCGCAAGGCCTCAACGTGCAGCTCAAAGAGGGCATCGATGTCGGCATCCTGCGCTTCGCGTATGGT
This sequence comes from uncultured Ardenticatenaceae bacterium, assembly GCA_964602995.1. Lineage (GTDB taxonomy): Bacteria > Chloroflexota > Anaerolineae > Promineifilales > Promineifilaceae > JAAYYY01. Next base: position 6,417 of record CAZRTM010000148.1, read on the forward strand.
TACCTGATTTCGCTTCATTCAGTCGCCGGCTCACTTGATGGCAGCGGTAGGGCATACCGCCATAAATCGTCTCTCTTTGCTCGCCACTGATTGTAGCAGATGCCTCGGGCTCTACCACTGTAATGGGACACAGATAAACGCAGATGAACACAGATAAAAAGAAAAAATCGGGGGCCAGAGATTATTTTCTCTGGCCCCCAACTATAAATCTGTGTCTTCTGCGTTTATCTGTGTCCAGATTTTCTACACTACTACTGCTTCACCTCGCAGTTTGACTTCCGCCAGTATCTCAAAGCGCTTGCCTTCTTGTAGCTGAGAAAGTGTAATGCGGCGGGCGCGGTAAAGGATCTGGCCTTTGTGATGCCCATTGGGGTGGTAGCCATTCGACGTGGGGATGGCTTCCAGGGCGGTGACATGGGGCCGCCAGCCGGGGCCAGAGGGGTAATGGGGCGGCATGCCCACGGTATCGAGCGCGGCCTCTACGCGGCCGGCAAAGTTGTACATCGCCGGACTCAGATGCAAGTCCCAGCGTAAGACGCAAAATTCCCAGAAAGGATGCTCCACCAGTTCCAGTCGCCCGGCTCGCACTGTCAGCGGCGGTACGGTGGAAAGGTTCTTCCGTAGTTGGTCAACCACCTGCGGCAAATCTGATGCTGAGGGTAGGGCAAAGCGCTGGCAGGTGAAATGAACCCGCTGCTGTGGGCGACCGCCAAAGCTGATCTGTAATTCACCCTGCAAGTGGCGCAGATGAGGGATTTCTTCCACGTCCGGCTCCACCAGAATACATACATCGCCAGGGCGAGCTACTGGTAGGGGTCTTTCCATGGTTTTTCCACTCCTATTGACCGCTCCGACCAGACGACCGCCTGATAACGGCGGCCGTCCTACTTCAACCCGATTTGTCGTCACGATCACTGCCTACTTCATTCAATAAAGCTCAAGGTCTGCGGGTAATTGCCTACGCAGGGGTCACCTGGAGCAATTACCTGAGTGGTTGCCTGCCAGGTCGACACTGGCAACGACGCTGAACGCAGACCCCGATTATTGTAACAGGTACTGCCCCTACTTCACGCCTGCATGAGAACCCCATTAGGTTCACTTGCCAGCTTTCTACCTCAGGAAAGGAGGGGAAATGGGG
>CAZRTM010000148.1:7654-8797 GCA_964602995.1 uncultured Ardenticatenaceae bacterium
AAAAAGGAGTTCGATTGTGGCACGACGAGCCGATCCCCAAAAAGTTGAAACGTTCTACAACAGCGTTAAGCGCCATCCGGGAAAACACAAAGGGTTCTTTGCCCGTGTTCTGGATTGGCACCGGCAGAAGGTGGAGCGCACTTTAGTTCAGGCAGAGGACGAAGGGTTTTTGCTTTATGAAGATGAAAAGGGTCGCCTCTGGCCCTTTGGCGAGGAGTAATTAGCCAGCATCTGTCACGTTATGGCAGCACTCTCTGTGCTACGATGCAGAAAAGAACAACACTGTTGCCAGGAGGGCACACATGGGAGAACGATTTGAGACTAAGCTAGAGCAGTTGGACCGCCTGAAAGAGATCCTGCTGGCCCATCCTGAGGGATTGCACAAAGCGGAACTGGCGCGGCGGTTAGGCGTACACCGCTCTACTATCCCCAATTATCTAACAGACCTTGGCACCCTGGTCCCTGTTTACGAACCAACTCCTAATCGTTACGCTATCCAGCGGGACATGTACAAAGTAGAAGTACTTCTGACGCTAGACGAGGCGGTAGCACTCCATCTGGCCTCGCGCCTGCTGACCACGCGCACCGACAAACATTATCCCCACGCAGCCAAGGCGCTGCGGGCGTTGGGCACCGCGCTGGAGAAAATTGCGCCATTGGTCAGCAACCATCTGCGCCTCTCAGCGGACGTCCTGGATGGTGAAGAGCGGCGGCAAGATCCAGTTTTCATGCAGGTATTGGAGCAACTAACGCGGGCCTGGGGCAGCGGCAAAAAGGTGCGGCTGACGCATGAGATGGATACCGGCCGCGTCTTTTCGTACACCTTTGCACCCTATTTCATCGAGCCATACGCCGTGGGCCGTACGCTGCACGTTATCGGCTGGCGCGAGCCGCCCGGCGCGTTGCGCACCTTCAAGGTGGAGCGCATTCGCACGGTGGAGCTGCTGGATGAGAGCTATGAAATTCCGGCCGATTTTGACCCGCGCCAGCAGTTGCGAGATGCCTGGGGCATCTGGTACTCAGACGACGAGCCAGAAGAAGTGGTGCTTCACTTCAGCCGCAGCGTAGCCCACCGCGTACGCGAGACGACATGGCACTATGCCGAAGAAACGCAAGAACTACCCGACGGCAGCCTCGAATGGC
>CAZRTM010000149.1:0-8758 GCA_964602995.1 uncultured Ardenticatenaceae bacterium
TAATCTCCAATCTCCATCACTGCAGTGGGAGCGGTGGTTGCCAGAGAGCGTTGGCCGCTGTCACCTCAACGGCCGTGACCCACTTGACCCAGTTGAAGCCACGCTCCCCGGGCACAACCAGGCGTGCTGGGAAGCCGTGCCCGTGGTTCAGCGGCTCGCCGGCAACGGACGAAGCCAGCACCATCGTTGACGCTTGCTCTAGAGGAAAGCGACGCCAGTAACCGGTGATGCTACGAACCGTTACCGAGCGCGCCCCGGGCTGCAGTCCCGCCTGCTCCAATAGTGCCCCAAGATTCACGCCACGCCACTGCTGGGTGGTGTACCAGCCGCCGGTACAATCCAGTGTCGCCGTCACCTCGTCCTCGCTCATCGCCAGCAACTGCCCATAGGTGAGCTGCAGCGGTTGTTGCTCTAGGCCTAGGCCAGACAGCGCCAGCCGCCACGTCTCGGGGTTGAGGGGGCGCGGGTTATCGTTGATCCAGCTAACGCGTGGAAACCAGCCGCCAAAACTGCCCACTTCATAGGAGCCGGTAAAGCGCCGTTCGCGTTGTACGTGGCGCAGAAACCACCAGGCAACCGCGCCGAGGAGAGTCAGCGAGCCAATGCGCAGGAAGGCGCGCCGGTTGACGGCGCGCCGCACGCGCAGAACCCAGCGCATACGCCAGGCATGGAGCGCCAGCAACAACATCAGAGGAATCGCCAGATAGATGTGTAGGGAAACGAGGCTGAAGCCTGCCACGTATTGCAGGCCGCCGAACGTCCACAGCAGACCCAGCGCCAGCACAACCAACAGCAATGCCAGCAGCAGGAGAAAGCTCACCCGCGCCGCAGTCCAGCGCTTGCCACGGCCCAATACGTCCCAGATGATGGACCCCTTCCAGAAGAGAGCAAGCAGGATGGCATAGGCCCCCATGCCGTGCAGCCACAGCAACCACGCCCGCCCCACATCGCCATTGACCAGTCCCAGATATCCGGTAACCAGCTGCAATAAGAGTAATAGCAACAGAGCGATATTAGCCCAGGGAAAACGCACAGGCGCTACCTCTCGTCTGAAAACTCAACGCGCTTCACTCTTGCGCCAGGTTCGACGCCACTTCGCGACCTACCGCCGGTGAAATTAACGCAAACTATGCATTGCGATTGCCCCTGGCAATGATAGAATAGCTATAAGAAGACTGCCACGTAGTCACCGGGGCGGAGAGACAGTTGGGTCGAGAATACATCAACGTTAACATCGTGAGGAGCCAGGTGAGTTTATGCCACACGTATTATTAATCTGTACTGCAAACATTTGCCGGTCACCAGTAGCCGAAGGCCTTCTCCGCCGCGAGCTGGAAAAGCATGGAATGGAGGACTGGACGGTAAGTTCAGCCGGCACGTGGGTGACTCGGGAACGAGGCGCGTCACACAACAGCATTCTGGTGTTGGCAGAGCGCGGCCTGGACATCAGCGATCACCAGGCGCGGGGAGTCAATACCGAGATACTTGCAGAAGCGGACCTTGTCCTCTGCATGGAGTCCGGGCACGCCGAGGCCCTGAGGGTTGAGTTCCCCGAAGCCGCTCATAAGATCTACATGCTGAGCGAAATGATTGGGGAAAGCTTCAGCATCGCAGACCCCTACGGCGACGAACGGCCTGCTTACGAGCGCATGGCCGAAGAAGTCGAAACATTGATAAGCGAAGGCTTCTGGCGCATCGTCGAGCTGGGTGGGGAAAACGCCAAAAAGCGATGCGGGGTCAGAGAATAGGGTTGGGTTCTAAAACCGGCCCACTTACCAGCCGTTGATAAATGGCTCCCAATCCTGGTTGCTTTCCAGGTGACGGCCAAAGCGGTACTGTGCCGAGGCTGAAGGCTCGAATGGCTTGCGCACCAGCTCCATGCCCGCCTGTTCCGGTGTGCGCCCACCCTTACGCCGGTTGCAAGGTGAGCAGGCTGCGACCAGGTTGGTCCAGCTATGTTGGCCGTGCATATGGCGCGGTATTACATGGTCAATCGTCAGTTGGTGGCTCTTCCGCCCACAATACTGGCAGGTGTAATCGTCCCGCCGTAAAATCTCTCGTTTGCTGAGAGACACACGCGGACGTGGTCGCCTGACCATGTGCTGCAGTTTAATTATGGAGGGCAATTCAAATTCGTCCGAGGCGCTGCGAATAGTACCCCGGCCATTAAGAATGATCTCCGCCTTGCCCGCCATAACCAGGGCCAACGCCCGCTTTGTGTTGCAGACATGGAGCGGTTCGAAGTTCACGTTCAGAATGAGCACCGGCTCATTCAAGAGTGTTGTGCCCATGACGGCACGCAGTATAGCATGGTACTCGACCAAACGTCAAACGTGCACTATCCTCACACTCGGCAGTTAAGCAACTACAAAAGAAGTAGCGCAAAGGTCTGATAGATATGAATCGAGACGAACTGGTAACCTACCTCGACGGCTATTTACGCATTGGCGAAATCCAGGATTATGGCCCGCAGGGGCTGCAGGTGGAAGCAGCCAATGACCATGTACAGCGGGTGGCTCTGTCCGTAGACACCTCACCGCCGGCCATCGAAGCGGCAGCCGCCTGGGGCGCGGATATGCTACTGGTACATCACGGCCTGTTGTGGCGCTCCGTCGAGCGAATTGCCGGCCCGCTGGGCTGGCGCGTGCGCCAGTTGCTGGAAAATGGCATCAACCTCTACGCCGCTCACCTACCCCTTGACGCCCACCCTGAAGTCGGCAACAATGCTGTCCTGGCCCGCATGCTGGACCTGGATATTAAGCAGTGGTGGTGCGAGCCAACCAATGTGCCCATCGCTGTTCTCGGCACAGTGCCTAAGGGCACTTTTCTGCCACAGATGGTTGAGACCATCCAGCAGCAGCTTAACAGCAGCGTACGGGTACTGAATCACGGCCCTGAGCGGGTACAGAATGTGGCTATTCTCTCCGGTTTCGGCGCAGACAAAGTGGCCGACGCCAAAGCGCTGGGGGCGGACACCTTCCTCACCGGTGAAACCTCCCACGCCAACTACTGGGCTGCTGCTGATTACGGGATGAACGTCCTCTACGCCGGACACTATGCGACAGAAACGGTGGGGGTGCAGGCCCTGGGCCGCCATCTGGTAGAGAAATTCGGTGTTGAGGTAAAATTCTTTGACTTTCCGACAGATATGTAAATGGCGTTCAACAACGTCACCTCGCGGCAGAACCTCATCTTGAAGGAGCATCCTGTGACACAAAAAAGGAGTTATAAATGAGTGTCGAATCTCCCGCCAAAGATAACACAGCGTGGATTGCAGAAGAGCTGCAGCAGCTAAGAGAAGCCGGTCTCTACAACAACATCCGCACCATCGAATCGGCGATGGATGCCTGGGTCACCATCGACGGCCGGCGACTGCTCAACTTCTGCGCCAACAACTATCTGGGTCTGGCCAATCACCCGCGGCTGCGCACCGCGGCGCAGGACGCCATCGACGAATATGGTGTCGGCCCTGGTGCGGTGCGCACCATTGCCGGGACCATGACCCTGCACCGCGAGCTGGAAGAGCAACTGGCTGCCTTCAAGCGCGCCGAAGCGTGCATCACATTCCAGAGTGGTTTCGCAGCCAACCTGGGCACCATCCCGGCGCTGGTCGGTCGTGGCGACGTCATCTTCTCTGACGAGCTTAACCACGCCAGCATCATCGACGGCTGCCGCCTCAGCCGGGCACAGGTTGTGCGCTACGAACATAACAATGTGGACGACTTGCGCCGCAAAATAGAGGAAACGACTGACTATAATCGCCGCCTCATCATCACCGACGGCGTATTTAGCATGGATGGCGACATCGCCCCGCTGGACAAAATCGCCGATATCGCCGAAGAGCATGGCATCATGCTCATGGTCGATGACGCCCACGGCGAAGGCGTTCTGGGCGAAGGGGGGCGCGGTATTGTGGACCATTTCAACCTGCACGGGCGCGTTGACGTGGAAGTGGGCACGATGAGCAAGGCATTTGGCGTGGTGGGCGGCATGGTCGCCGGCAAAAAGATTATTGTGGAGTGGCTGGAGCAACGGGGGCGCCCTTTCCTCTTCTCCAGCGCCATGACAGTGCCCGACGTCGCCGCCTGTCTCGAAGCTGTGGACATACTGCAAGAGTCAACTGATCTGGTTGACCGTCTCTGGAACAACGCACGCCTGTTCCGTCGCGGCATGGAAGAGATGGGCTTTGACACGGGCAAGAGTGAAACGCCGATTATTCCTGTCATGTTGGGCGAAGCGCCGCTGGCCCAGGAATTCAGCCGCCGCCTCTTCGACAAGGGCGTCTTTGCTATGGCCATCGGCTATCCCACAGTGCCTCAGGGCAAGGCCCGCATTCGGGTCATGAACTCGGCCGCCCACAGCCTGGGCGACATTGAGCAGGCTCTGGATATCTTTGGCGAAGTTGGCAGAGAATTGGGTGTAATTTCGGGGGAATAAATAGCCGGACCCCGGCCTGGGCTTTCGGCTTCTAGCTTCCGGCTTCTAGCCGCCGCCTGCTTCCTCCTGACGGCCGGCCCAGGCCAGCCCCATCTCTCGCGCGCGCGCCGTATATTCTTCGATCTGCGCCACGCACATCTCGTACATCTGCGGTTGTGGCAGTTGCTCTTCGTAGCAACGGAACCAGGCCACCGTCGCCGCCAACGCTTCTTCCCAATTGTAAATAGGCCGCCACTCCAGGCGATTGGCGGCTTTGTCCCAACTGAGGCGCAGCGTGGAGCTTTCCTTCTGCGCCGAAGCATCGGGCACATGCTGCCAGCTGCCCGCTCCCCACAGCTCCAACACCTTTTGCACCACCATCTGTGTGCTCACGCCATTGATTTCCACCGGCGCAAAGTTCCAGGCCTCGGCAAACGCCTGTCCCTGTTCCAGCAGCTTCACCGCCAACCACAGATAACCACTCAGCGATTCCAGCACGTGCTGCCAGGGCCGCACGTGCGCCGGGTTGCGCACATCAACCGGGCGGCCATCCAGCAGGGCGCGCATGCAATCTGGCACCAGGCGGTTAGCGGCAAAGTCGCCGCCGCCAATCACATTCCCCGCCCGCGTCGAAGCCAGCGCCGGGCTGCCTTCCGCAAAAAAACTGCGACGGTAAGCGGCAATGGCCAGCTCGGCCATCGCCTTGCTGCTGCTATAGGGGTCATATCCGCCCAGCCGGTCGTTCTCGCGGTAGCCCCACACCCAGCCCCGGTTTTCATAAACCTTATCTGTGGTGATGCACACAACGCCCTGCACCGAATCCGTCGTTCGCACCGCCTCAAGCAGGTTGACCGTGCCGCTGACGTTCGTTTCAAACGTTTCGCGGGGATCTTCATAGGCGTGCAGCACCAGCGGCTGCGCCGCCAGGTGGAAAACGACCTCAGGCCTGTATCTTTCGATCACCTGCCTCAGCGCCTCATAATCGCGCACGTCTCCGCGCAGATCGAGCAGGCGCTCGCCAAGCTGGCAGGTCTGAAAATTGCTGGGAGTTGTAGGTAGGTCGGGAAGGCTAAAGCCAATGACGCGGGCGCCCAGCTCTCGCAACCAGATGCTGAGCCAGGAGCCTTTGAACCCGGTGTGGCCTGTCACCAAAACCGGGCGTCCCGCAAAAGTATCAGCCAGAGGAGTGCTCATTTGCTAACAACTCTAGTATCTCATCGCCATACATCTGCAGCCGCCAGGGTCCCAGCTTCTCAATCTCTGCAAGCTGCGCCATGTTCTGCGGATTGCTGTGCGCGATTTCCCATAAGGCATCGCGGCTCAGAATCACATCCGACTCCACCCCGCGCGCACGGCCCCGCGCCTTGCGCCAGGTACGCAACGCCTCGTATCTTCTGATGACGTCATCAGACGGGCGTGGGCGCTGTGGCGGCCGGTGCGGCGCGCGTCCATTGAGATTCTCTTTAATGACGCGCAGAAGATCCTCGCCGTAACGCTGAATCTGGGTGCGCGAAAGCTCCTTGATCTGTTGCAGGGCCTGCATCGAACGCGGCGCCTCTCGCGCCAGCTTCAGCAATGTCTTATCGTGCAGCACCTTAAAGTGGGGCTGGTTCTGTCGCCGCGCCTGCTCATCGCGGAAGATGTTCAGGGCACGCAAAATGGCTTTGTTCTGAGGCGGCAGACGGTAGGCGCCGTTAATTGACCAGAAGCTCTCAGCATCAAACCCCGTATCCGGCAGCTCCACCTGGCTCTGTTCTTCGAATATCTCCTCAGCTTCCTCAACACGGCCCGCCTCCTCCAGCTCACCAGCCAGATGATCGCGCAGGCCGAGCAGATAGTGGGTGTCTGCCTGAGCATACGCCAGCTGTTCTTTAGACAGCGGTCGCTTACACCAGTTAGCGCGCTGGAAGCGTTTGTCCAGGCGCACCTGGTAGAGATCATTCAGGATACTGGCCAGGCCGAACCGCTCATAGCCCAGGATGCGCGCCGCCCACATGGTATCGAAGAGGTTGTTGAGCTTCCATCCGTGTTCTCGCTTCATCAGCATCAGGTCGTACTCGGCAGCGTGGAAAACCTTTTCCACATCGGGATCTTCAATCAACGCGCCAAAGCCGTCCAGATCAAAGTTGCCGAGGGGGTCGATAATGTAGTCCTGGCCCGGAATCGACACCTGAATCAGGCAAATCTGCTCTTGATACGCATACATACTGTTCGCTTCCAGGTCAACAGCAATGCGTGGCTCCTGACGTAGCCGCTTCAGGCAGGAATCCCAGGAGGAAGCGTCGCGAATATACCGGTGGGGGGGTAAATCCGGTTTTGCTGCGGTTCTTGCGCTACTCCGATTGCTCATTCGTTTGGCGATGTAACTGTCATCATGAGACAATAATTGTAGCAGCCATTGCCGCAATACGAAAGTAGTAACCTCATCGCCTATATTGGATCATCCAGGGCGCTCGCCGCTGAACCGGCATCGTTCCCCCATTTTTCGAAGTGGTCGGCAGATAATTGTGAACGTATACGCCGCCATTCATATCGTCAGCGGCAATCACGAGGATACCACTGGCCCAGCCTGCCATCTGCTTACTCGTGGTCGGATTATGGATGTTAGAGAAGACAGTGCTACTCAAGAAGATAGCAGGTTGGCTGCCGTCAAGACCTTCTTCGCCAACCGCATCGGGGCAATTGGCATAAGGGAACTCCATCTCAACCAGGCGCTCCGGTATCGGCGCCGAGACCATACAAACCTGCCCCCCATGCGTCTTGCTGACGGTAAAGACGTAGACGCGCTCCTGGCGTTCATGAACCACCAGAATGGGCGCCGTATCAATACTGCCCGCTGGGCTGACAGGGTGAAAGCTAAACGTCCCATCCCGCTCACGCGCTGCCACGCCAATCAGCACATCGCCTTCCTGTAAGGTTTCTGTCTTCACCACTGCCAGCAACCGCCCCTTGCCCGCATTGACCAGCCGGATGTGATCATCGGCCGGGAAGTCAATGTTCAGCCCAGCACCCTCCAGAGACCAGCCTTCAAACGGGCTTGCGCTGTCACTGTGCGTGGCAAAGTAAAAGTTGCCGTCATTCTGGTTGCTCCACATCACGCCGACCTTAGGTCCACTGTCATCCTCAAAGGCGATGAGGGTCGAGACATCGTCGAGAGTAACCTGCGCTTCTGCAAACGGCAGAACAAACGGCGTACCCCACGCGCTATCGGAGCCATTCGTAAAATGGACATATACCTGATATTGGGAGCTTTGGCTGTCCGGGCGCGAAACATAGGTGGCCCACAACCGCCCGCTGCTGTCTTTGTCCAACACCACGCTCTCAGTCAGATCGCGGTTCATTGTCACCGGAAACCCACCATCGAGGATATAACGCTGGCTGCCGCGCTCATAGCTGAAGCGATAAAGGCGCGCCCACTGTTCGAAGCGCGGCGAGGGCGTGGGGTTTTCCACTTTGTAATGAGAAGCGACATACAGTTTGCCGCTGGCCTCGTCCCACAGAACGTCGGACCTGGAATCTTCGCGATCATCCACGACCACACCCGTATCCACCCATTCCTGCGTCAGACGCTGCAAGCGGTAAATATGGTAAGCCTCGGTGCGCGGATTATAAAGGACGGCCCACCAGTGACGGTCGTTCCACCACACTTTGCTCTCATTCTCAGTAGCGGTCGGTTCACTCTTAACCAGCAGACCATAGCGAAAGCTGAGATACCCCACCAGGTCCAGAGTGTCAGTCGCATAGGCAGTTCCGGCTACCAGGAGTATGGTGAGCAGTAGAACGACGCTGACTGACCTTAGCGTAAAGAAGGGTAGCTCCCGGCCTGATCTTTTTTGCATGACGCTGGCTCCAATACACGTCAAACGTGCTCATTGCACAGATTGGCATAACCGTCGTCGCACGGCAACGCTATCGTAGCAACTTGTCCAGCGCCGGGTCAAGTGTACAGCAAGTGAAAAATGCCGGGCATCGCCAGCCCTCCCTCAAACATCCCATCCCGCCCTTGCCCTTGGCTTACTCGCTTACCGCTGGGTGCGATTAAAAGTCATGTATAACCACACTGCATGAAGCCATTACGCTGGAAAGCCTCCCAAGCTATAGACCAAAAACAATTCCACTCCAGTCCAATTCCATCCTTGACAAACCCCATCACCACTTGCTAAGGTAATCTCGGCAATTTCAGTCGCCTTTTCTGACAGCTACAACCTATCATCATAGCCAGCCAGAGGAAAAGATTTGTCTCGTTTGCCCCAAGCAATAGCCTCTTCTACATCCACACCGACCACCTTGGCCGCACAACGGTGCTGGGCAAAAGCAGCGCCTCCACTCCCTTCGCTGGCTC
>CAZRTM010000150.1:0-4065 GCA_964602995.1 uncultured Ardenticatenaceae bacterium
TGTTGGGATTTTGGAATCAGGGGCCAGAAACAGCAGTAGAGGTTAACAGAGCGCCTAAAATCTCTTGCGCCGCCAGCTCGTGCCCATAAGCTGAGGGGTGCATCCAGACGTCCACAAACAGGTAACGGTCCTCCAGTTGGCAGGGGCCACCCGCTTTTTCCTGGCAGGCCTGGCGATAAAGTGGCAGCAGGTCGATGGTCGGAATGCCTGCCTCTGCCGCCCTGCCCGTCAGTATCTCTTGTGGCAGCGTGGAGAACTCTGCGTCCAGAACCTGGAACTCCAGCGGGAACAGCACCAACATGAGTGTGGCGTCGTTCTCGTTGGCCAGACGGTTGATGGACTCAATCTGATTCCAGATCGTAGCCCAGCGTTCGGCTTCGGGGTCCAGAGGGAAATATTTATCAGCGCTGCGCGGCGGGTCGATCACGTCAATGCGCTCGCGCCCCTCTGAACGGGCCTGGAACGTGCGATACTGGACGGAGAGAAAGGGCCAGAAGTGGGTCTTCGAACGCAGCCATTCGATAGCGGCGGGGCGGTTATGGGCTTCCAGGGCATTGCCCCCGTAAATATCGTTGACGATGGTGATATCGAGCAGGATCAGGTCCGGCTCATAATCGAGACCCTCCGCTTCGAGAAAGGCACGAGCATTTTCCAGGTTCCAGCCTGGGACCGCGCCATTGATAACTTCATAACGGCGGCCACCGGCCGCGTTCTGGTTCAGCAACTGCTCCAATTGCCGCCCATAACTGTCCTCCTCAGCAACGCCCCAGCCCATCGCCACCGAGTCGCCCAGGTTCAAAATACGCACGGTGCCCTCTGGCTTTTCAAAGCTGGTTTCGGGACCGCGCAAGCCGTGCGAGTTGATGCGCACCGGAATGCCCTGCCACTCATATTCGCTGTGGGGCCTTATCAGCGTGTAGCCACCCCCCTCTTCAGAAACGGGCTGCAGGTCGATGCGCCGGGAAGCGACCATCTCCCAGGCGTAGATGCCATTGGCCTGCCCGCGCTCCCACACGTAGGCGACGCCCTCCAGAAGGGCGAGTAGAAAGAGCGGCCCGGAGATGACGAGAATGATTTTGAGCAGAGTCTCTGAACAGCCATTCAGCTTCGGGCCGCTGCTCATTTAGTCTACCTGCTCGGAGCTGAGGTGCGAGCCTGTCGCCTCATAGCCTTCGGGCTTCTGCACCAGGAAAGGACCCATGACCAGTTGGTCGATGTCCGACGCCGCAAAGGTGTTAATTGCTTGCTGGGGTGTGGTGACGATTGGCTCACCACGGAGGTTGTACGAGGTGTTCAGCAGAACCGGCACGCCGGTCGCCTGGCCAAACTTCTTGATGAGCTGGTAGTAACCCGGATTCCACTCCTCGCGCACGCTCTGCAGACGGCCGGTGCCCATGTGGCAGACGGCCTCAATCTTATCCCACTTATCTTCAGGCACGTCGGAGACCATCAGCATATAGCGCGGCAGGTACTGGCTGTCGATGCCGGGGGTGCAGAAGTACTCGTGCGCTCTTTCCTCCAGAACGACGGGGGCGAAGGGCCGGAATGGCTCACGAAACTTAATCTTAGTATTGACGATTTCCTTCATCTCTTCCCGGCGTGGGTCGGCCAGAATGGAGCGTTGCCCCAGGGCGCGTGGCCCCCATTCGAAACGGCCCCGGTACCAGCCGATCACCTTTCCCTGCAACAAGGCGTCCACGGCGCAGTCGAGCAGTCTGTCGTCATCGTCAAACTCTTCATAGTTGAAGCCCGCCGCTTTGATGGCCTCAACCATCTGGCTGGCGGGATATTCTGCGCCCCAGTAGGCATGCTCCATGGTGAACTTACGCGGCTTGCCCAGAACGACGTGATAAACGTACAGAGCAGCGCCAACCGCGCCACCGGAGTCACCGGCTGCGGGCTGGATGAAAACATTCTCAAACGGCCCTTCGTTCATCACACGCCCGTTAGCCACGCTGTTCAACGCCACACCGCCGGCCATCACCAGGTTTCTGGAGCCGGTCTGCTGGTGCGCGTAGTTGACCATCTTCAGGATAATCTCTTCCGTCACCTTCTGGATGCTGGCGGCGATGTCGGCATATTTCTGGTTTTGCAGCGCCACTGCCTCATCCCAATGGGGGTGGTTCTTCGTGGGATGGGTGGTCGGGCTAAAGAACTCAGCTTCCGGTTGGCGCGGTGGGCCAAAAAGCTCCACAAACTTGCGACTGAAGCTGTGCCTGGTGGAGTGGTGGAAGGTGAAGTAGTCCATATTCAGATGCAGGCCGCCGTCGTCATCCACCTGGACCACTTTGTACACCTCATCCATGTACTTAGGCTCACCATAGGGCGCCATGCCCATTACTTTGTACTCCCCACTGTTGACCCGAAAGCCCAGATAAGCCGTGAACGCCGAGTACAGCAGCCCCAGGGAGTGCGGGAAACGCAGTTCACGTGTCAGCTCGATGCGGTTCTCGCCGTGTCCATTCCAGCTTGCCGTCGCCCGACCCATTGACGCCGTCGTCCACTCACCCACGCCGTCAATGGTAACCACAGCGGCCTCTTCATAGGGCGAGCAAAACATAGCGCTGGCAGCATGGGTCAGGTGGTGTTCGACAAAGAGGATCTTGTTGACCGGAATGCCCAGCTCGGTCTGGATTTTGCTCTTAATCCACAGCTTCTCGTCGAACCAGGTGACCATTGACTCCCGGAACACCCCCCACGACTTGGGAAAGGTACTAAGCGTGGTCTGCAAGATGCGCTCGAACTTGACCAGCGGCTTCTCGTAGAACACAACGTAGTCCAGATCCTGCGCAGTGATTTGGGCAAATCCCAGACAGAAATTGATGGCGTTGACGGGAAAGCTGTGGTCGTGCTTCAGCCGCGTGAACCGTTCTTCTTCGGCCGCGGCCACCAACATCCCATCCATCAATAACGCCGCTGCTGCGTCGTGGTAGTAACAGGATATTCCCAGGATATTCATTGCTAGAACTGTCTCCCGACCTCGTCGAGGGTTTGATCGGCCGTCGAGCGTGATCGCCACAATGTCGAAGGTCTCGTCTTGATCTGCAGAGGGTCACTGAGCAGGCGGACCGCCAGGCCAAATGGAACGAAGAGCGTGAAGTAGAACAACGACAGCACCACCCGGGCCACGATGTTGCCCATAAAGTGCCCGAACGCCTTCCAACGTTCCCAGAACTTCTTCAACAGTGCCATGATGGCATTCCCCCTAGAACAGCGTGTAGATGAATGGCGCCACACCTGATGAAGTGGCAAAAATGAGCAAGAGACCCAGAAGCAACAACATGCTCACCATCGGAATCAACCACCATAGCTTCCGCGCCCATAGAAAACGAAGCACCTCTCCAGCCACCCCGGCATTGGTAATCATACCATTGATGAAATTTCTCATGGTTCTTGCTCCTTTTCTTATCAGAACGAGAGGGTGGGGTTATATGATTTTTGCCGAATCGATGTTAGATGTGTCCGCGGCTCCTTCAGGCACAGTTTGAGGCCGGCTCTCGAGTCAGCGGCTTACAGTTCACAATCAGGTTGTTTTTTCCAAACAAAAACTACCAATACTCCCCTGGCAGCACGATAGAGGCTATCCAGGTTCTATAATAAAAAGTTTTCGATGAATACCTAACTGTCAGCCTTACAATTCGTGCCCATCCGCTATAATAGGCCGTTGACCAGTTTAGTGGAGCGAGACAGTTATGAACCCCGAAAAACTTGCCAGACGTTATCATTCATTGTGGCTTGGGGAGCTGGTGAGCAGCGTCCTCTTTATCGCCGTCTATCTCATCCTGGGGCTGCACGATGGGCAATGGTCGCGCTGGGTATTGCGCGGCTATAGCCTTGCCGTCGTGGTCTTTATCCTGATTCAGGCCGTTTTCTGGTGGCTCTGGAAGGTGCGCCTCCTGCGACAGAACAGCCGTGAAATGCCGTTACACGTGGTCGCCCGCTATCGCAGGCTGCGCGGACTCAACTGGCTCCTCATCGCCGGCTTTGTGCCCGTGGCCTTGCTCAAAGCGCTATTTCTTGGCGAACTGGCAATCGGCGAAGGGGACTTCGGCGAAGCGGACTTCG
>CAZRTM010000150.1:4165-8305 GCA_964602995.1 uncultured Ardenticatenaceae bacterium
GGACTTCGGCGAAGCGGACTTCGATAGCGATTTCTGGTATGGCCTGCTCATCATGGGCGGCGCCGTGCTGGAGCAAATCAACTACTATTACTACCAGTTGATGTACGATAATCCCTACGACTGGAACTACCTGCGCCGGGAGCGCCGCTTGCGCCGAGGAAGCGTGGCCAAGGTGTTGGAGCGCCAGCGTGACGAGGTGGAAGTTCAATAGGGTGGTGGTCTCTGCTCCCCTACCCTTCCCCCAATGCCAGCCGCAGCAAGTTGTGCAGCGTCTGCAACTGCTCCTCGCTCAACGCGCCAAAAGAGCGCTGTTGTATCGGATAAGCAAATGGCGCCCAGCCTGCGACTCTAAGAGTTAGCAGGAAAAGTGAATGAGTAACCAATGATGTTGTTCCAATTTCTTATTCCGCTGTTTTCGCACCTTATTGTACCTCTGGTCTTCGCAGTTAGTCTGTGGCGAGGCAAATACGGAAGCATCATCGAGTGGCTGACGACAGCCATTGCCTACGGTGCATTCGTGCTGTTTCTCTTTGTGGCCGGCGGTGGCTGGTTCATCCTCAGCGTCTATCTCCGCCCGCTCATTGCGCTCGTCTTTCTGATTGCGCTTGTTGCATCGCTACGCCGTGTTTATGGTGCGCAGTTGCCCTGGTGGCGACGCCCCCACTCCGCAGGCGTCTGGCTGACATTAGCTGTGAACGTGGTTATCGCTGCCTTCTTCTTATTGGCCACCGCGCCCGTTGTGCAGGCGTTCTCTTATGACGAGGAGCAAGCGGTGAATCTGGCCAGCCCCTTCCCGGATGGCACATTCTACGTCTTACACGGCGGAAACGCGCCGCTGCTCAACTACCACAATGTAGATGAGGCACAGCGCTTCGCCCTGGACATCGTCGAACTAAACAGTCTGGGAACGCGATCATCGGGCATCTACCCGCCAGACCCCACACGCTACGTCATCTTCGGCCAGGAGCTGGTCAGCCCTTGCAGCGGCAAGGTTATTGAGGTTGAAAACGATCTACCCGACCACAACCCACCGGACACGGACACCGTCAATCTGGCCGGCAATCACGTCGTCATCCGCTGCAGCACAGGAAACGTTGACGTCGTTCTGGCGCATATGATGGAAGGCAGTGTGCTGGTAGCGCATGGCGAGCAGGTGCAAACGGGCCAACCCCTCGGCCTCGTCGGCAACTCAGGCAACACCAGCGAACCACACCTACACATCCACGCCATACGCACCGGCTCCGGCTCCACGCTCGACGGCGAGGGCGTGCCCATACTCATCGATGGCCGCTTTTTGGTGCGGCAGAGTTTGTTGAGGAGGTAGGGGGGAGTGGGGAGCGTTGGGGGGTGCAGCGTTCTGAAGAGAGTTGGTGAGCTGTGAATGCCAGGCGGTCGACACGGTAATCGTCCGCCCGCCGTCCAGAGCAAAGCTTAAGGACTCTTCGGTTACGGCGCCTTTAGACTCGAACTTCTCTAAAACTGAATACTTCAGCAATTGCTCCCCAACACTCGGGACAGCCCTTCATCCCAGGAAATGGCATCAGGACGGGAACCGTCACAACCTTATGCAGAACACAGCAAGTGACTACTTACACAGTCAGATACTCAACCTCTGACAAAATCCTCCGCAGGTTCGCCAACGCATCGAATTTGGCTTTATAGAGTGCAGAGTAACTCCTACCTGTCTCCTTTGCAATTTCAGCGTATGAATACGCATTGGCGCTGAACAGTAAAGCAATCACTTCTTGCTGACCAGAGGGCAGTTTCTGAATGGCCTGAAACAGCATCTGTTGCCGCTCATATCGTGACAGAGCGTGCTCGACAGTGGGATCAGGAATATTCTCTGACCACTCCTGCCAGCGATCTAGTTGAATGTGTGCAACGCATCCATTTTCGCTGAAACCCGGCAGGTTGCCTACGTATTTGTTCACTGTATAGCTAAGTAATACATACATCCACGCATCAAATGCAGTGTCATAGGGGAAATAACCATTAGCAATGGCCGCACCGGCATCCGCGGCACAATTTACTGCATGTTCCATGCGTTCATCATGAGGGTTCGATTGTAACCGGCTGCGGATCAGGTTATAAGCCCACTTCTGCAACTTCTCAAAGAGTGGCTCCCAGACAACTGCATCTCTTGCCTCTTGGACACGTTCGACATAAGTATGCTGGGCGTCATATTCAGTCGCAACCAGCATAACATAATCTCCTGCCGCTGCCGGTGAGCGACCATCCAGATAGTGCCGGACTCGCCCTCGTTCGAGATTGGTCAGTACAATCTTCCTGATCTTGACAATATAGGTTTCCTCCCGACCCAACTCTTCCAATGCCTGTAAAGCACGATCTAGCTCTGCCCGCACCTGTGCATGTTCTTCCATGATGCTCTCCGCAGGGATGTTAAACGCGACATAAGAACATTATACCAATAATCTTTAACATTGCACCTTACAACAAGGCAAAATCCAGTAAATGGCTCTGTTTGCCCAGAAAAGACGACAGTAAACGCAAGAAATTGTCGCACAAACCCATACCTGACAGATAGAAAGCAAGCGAAAGAAATGGAAGTCTACAATTGCCCCCGAGTGGCGAAAGATAAGCTACCAATCCGGCATATATAAAAAGTGAGGTGTAGTTTCTTGTCCGCAAGGACATTCTGCCGTTCCGATGAATTCAATATAAGGAGCTCCCTACATATGGACGATGGAAAGGAAGCTACAGTGATGACTGTGGCTGAAGTTGCTTCTTTTTTGCGCCTGGCAGAATCAACGGTTTACAAGCTGGCACAAGATGGAAAAATTCCGGGCCGTAAATTTGGGGGCGCCTGGCGATTTTCACGCCGAGAAGTGGAATCTCTGTTGTTGGGGGAGGAGGACAAAGAAGATGATGACTAAGCTCAAACATAAGTGGTCGATCCTGACTATTGCTTTTGTCGTGCTTCTTCTCACAGCGTGTGGCACTCGTATCGATCAAACAGCAACCTTCTATGATGATCAGAGTTGGAATGCGGAAATCGTGATCACCATTCCTCAGCAGTTGATTGCCTTAGCCGGAACGACAACCGGGTTTGACCAGGAGATCGCTGAGGAGCTTCGCGATATGGAGTCTGCGGGTGTCGATATCTCATACGAGTCCCGCTCTGAAGAGGGAGCGGTTAAATACTTCATCAAGGCTCAAGGCAATGATCTCTCTTCATTGCAAAGGATCGCCTTTGAAGGCGCCGCCATTAACATGCGAACTGTGAATGGGCAACAGCAGATTGAATTCGCGATGAATATGCCATCCGGTCTTGTGGGTAGTTCCATCACCCTTATCGGAGAAGAGATTGTTTCCAGTAATGGTCGCGTTGTCGAGAAGGGCAAAGTTGAGTGGTTCAATCCAACCGGGCGCATTGAAGCGGTTATCGTTCCGAAAAGCCGGTTTGGTCTCTCTACCTTACTTGGTCCGCTTGGAATTGGGGCTGGTGTCCTTTTAGTAGCAGGTATGGGCTTCTACCTGGCGCGCCGCAGACGCCCCCAGAAACAGGGTGCAGTGCGTTTCTGTAGCCGGTGTGGAAGCGTTTTGGCTTCTAGTGCACGCTTCTGCAACAAATGCGGACGCCCTGCCTATCCGCGATAACAATACAAATGAGGGGGAATATCTATGAACTGCTTCAATTGTGGTAAACCTAACCGTCCGGGCTCGGCTTTCTGCCAATATTGTGGCCAAAAACTGGACAGCAAGGCAGCGGGGGAAACCTCAGTGATTAGCAAAGAAGCCTACCCGCCAGCGGCCACTTATGCGCCACCAACTAAACCAGCACACCCAACAACATTTCAGGCCAAACCATCTGAGAAACAGATGGGTGACGCCGGGACGCAGCTTCTCGACATATGGGGGCCATTCGCCGGTTATGGGAATCGGGGCCATCACGCTTCCTGGCTTCTGAACGATCTTGCCGACAAAGCTAACCCTCTTCATGAGGCCGTGACTAAACGCTTCGAACAGCGAGAAATCCCACACACAAAGATGCAGTGGCGCACCCTGACAGGCAAAGGTGTCCAGGTAGAACAGAGGCCCTTTTTCCTCATTGAGCGCGGAATCACTACGGTCGCGCTTTACATCGGCCGCTTCGGGCGAGATCTCTTTATTAGTCAGGTC
>CAZRTM010000151.1:0-7001 GCA_964602995.1 uncultured Ardenticatenaceae bacterium
GCGCCGAAACTGGCTCATATACAGTTCGTAATAGCGGCCTTTGCGTTCTAGTAGCTCTTCGTGTGTGCCTCGTTCGAGGATCTGGCTGCCTGGTTGGGAGCCGTCCTTAGTAGGGGCGACGCTGTCGAGTACCAGGACCTGGTCGGCGTTGCGAATGGTGCTGAGGCGGTGGGCGATGACGAAGCTGGTGCGGCCCTGAAGTAGGCGGTCGAGAGCGGCCTGGATTTTGCGCTCGGTGCGCGTGTCCACGCTGCTGGTGGCTTCGTCCAGTATCAGAATACGCGGGTCGGTGAGGGCCACGCGGGCGATGGCAAGAAGCTGGCGCTGGCCCTGGCTCAGGCCACCGCCGCGCTCGCCCAGCACAGTGTCGTAGCCGTCGGGCAGGCTCACGATGAAGTCGTGGGCCTGGGCCAGTTTCGCCGCTTCTTCCACCTCTTCATCTGAGGCGTCTGGCTTTCCATAGCGGATGTTGTTACGCACGGTATCGCTGAAGAGGAAAGTGTCCTGCAGCACGATGCCGATCTGCTCGCGCAGGCTGGTGCGGGTCACGTCGCGCACGTCGATGCCGTCGATGGTGATTTTGCCGCCGGTCACGTCCCAGAAGCGGGGGAGCAGGTTGATGATCGTCGTCTTGCCCGCGCCGGTTGGCCCAACAATGGCTACCATCTCACCTGGCTCCGCTTCGATGTTCACGCCGCGCAGCACCGGCTCGCCGGGATTGTACTCGGCCCAGACGTTATCGTAGACCACGTGCCCTTCGATGGGCGGCATGGTGATGGCGTCTGGCTTATCTTCCAGTTGTGGCTCTTCGTCCAAAAGGCCAAAGATGCGCTCACCGCCGGCAATGGCGTTTTGGATGTTGGTCCACAACACCGAAATCTGCTGCACAGGGCGGTTGAATTGTTGCGTATAGCCAATGAAGGTGATAATGAGACCCAGGGAGATGCCAGAACCGAGCAGGCTATTCTGGGAGAGAATGGCCAGACCGCCGGCCACGCCGACGATGGCCAGGCTGAGGTAGCTGAGTGCCTCCAGAGTGGGGGCCAGACCGCTGGTGAAAAGCTGGGCACGAATGTTGGCGTCGCGGTTGGCGGCATTGCTGGCGCGGAACTGGTCGATGTTTTCTTCCTCGCGGCTGAAGGCCTGCACCTCGCGCACAGCGGAGAAGCTTTCCTGCAGGTCGGCGTTGACGTCGCCAATTTCTTCACGAGCCACGCGGAAGGCGTCGCGCGCTTTGGCCGAGAACCAGCGCGTGGCAATGAACATGAAGGGCAGGGGGATGAGGCTGACCAGTGAGAAGGGGATGCTTTTGCTGAACATGGTGATGACGACCCAGACGATGAGCAGAGAGCCTTGCAGCACATTGACCAGGGCAAAGCTTAACACCTGCTGGATGGTGTCGGTGTCGTTGGTGAAGCGGCTCATGACGTCGCCTGCTTCGTGCTTCGTGAAGTAACCAAGCGTCAGGCGGTGAATGTGTTCGAAGACATCATCACGTATGTTGCGCAGCACGCGATAGCCTGCGGCCTGCATGAGGTAGAATTGCAGACCGCTAAGCACGGAGCTGCCTACGTAGAGGCCGGTGATGAGCAGAATGAGGCGACCCAGCCCGACGATTGTCTGATCTGCCGGGGCGTCAAGTTGTGGCTCGGTGTACCAGCAGTTGCCGAAGGCGCCGCTCTCCTCTGCTGTCTGGGCGGCCATGCCTGGAATGCTGTCAAGGATGGAGCCGCCCTCGGCGCCGGTGAACTGTTGCGCGACAAAGGGGCCAAGATAACAGTCCACAGCCTGACCGGTCAGGTCGGGAATGAGGACCTGCATATAGGTGCTGCCGATGATAAAGAGTAAAACGAGCAGCAGAACTACCCAGTAGCGGCGGAAGTAGACCCAGAAGCGGAGCAGGGTCTCACTGACGTCGACAGCCTTCTCAGTTTTTGTATTTAGAAGTCGTTGCCCGTGGTCAAACATAATCGTCTCTCATTCACTGGCGGCTGGTTGGGGCCAGTTGTACATCTTCGGCAAGTTGGGAGTGGTAGATCTCAGCATAAATAGGGCTGCTTTCCAGCAGTTCCTCGTGCACGCCACGGGCCACAATCTGGCCCTGCTCCAGCACGAGGATGACGTCGGCGTTGAGTACGGTGCTGATACGTTGGGCGATGACGAAGCTGGTGCGCCCTTTCATCAACCGATCCAGCGCCTGCTGAATCTCATACTCGGTCTGCAGGTCCACACTGCTGGTGGAGTCGTCCAGAATTAGAATGCGCGGATCGAGCAGCAAAGCGCGGGCGATGGCAATGCGCTGTTTTTGCCCGCCGCTGAGGGTGGATCCGCGCTCGCCGACCGGCGTGTCGTAGCCCTGCGGGAAGGAGATGATGAAGTCGTGCGCTGCTGCGGCTTTGGCAGCAGCAATCACTTCCTCATCCGTGGCGTCGGGCCGGCCAAAGGCGATGTTGCCGCGTATGGTGTCGCTGAACAGGGTCGTCTCTTGCAGCACGATGCCGATCCGCTCTCGTAGGCTCTCGATGGTTACGTCGCGCACATCGTGACCGTCGATCAGTACGCGCCCTTCGGAGACATCGTAGAAGCGGGGGATGAGATTAATGATCGTGGTCTTGCCGCTGCCGGTGCCGCCGAGCAAGGCGATGGTTTGTCCCGGTGTGGCCTCGAAGCTAATATCGCGCAACACATAGTCACCGTGAGCAAAGTAGCGGAAACTGACGTTGTCGAAGACAACGTGACCGGAAATATCTTCCAGGGGCACGGCGTCGGGTTTGTTGGCCACGTCGTTCTCGGCGTCCAAAATTTCGAAGATGCGGTCAGCGCTGGCCGAGGCCTGGGCCATGAGGGAAATGATGAAGCCCAACTGGCCCATAGGTATGAAGACATATATAAGGTAGAGGCTGAACTTCTGCCACTCGCCCAGCGTCAGAGTGCCTTCGATAATTTGTCGGCCGCCGAAGTAGAGAATCCCAGCCTGTCCCAGGTTAGCGACGAGGAAGATTAAGGGGAAGATGACGCTGAAAATGCGCGCCACGCGCAGCTGCTGGGCCAGGAGGGCGTCGATGCTCCCTTCAAAACGTTCTTGCTCGCGCCGCTCGCTGGTGAACGCTTTGATTACTCTTAGACCGGCCAGGTTCTCCTGCAGGATGGTATTGACTGCACCCAGCCGCTGCTGTACTTCGCGAAAGAGGGGTTGGGCAATGTTGCCGAAAACCATGAAGAGAACAAAGGCAATGGGCAGGATGGGTAGGATGACCAGGGTGAGCGTGAAGTTGGTGAGCAGCAGAATGATCAGGGTGCCCGCCAGCAGCACAAAGGCCTGCAGGGCCATCAGCAAGCCCTGAGCCAGAAAGACGCGCAGCCGCTCCACGTCGTCGGTGGCGCGGATCATCAACTGGCCGGTGCGGTTGCGGTCGTGGTAGCTGAAGCTGAGGCGCTGGATTTTGGCGAAGAGGTCATTGCGCAGGTCGAAGGCAATGTTTTGTGACAGCACCTGGGAGGCGTACAGCTGGGCAAAGGTGAAACCACCACGGGCGATGGCGAAGACGACGACAGTGAGGCCGGCAATGACAATGGCACGGGTCGCGTTTTCCAGATCCAGGGAAAGATTGGTCAGGTTAAGCCCCAGGCGTTCGGCTGCCAACTCCTGTATCTCTAGCGGAAGGTCTAGAATAGCCTGGCTGGCGGCGTTGGTGGTGATGGTGTCGATGATGTCCTGGATGAGCTGGGGAACGGCCAACTGCGCGGCTGTGGCAATGAGCAGTGACACGACAGCCACCAGCGTCACCCGCGGGTAGCGTGTCACATATTGAATGGCTCGCCCCAGTGCGCGCCCGCCGGGTGCACCGTCCGGGCGACGGTTGGCAACTTGCATCGTCAAGCTCCTTTAAGTGTCAAGAGTTATTGCAGGATCTATCTGCCTGGTCTACTGCCTGTCCAATACGAACGAGATAGCCGCTGAGTTGCTCTTGCTCATGGGCATCAAGGACGTCGAAACAGCGCGCAATGGTCAGTAGGAGATGGCTGATGTGGTTACGGACGAGATCCAGGCCGCGCTCGGTTAGCTGAATGTTCCAGCGCCGCCGGTCGTGGGGATCCAGCGTGCGTTGTATCAGCCCTTCCTTTTCAAGGTCGCGAATAAGGCTGCTAATAGTATTGCGACTGGTACCCTGGCGCTCGCTTATTTCTGAGGGATTAAGGCCGTACTCACGTCCTTCGATTTCCTGGGCGAACATCAGCCCCAGCAGCAACCGCATCCGGGCGTAGCTGAGGCCGGTGGTGGCTACGCTCTGCTCGCCAAGCTGGTGTAGGGCGTGGGAAACAGCGCGTAGTTCGTCCATGAGGCGCAAGGCACTTGGATTCACCTCAGGATTCAGCTCGCGAACGAATGCCATCCATTTTTCGCGCTTTTCAGCATCTGGCATGGTAGTAGATCTCACAACATTCCTGAACGTTAGAAAGTATCACATAGAATTGTACGATATCGAACTACATTGTCAATCGCAATGTGCAACCTCTGGCTGGTGATGGGCTTGTCAACCGATCGGTTGACAGCGGCTAACGAAGGATGGATTTCAGATTCCACTGTCTGCAGCCAAGGTTGGTCTGGCTGGTTGGTTACAACGTGCGAGCGGGCGGGTATCCTGGGGACAGTAAAGGATGTTTGTTTAAGACAGGAGAGAAAAATGACAACGAATAGTATTACTTCTCCAGAACATAACACGCAGCCTGCTTCAATCAGCCGGCTTTTGTGGGTGGCCCCGCTGGCAATGGCCATTTCCTCTATTCTGGATCTTGGCCTCTACTACGGGGCAGGGACTCTGCTTCCCGAGGTGACTGCCTGGCCTGGAGCCGGGCTGGTGCAAATCGTGGGCGCCAATGTCGTCTATCTGCTCATTGCCGCTGCCATCTTTGCCATTGTAACCCGCGTATCATCCCGCCCCGCACGCCATTACCTGATTATTGCTACCATTGGCCTGCTGCTCTCACTGCTGCTGGCCATAGGCACTGCCTTCGGTTTTGGCCCGCCGGCTGCGCCTCCCGCCAGCATGGCAACGGTTATTGTGCTGAGTTTGATGCACGTGGTGTCGTTCGCCGTCAGCGCCCCCCTATTCATCCGACTGGCGCTGGATCAGGAGTAAAGCGATCTGAGACCTGGGAACCCCTCTCGGAACTGCTTTGCGACGCATTCAAGCGCGCCGCGACCTTCCGAGAGGGGTTGTCTATTGCTCGATGAGGTGTGTGGCAAAGCGGTCGGCGAGGGCGGCGATGGTCAGGGCAGGGTTGGGACCGACGGGGCCGGGCATCACGGAGCCGTCGGCGATGTGCAGGCCGGGGTAGTTGAACACTTCACCGTAGCTATTGACAACGCCTTCGCCGGCATGGCGGCCCATGGGACAACCGCCCAGCGGGTGCGCGGTGACGCCACGGTGTAGGAGGGCGGTGGGATTGGCCACGAAGCGCCCATTGAGCGCGGTAGCGATGGCGCGCATGGTGCGCTCGATGCCTTTGAAATAGTAGGCTGATTGCTCCCCGGTCCATTCAATTTCCAGATAGCCGTTTTTGTCCAGGCGCATCAACCCTTCGGGTACGTCACGGCCCATGCCCAGCAGCGGCATCGACGTCGCCGTGCGTTGGGCCGTGCCCAGCAGCAGCGAGATCTCGGCGCTGAGGTCGCTCTGGCGCTGCCCGCCAAGCCGCTCCTGTAAGCGATGTAGGAGGAAGGCGGCAGTACGTCGCGCTTTGCCCGGCGCGTCCAGCCCTTCGACCACCCAGTTGACGTGCTGTGGATATCCGGCGTCTTCTATATAATGGCCGCGCAAATGGCCGCCATCGCTCAGATCTGGCACGCGGATGGCGCTGGTGATTACCGGCCCGGTGCCAGGCTCAACTACGCGCGGTGCCAATTTCCCATCCCGTTCTTCGCGGCTGCGCATGACAAAGCCCAGGTAGTCGCCGTTGAGATTGAAGCGGGCGCCAAGGGCCGGGCTGAGGTGGGGGAAGGCGGCGCGGTTTTTCAGTAGCAGGTATGGCGTGCCTAAAGCCCCGGCGCTGAGGATGAGGTGGTTCGCTGTTATAGTGTGTAAGGGGAGCGTGCCGGTGTCGAACGGTTTCCCGGCGCGCAGGTCCGGCTCGTGGCGAACATATTGCACTATGTAGCCACCCTCGCTGCGTGGCGCGAAGCGGCGCACTTCGCACAGAGTGCGCACATCGGCTCCCAGCCGCACTGCTTCGCTGAGATAGTTGTAATCAAGTGTGTTCTTGCTGCCATAGTTGCAGCCAATGTCGCATTCGCCGCAGAGGCGGCAGGTGAAGCGCGTCTCGTTGTGCAGGTTGGGGTGTGCTTCGTTGATAGGCATGCCAGGCCGGGGTACTTCGCCGTCGTTGGCGAAGGTAATGGCCAGTTTGGGCAGCTCCCAGATGAGGTTGAGCCGCTCGGCTGCTTCGCGGAAGGCGTGGGTCTTGGCAGTGCGTGCGTAAGGTTCGTGCTGGAAGGGGTAGCGCTGGGCGTTGAGCATCTGCTCCACCTGCTCGTAGTGCGGTTCCAGATCGGCGCGGGTTACTGGCCAGTATTCAAATCCGCCGCCGGCCAGATCCTCCTGCACGAACCACTTCTCGTCCTTGCGAATGAGGACGTTGGCGTAAATCAGGGAGCCGCCGCCCAGGGCGCTGGCAATCACTGCCTCCAGGTTATGGAAGCTCCAGACGTTGTAGAGGCCATAAAGCCCTTCGCTGGGATCCCAGAAGTTGCGCACGAGCTGGTAGGGGCTGCGAGGAAAGGAGCGGGGTGGGTAGGCGTTGCCGCGCTCCAGCAGACAGACCTGCCACCCGGCTTCGGCCAGCCGGTAAGCGGTTACCGCGCCGCCAAAACCGGAGCCAACGACGACAGCGTCAAAATGAGCTACGGCCATGTCACTGCCTCCCGTTGAGAGTTACGGGACTACTCGTCTACCAGGAAATAATAACAATCAGAACATGGTCAAATAGTATGTTTCTCGAAC
>CAZRTM010000151.1:7101-8285 GCA_964602995.1 uncultured Ardenticatenaceae bacterium
GTCAGGTAGACGGTCATTTAGCGAGAGCTTCGAGGGCTGGTCGATATTTTTCAATTGAAAGTGTAAGCGCCTGGAAATGAAATCGCAACTACCTCTTTTTAGTTGTGGCCGAACTGTTCATTCTACCTCGAGTAGATGTGCTGGTAATGGCTGCGCCTTGAGGCCAGTCTACCTGAAGATAACGCGATTTTTATCTAGATGAGTGTTAATTACGGGAAGGATGATTATAGGACTAACCAGGGGAAAACGCCTTGGAAACAACAGAACAAGCGCCAGTAAGAGTGGTAGGTCTGGGCGGCTCGCTCTCGTACAACTCGGCCAGCCTGGCAGCGCTGAAGATTGCGCTCTCTGGGGCCGAGGAGGCGGGGGTGGAGACGGTGCTGCTCGACGTGCGAGAGCTGGATTTGCCGATGTACCGCCCGGAGCTGGAAGAGACGTTGCCGCCAGCGGCGGTCTATCTCAACGAGACCGTCTATAGCGCCCACGGCCTGATCTGGAGCAGCCCGCTCTATCACGGCAGCATCAGTGGCTCCTTCAAGAATGCGCTGGATTGGCTGAATCCGCTAAAGGAGCGCGACCCGGTTTTGCTCACAGGCAAAGTGGTGGGCCTCATTGCCGTCGCCGGGGGTACATTCGGGCTGCAGGCGGTGAACACGATGGAGTTTATCGTGCGCGCCATGCGCGCCTATGCCGTGCCGCTGGTTCTACCCATCGCCCGCTCCTGGAAGGTGTTTGATGACCAGGGTCAGATTCAGAACCAGCAGATTGAGATGGATCTCCTGAACCTGGGCCGCGAAGTGGGGCGAGACGCCCGTCTGGTTGCCGATTCGGGGGAGTCGGATTATGCGTTGCTGACGAAAGTCCGTTCCGACCGTTAACAGGGCGCCTTGTCAGGTGTCCGTTCTGGCAGGCTATTCTTATTGCTCTTTGCGAATCAGATAGTGATACTCGCGATGCCAGAATGGACCGGTGGCCTCGCTTTTCAGAATCGTATTACCCGAACGGTCAGCCCACTCAGGCAGCTCGCGCTGTGAGGCGCGGTCGGTGCTCAATATCTCCAGTACTTCGCCCGGCGCCAGGGTGTCTATGATTTCCAGCAGTTTGGCAAATCCCGAAGCACAGTCGCTGCCGCGGTTGTCCAGGGTGGTGGCTATGACGATGTCTTGTACGGTGTCTTGTGTGTT
>CAZRTM010000152.1:0-8188 GCA_964602995.1 uncultured Ardenticatenaceae bacterium
AGGGTGAATAGTTTACGATACTGCTTCATTGTACCTCTTCCTAAACTGAATCAACATTACTGGTCGATGCCTCGGCTCGGCCCGACATCAGCCCATGAGTTTAGGGAAGAGTTTGGAAAAGATCAATAGGAGGAACTTCTATCCACGCTGAACACCACCCGACACATCCTGACCGCTAGCTTAGCTAAGCTGGCTCTTCAACCAGTTTGACCCAGGGTTGCGCCACCGCATTAACCAGCCGCCTGTCAACCGTCCAAAACGCGCACTCCCGTGCCTCGGCGAGCGCCAGGTAGAAGCTATCATAGGCAGCCACGCGGTCTAAACTTTTAGTCCAGGCCAAAGCCTTCAAGGCTTGTTCCTCATCAGGCGATACCAATTCGATTTCAAGCTGGAATGCGAGTTGTAACGCCTCCCGTCCTGTCGTCGTACTCAAGCGTCCAAAATGAACCATCTTTGTGAGCGCTGATGTGATTTCATACGCCCATAGGGTGGGGGCACATAGCCGGTATCCGGCTTGAAGCCAACTGTCCATCAGATCAATGTAGATTTGCTGATGACGATGGGGAGCGATCAGCTTAAAGGGTATCCCGGCATCAATTGTCAAATAGCTCATCGTGCCGGCGCTCTAAGTCAGTCTGTGTTTCGGTCCAAATGGCATCAACGTCAAGTAGTTCTCCACCCCGCTCAGTTAAGATTCGCTCTGTCAAGGACTCGTTTTTTACCCGCCAGTTTTCCCATTGATTGAGCTGCTTCTCTCTCTCAGATTGCTGGATACGCTCGTAATCCTCAAGGCTGATAATTACAGCCTTGGGCTTGCCCCGAGAAGTTAGAACAATCCGCTCACCACCAAAGGCAACGCGGTTGAGAAGTTCGGAAATCTCCCGTTTTACCCGACCTATACTCACATTTGATTCAGCCACTTTTTTACCCTATTTGTGTAAGATAAGCTATATCAGGATTTTACACTAAAGATTGTTTCTTTGCTACGGATTCCCTGAATAATATCAGAGGCCATTATTTTCCTTGACAGCCTTTCGGCGGCGTGCTACCATGTCCGCAACTGAAGATGGAAAGACTGTGAATCGGAAGAGTACCCTGTGAAGCGGGTCCCAGAGAGCCGGTGCCTGTGCTGAAACACCGGCGTCAGCGCCGTAGGGGAATGGGCCGGTGAGTTGTCTGGGCGAAAGATGCGGTTGCTGGCATTGATTAGCTCAGAACGGAGATGCCACCGTTATCAGGGCACAGGTCTCGCCCATAGATTGGGCCGGATCGCAAGAGTGAGGCTGGCTATCACAACATCGAACGCGCATTCACGGCGCGTTTTTTGTTTGAAGCCAGGCTAAACAGGGTGGCACCACGGGAGAATGAGCGCTCTCGTCCCTCAGGGGATGAGAGCGTTTTTTTATTCTTGGTAAGGTGGTCCGGTCAGCGCGCCGGCCCCGAACAAATAAACGTCAGGAGAGAGTGAAAATGGGTGAACAGTATAAGTACGTGTTAGAAGAAAGCCGCTTACCGCGCGCCTGGTATAACATCAACGCCGACATTCCGGTGCAGCCGGCGCCGGTTCTGCATCCGGGCACCAGGGAACCGGTGACGCCGGAATTTCTCAGCGTCCTATTTCCCATGAACCTCATACAGCAGGAAATCAGCGCCGAGCGTTGGATTGAGATACCGGAACCGGTGCGCGAAGTCTATAAGCTGTGGCGTCCGACACCGATGTTCCGTGCACGGCGGCTGGAAAAAGCGCTGGATACCCCCGCCCACATCTATTACAAGTACGAAGGGGTCAGCCCGGTTGGCTCGCACAAACCGAACACCTCGGTGGCGCAGGCATTCTATAACAAAGAAGCGGGCACCAAAGCGCTGACCACGGAGACCGGCGCCGGGCAGTGGGGTTCGGCCCTGGCCATGGCCTGTAGCTTCTTCGACCTGGACCTGGAGGTCTATATGGTCAAGGTCTCTTATGAGCAGAAGCCTTACCGGCGCATGATTATGGAGACGTATGGGGCCACCGTTTACGCCAGCCCCACTGACCGCACCCAGTTTGGACGCCAACTGCTGAGCGAGCAGCCGGACAGCCCCGGCGCGCTGGGCATTGCCATTTCGGAAGCGGTGGAAGCGGCGGCGACCTCTGGCGGCCAGAAGAAGTACAGCCTGGGGTCGGTGCTGAACCATGTGCTGACGCACCAGTCGGTGATTGGGCTGGAGGCGCTGGAACAGATGGAGATGGCCGGCGAATATCCGGACATCGTCATCGGCTGCGCCGGGGGCGGCTCCAACTTCGCGGGGTTTGCCTATCCCTTCCTGCACCAGAACTTCACCAACGGCAAGAAGACGCGGGTCATCGCCGCCGAGCCGTCCTCGTGCCCCACGCTGACCCGTGGGCGCTACACCTTTGACTATGGCGACACAGCGGCGATGGCGCCCATTGTGAAGATGCACACGCTGGGCCACGACTTCGTGCCGCCCGCCATTCACGCCGGTGGCCTGCGCTATCACGGTATGGCCCCCAGCGTCAGCGCGTTGCTGGACAACGGCGACATCGAAGCGCGGGCCGTGGACCAGTTGGCTACGTTCCAGGCCGCCGTGCAATTTGCGCGGGCCGAGGGCATTTTGCCTGCGCCAGAGTCGGCGCACGCCATCCGCGTGGCGTTGGATGAGGCGCTGGCCTGCAAGGAGAGCGGTGAGGCCAGGGTGATTGCCTTCAACCTGTCGGGGCACGGCCATTTCGATATGGGCGCCTACGATGCCTACTTCAAGGGTGAGCTGCAAGATTACGAGTACCCGGAAACGGCGATTAACGAGGCGATGACTCGACTGCCCGAAGTAAATTTCTAGAAGCAGCTCAACTGCCACAAGCATGGGCCGGGCGTCCGCCGCTGGCGCGACTGCCCGGCTCAGCAAGGGCCTTGTTCAAACAAGGAGTTAAGATGTTACAGGTAAACACACAGGACAGGACGGCAGCGGACACCCTTTATCGCCCGGCGCTAGATCAGTTTCGCCAGGTGGCCGCCGGTTCCGCCAATCTGATTCCCATCTACCGCGAGTTTGCGGCCGACCTGGAAACGCCGGTGTCAGTCTATCTCAAATTGATGGACAGCGGCGGCGCTTCCTTCTTGCTGGAATCGGTGGAGGGAGGCGAGCAGGTGGGCCGTTATTCCTTCGTGGGCGTCAATCCGCGCGGGATGATTTCGCTGCACGGGCGCGAAGTGCGGGAGACGGGTGCGCAGGGCACGGAGAGCCGCCTGCTGGCCGCGGACGAGGATTTTCTGGACGTGTTGCGCCAGGAGCTGGAGCGCTTCCGTCCGGCAGACATACCCGGCCTGCCCCGCTTCTGCGGCGGCGCAGCCGGATATCTGGGTTACGATGTGGTGCGCTTCTTCGAGAAGTTGCCCGACACGGCCGCAACGGTGCTGGACATTCCCGATGCCATCTTCCTGCTGGCCGACACGCTCGTCGTCTTTGACCACGCCCGTCACCGGCTGCTGATTCTGTCTAATGCGCGCGTCGAGGATGATGTGGAAGCGGCTTATGTGGAGGCCATCCAGCGCATTGAGCGGGTCAGCGAACGGCTGTTGCGCCCGCTGCCCGCCATCCCCCACCTGCGCTGGGGCGCAAACCGCGATGGGCAGGGCCGTGGTTCCACGCTGCAATCGAACATGTCGCAGGAGCGCTTCGAGGAGATTGTGGCGCAGGCCAAGGAGTATATCGCCGCGGGAGACATCTTCCAGGTGGTTCTGAGCCAGCGCTTGAGCCGCCGCACACAGGCGCACCCCTTCGCCGTATACCGGGCGCTGCGCATGTTGAACCCCTCGCCCTACATGTTCTACTTTGATTTTGGCGCGTATGATATGCAGGTGATTGGCGCATCGCCGGAAATGCACGTGCGGTTGGAAGATGGCGTAGCCAGCGTGCGGCCCATTGCCGGGACGCGACCGCGCGGCCAGAACGAAGAGGAAGATAAGGCGCTGGCCGAGGAGCTGCTGGCCGACCCCAAGGAGCGCGCCGAGCACGTGATGTTGGTGGACCTGGGGCGCAATGACATCGGGCGGGTCAGCGACTATGGCAGCGTGGCCGTGCGTGACCTGATGGTTGTGGAGCGCTATAGTCACGTGATGCACCTGGTGAGCTACGTGGAAGGGAAGCTGCGTCCGGGCCTGGATGCCTTCGACCTGATGCGCGCCACCTTCCCCGCGGGGACGGTGAGCGGCGCGCCCAAGGTGCGGGCAATGGAGATTATTGAAGAGCTGGAAGGTGAGCGGCGCGGTCTTTACTCGGGCGCAATCGGTTATTTCAGCTATGATGGCAGTATGGACACCTGCATCTCCATCCGTACCATGTTGATGAAGGACGACAGGGTCTATCTGCAGGCTGGCGCGGGCATTGTGGCCGACAGCGACCCGGCGCGCGAGCACCAGGAGTGTCTGAACAAGGCGCGTGCCCTGGCAGTAGCTATCGAACGAGCAGAACAGGGGCTTTTATAAGGAGTCGATGCATATGAGCAATGGAACGGAAAAGAAACGGATGCTGACCGGAGACCGTCCGACGGGCCGCCTCCACCTGGGTCACTATGTGGGCAGTATCAAACATCGTGTGGCGTTGCAGGATACGTATGACAGCTACTTCATCATCGCCGACCTGCACATGCTGACGACGAAGAACGAGAAAGAGAATATCTTTAACATCCGCACCAATGCCTACGAAGTGGCCATTGCCAACCTGGCCTGCGGACTGGATCCGCGCAAGTGCACCATCTATCTGCAGAGCGCCGTGCATGCGGTCTATGAGATGAACCTCTTCTTCGAAATGTTGGTGACGGTGCCGCGCCTGAGCCGCCTGCCGTCGCTGAAGGATATGGCCCGTGACGCGCACCTGAACGAGATGCCCTTTGGCCTGCTGGGCTATCCGGTTTTGCAGGCGGCGGACATCCTGATGCCGCGGGCGCACATTGTGCCGGTGGGCAAGGACAACCAGGCGCACGTGGAAATTACGCGCGAAATCGCCCGCCGCTTCAACCACCTCTACGAAGAGATATTCCCCATTCCGGACTATCTGGTGGAGGGGGACACACTGGTGGGAACCGATGGCAACGCCAAGATGAGCAAGAGCCTGGACAACGCCATTTACCTCTTTGACGACGCCAGGACCGTGGAGAGGAAGGTGCACAGCATGTACACCGACCCCAACCGCATCCGGGCTGACATCCCTGGCCGCGTCGAAGGCAACCCGGTCTTCATCTACCACGACACCTTCAACCCCAACCGCGAAGAGGTGGAGGATTTGAAAACGCGCTACCGCGAAGGACGCGTGGGCGATGTGGAGGTTAAGGAAAAGCTGGCCACGGCCATTAACAACTTCCTGGACCCCATTCGCGAGCGGCGGGCAGAGATTGAGGCCGATAGCGGTTTTGTGGAGCAGGTTATCTACGAGGGTACCGTGCGCGCCAACGAAATTGCCGGAGAGACGCTGCTGATGATGAAAAAGGCGATGGGGCTGACCGGCGTCTGGAACAAATTCAGCCGCAAGGGGCGCCAGCGTATGGACAAAAAAGGCGCAATCCGTAGCGAGGCGCAGGAAAGCGCCGAAGTAGCAGCCGATTAAGCGGCGGCGGGCTACTGGAGGTTATGATGATTGTTGTCATCGACAACTACGATTCTTTTACTTACAACCTGGTCCAATATCTGGGTGAATTGGGCGCCGAATTGCAGGTGTTTCGCAATGACGCCGTGACGCTGGACGAGCTGCAAAAGCTGGATCCACAACGGATTGTGATCAGCCCCGGTCCAGGCCGGCCAGAAGATGGCGGTATCTCCAACGACATTATTCGCGAGATGGGGCCGTCGACGCCGCTGCTGGGCGTCTGCCTGGGCCACCAGTGCATGGGGCACGTCTATGGCGCCAGTGTACAGCGCGCGCCGCGGCTGATGCACGGCAAGACCTCAACGATTTACCATAAGGGGATAGGCGTCTTTGCCGGCGTCCCCAGCCCCTTCCAGGCCACACGCTACCACTCGCTGATTGTAGAAGAACCGTTGCCTGATTGCCTGGAAGTGACGGCGTTCACCAGTGAAGGCGAGGTGATGGGGCTGCGGCACAAAGAGTATCCGATTACGGGGCTGCAGTTCCACCCCGAAAGCATCCTGACCGAGCACGGCAAGCGGCTGCTGCAGAACTTCCTGGATGGCCGGTAACGGATGATAACTTGCCAGAGGAAAGAGCGGCAAGAGAGGAGGTCGCCATGCCACTAAGAGCATATATTGCGCAAGTGATTAATGGGGAAGATTTAAGCCTGGAAGAAGCCGAAGCGGCGATGAACGTGATTATGGGCGGGCAGGCCACACCGGCGCAGATTGGCAGCTATCTGACGGCGCTGCGCATGAAGGGCGAGACGGTGGATGAGATTGCCGGCAGCGCCCGTTCCATGCGCGCACACGTCATCGGCGTAGACCCCGGTATTTCCAATGGCGAAATGCTGGTTGACACCTGTGGCACTGGAGGCGACGGCAAGCATACGTTCAACATTTCGACCACCGCCGCCTTCGTCATTGCCGGTGCAGGGCTGAAAGTGGCCAAGCATGGCAACCGCGCCGCCAGCAGCAAGAGCGGCTCGGCCGATGTGCTGATGGCGCTGGGCGGCAACCTGGACCTGCAGCCTGAGCAGGTGGCGGAGTGCGTGAATGAGGTGGGCATCGGCTTCCTCTATGCTGTCAACCACCATCCCGCGATGCGCTATGCCATTGGGCCGCGGCGTGAAATCGGGCAGCGCACCATCTTCAACATTCTAGGCCCGCTGACGAACCCGGCGGGGGCCACGCACCAGCTCGTGGGCGTCTATGACCCGCAGTTGACGGAACGCATGGCGCGGGTGTTGGGTGAGCTGGGCAGCAGCGGCGCCTATGTGGTGCACGGCGCCAGTGGCCTGGATGAGTTGTCGGTAACCGGCGTGAATAGCGTCAGCTATCTCTGCGAGGGCGAGGTGACGACATTTGAGCTGGACCCCGAGGCGCTGGGCCTGCAGAAAGCGGTCGTGGAGGAGCTGGCCGGCGGCCTGCCAGAGGAGAACGCGGCGATTACGCGCAGCATTCTGGACGGCAGCGAGCGCGGGCCACGACGTGATATTGTTTTGCTCAATGCGGCTGCGGTTCTCAGTGTGGCGGATAATGATTGGGAGAAGGGGCTGGCGGCGGCCCGCGAAGCAGTTGATAGCGGCGCGGCGTTAGGTACCCTGGAGAAGTGGATTACGATGACCAATCGTCTTGGAGGCTGACCATGAGCGTCTCAAAGCTGGCCCGGCAGAGGGGCAAAATATTGGATGAGATTATGCGCTATCATCGCGAGCAGTTGCCCAAGCTGATGCGCGAGGTGCCGCTGGCAGATGTGCGCGCCTTCGCCGACACAGCGCCAGCGCCGCTGGATTTGGTAAGCGCGCTGAGCGGCCCGGGTGTGGCCCTGATTGGCGAGTGCAAGAAGGCGTCGCCCAGCAAGGGGCTTCTGGTGCGCAAATACGATGCCGTGGAGCTGGCCAAAACCTATGTGAGGGCAGGGGCCAGCGCCATTTCGGTGCTGACGGACGCGCGCCACTTCCAGGGCAGCCTGGAGGATTTACGCGATGTGAAAGAAGCGCTGGGCGAGCGGCGCTCGCCAAAGACGGGGAAGCCAACGCCGGTGCTGCGCAAGGATTTCATCTTTGACCCCTACCAGGTCTATGAAGCACGCGCCGCCGGGGCCGACGCCGTGCTGCTCATTGCCTCGGTGCTGGGCAAGAATGACCTCAGCTCGCTGCTGGAGCTGGTGCACGAGTTGGGTATGAACGCGCTGGTGGAGGTGCATACGGAGGAGGAGCTGCAGAAGGTGCTGCCGCTGCAACCGCGCATCGTGGGCATCAACAACCGTAACCTGCAGACCTTCGAAGTCGATTTCGAAAACAGCGCCCGGCTGCGCGATCTGATTCCGGAGGGCACCATCGCCGTCGGCGAAAGCGGCATCAAAGGCCCCGAGGACGTGCGGCGCATGGCTGAAATTGGCATGGATGCCGTTCTGGTGGGGGAATCGTTGGTGCGCAGCAAGAATGTGTATGAGGCTGCGCGCGAATTGGTGAAGGCGGGGAGAGTGGAGATTAGAGATTAGAGATTGGAGATTGGAGATTAGGCTTTTGCCGCAGATGCCCCGACGCGGGGAACGCAGATGA
>CAZRTM010000153.1:0-8126 GCA_964602995.1 uncultured Ardenticatenaceae bacterium
CGCCTCACCGGTCGCCGGGTTGCTGGCGACAAAGGAGCGCAGCGGCGCTGCGGCCTGTCTCCATGTTCCTTTTATGAGTATAGGTTTGAGAGCCATAGATGAACTTCTCCTTGGACAGTGGCTGGTAATAGGTAATAGTTGGCTGAATGCCTGGGCATTGTGAAAATAGGTGTGACCTAATTTGTTTACAGTATACTATTTACATATTATACCGTTCAGCAGGATCATACCAGACCTTTAGCGCGGCTGTCTCGCTCTTAACTGCAGGTATAAGCGAAATGTCCATGACAAATTGACAGCCTTTTTGGCAATGTGTATACTGTAATCTGTATACAATCGCACAGGAGGACGTTTGATAGGAGGATAGTCGATAGGAAAACACGTCGGTATCTCACGGTAGCCCCACAAACTGTTTAATTAGAAAAGGCAGGAGACGTGATGAAGCAAAAAAGGTTTTTGTTGTTGGTAGCAGCTTTGTTCTTGCTGATTGCCGGGGTGCAATGTACATCACAGCCAGACGCGGGAGAGGAGCCGGGCACAGATAGTGGAGGGCAGACCACTGATGGGCAGACGGGAGAAGCCGAAGAACCTGCAGCGGGGGAAGAGGTAACACTACGGCTCTGGATTATGGGCACGGGGGACCAGGAAGCACAACTCGCAGAGTGGATCCCAATGTTTGAAGAGCAGAATCCCAATATCACCGTCGAATACTCTGTTCTCGACTGGGCCTCGGGCAAGACCCAGATCATGACCGCTTTCGCCGGCGGTGTAGGCCCTGATGTGACGATGGCCTTCAACGCTGACATTCCACAGTGGGTAGCCAATGGCGCTTTCACACCCCTGGACGACTATTTCAGTGAGGATGATTTCCTCAGTGGTACCCTCAGCCTGGGTGAGTATGAAGGGCAGTTGTATGCTATTCCCTGGACGGTGAAGCCCTATGCCTTCTACTGGCGCAAGGATATTTATGAAGAGGTCGGGCTTGACCCCGAATCTCCACCGGAGACCTGGGACGAGCTGATTGAGTATGCCCAGGCTACAACCATGCGCGACGACGCCGGCAACCTGGAACGCGCCGGCTATCATATCTTCGTGGGCCATCCCTACAAGGGCGTGACCCAGTTCGCCAACTACCTGTGGTCTGCTGGCGGCAACTTCTTTAGCGAGGATGGCTGCCAGGTCACCTTCAACAGCCCCGAAGGCGTGGCCGCCGTTCAACTGTTGAGCGATCTCGTCAATGAGTATAAGGTTGACCAGCCAGGCGCTATAGAAATCGAGAACCTGGACTTCGCTCAGGGCCGTGTTGCCAGCCTCTCCTCTAACGTGGCCGTTCGTGGCATGGACGAGGATGCGCCTGATCTCGTGGATATGGTAGGCATTGCTGCCCCGGCACACACTGAGGGCCAGCAGAGCTACGCGCAGTACGGCGGCAACTATCTGGGCATTTCGGGCAAGACGCAGCACTTCGACGAAGCGTTGGAGCTGGTGACGTTCCTGACAATGACTCCCGAAATTGCCCGCGACTATGCTCTGATTGAACCGGGCGCGCCGGCGCTGCGTGAAGCGGCCAACGAACAGTACTTTGAGATGAATCCATTCGGCCAACGCTGGGTGGAGATACTTGAAGAGAATGGTCGTGGCATCCCGCTACATCCCGCCTGGGCCGAAATTCAGAACCACATCCGTGTGGCCATGGATCAGGTTTTCGTCGAAGGTCGAGATGCCCAGGAAGCTCTGGATGAGGCCGTTGAACGAAGCCAGCAACTTGTGGATCAGCAGGGTTGTGCCTACGTCCTGCCCTGACCCGGTCTGGGAACAATGGCACAGCCACGTGAAGCATCTATCTCACTATTGACACAGACGTGAATAGATGGGCCATACGGTAGTCAGATGAAAACCTCTTCATCCAGACCTGCAGTATGGCCCTCTATTCATAGGCAGCGTCCCAGCCGCTGCACCAGGAAGGGAGAGGTATCTGGTTATGGTAGACGCTGATCGACGCTCTGAAAAAAGAGGGGCACGCCCGCGCTTGCAACGGCGTGAAATGTGGGCGGGGATTCTATTTATCCTCGCTCCAACGTTGCTTTTCGTGCTCCTGCGCGTCGTCCCCACCATCTATGCTTTCATACTCAGCTTTACAGACTACTCTATCCTGCGCCCACCCAATTGGGTTGGCCTTTCAAATTATGAAACGTTGTTAAGCGAGCGCGAGACGAGGACCGCCTTTGTAAACAGCCTGTACTACATGGTGGGCACCGTCTTTCCCAGCGCGGCCATCGGTCTTTTCCTTGCCCTATTGCTCAATCAGAAGCTGAAAGGGATTGGCCTCTTCCGCACCGCTTACTATGTTCCACAGGTGGCTTCCTGGGTGGCCATCTCCATGATCTGGGTCTTTCTGCTCAATCCCTCCTTTGGTGTGCTCAACTATTTCTTGAGCATGATTGGCCTGCCCAAGTACGGGTGGCTGAGCGACCCTAATCTGGCTATGCCGTCGATTATCATGGTCTCCGTGTGGCGCAACATCGGCTATGATACGGTCATCTACCTCGCCGGCCTACAGGGCATTCCCGCCTTTCTCTACGAAGCCGCACGCGTAGACGGCGCCAGCACCTGGCGCCAATTCCGCCGCATCACCTGGCCCCTCCTTTTGCCCACCACCACTTTCATCATCATCATGACCGGCATCTTTTCGCTGCAGGCCTTCGACCAGATCTACGTTCTGACACAGGGCGGGCCGGGCAACAAGACGACGACGCTGGTGTTCCATATCTGGCGTAATGCGTTCCAATATATGCGTATGGGGTACGCCTCGGCCATAGCCTTCGTCC
Organism: uncultured Ardenticatenaceae bacterium; assembly: GCA_964602995.1. Lineage (GTDB taxonomy): Bacteria > Chloroflexota > Anaerolineae > Promineifilales > Promineifilaceae > JAAYYY01. The sequence goes on from CAZRTM010000153.1 coordinate 2,829, forward strand.
TCTTTGTGGTCATCTTCTGTCTCTCTCTGATTTCCCTGAAATGGTCCAATCAGCTCGATACCGATTAATGATGAAATTCTATTTCTTCAATATCCGTCATAACTCATCGCAAACGCCAATTAGAAAAGAAAGGAGTTGGCAAGGATGATCCAGAGTCAGAGCCAGAAGCCGCTAGATCGGGCGCTAAATCTAAGCACGCTGCGCAGGGTTCTCGGCAAAGCCCTGATTTACGCCATCCTTATTATTGGCGCCATCCTCGTCGTAGGCCCCTTCCTGTGGATGCTCTCCACCGCTCTCACGCCGGCGATGGAAGTCTTTTCCTGGCCGCCTCGCCTCATTCCCGAGACCATCATGTGGGAAAATTTCGCGCAGGCCTCGCGTGAGATCAGGTTCCCCCGCCTTCTCCTGAACAGCCTCATTGTAAGCATTACCGCCACTATCAGCGCGGTGTTTCTCAGCGCCCTGGCCGGCTATGCGCTGGCCAAGCTGCGCTTTCCGGGCCGGACCATTCTCTTTCTTTTCTTCCTGGGCACCATCATGATTCCGGCACAGATTACGATGATCCCCCTGTTCATCATGTTTAGAGGATTCCCACTTGCCGGCGGTAATGATATTTTGGGCAACGGCGGCATCGGGCTGCTAAACAGTTATAGCGCGCTAATCTTGCCCAATCTGGCTTCCACTTTCGGAATCTATCTGATGCGCGAGTTCTTCCGCATGTTGCCCTCGGACCTCATCGACGCCGCACGGGTGGACGGCGCCTCAGAGTTTAAGATCTTCCGGCGTATCATGTTGCCCCTGGCCAAACCAGCGTTGAGCGCGGTGGCTATCTTCAATTTCACCTTTGTGTGGAATGATTTCCTCTGGCCCTTGATTATGACCACGGATCCGGCGATGCGGACCGTTCAGTTGGGCCTCAGCGCCTTCAAAGGGCAGTACTTTACGGACTGGCACCTGCTGATGGCTGCCACCCTGATGGCGTCGCTGCCAGTCCTCATTTTGTATCTAGTGGCACAGCGTCACTTCATCCGCGGAGTGGCGATGTCAGGAATGAAAGGATAAGCGCATGGCAAAGGTGCGACTCAACCAACTTACCAAACGATTTGGTTCCGTCACAGCCGTCAATAATGTCAATCTGGAGTTGGCTGATGGTGAGCTGCTGGTTCTGGTGGGGCCTTCGGGCTGTGGAAAGACGACGGTGCTGCGCATGTTGGCCGGACTAGAAGCTCCAACTGAAGGTGAAATCTGGATAGGGGATCGTATGGTGAATGACCTCGATCCGGCCAGCCGTAACATCGCCATGGTTTTTCAGAACTTTGCGCTCTACCCGCATATGACCGTTCGCGAAAACCTGATTTTCCCACTGGAAGAGCGCAATATGACTAAGCAGCAGATTGAGGAGCAGGTGCAGAAGACGGCCCGTATCCTGCAAATAGAACCGCTCTTGGAGCGCAAACCGAGGGAGATGTCGGGCGGCCAGCAACAGCGCGTGGCGGTGGGCCGCGCCATCATTCGCAACCCATCGGTGCTGCTCATGGACGAGCCTCTGAGCAACCTCGATGCCAAGCTGCGCGTCGGCATGCGCACTGAGCTGAAAAGGCTGCAAAGCGAGCTTGGCGTGACGACGGTGTACGTGACGCATGATCAGACGGAAGCGCTGACGATGGGCGACCGCATTGTGATTATGGGGGATGGCGAGATCAAGCAGATGGGCACGGCCGATGAGGTCTACCAATATCCGGCCAATATGTTTGTCGCCGGTCTCATCGGCAGCCCACCAATGAATATCTTGCCCTTACGCGTGCGCCGGGAGAATGGTCAGACACAGGTTACGGCTCATGAGTTCGCTATATCGTTGCCCGAAGCGAAAGCTGAGGCGCTACGGAAGGTGGTGGGCGGCGACGATGGAACGGAAGTGATGGCCGGCATCCGCCCCGAAGACCTGTTCATCGCGCCTGATAACCGTTCCGGCGTGATGGAAGGCACGATTGAGCTGGTTGAGCCGCTAGGCTCAGATAAATATCTGTCGGTGCGCTGGCATGAACATGTGCTCATGGTTCGCGCCAGCAGCAAAGGCTCATTTACCGAACAAGATCAGATAAAGCTCTCGTTGGATCCATCAGATTTACACCTGTTTGATCCCGCCACAGAAGAGCGCGTCGCTTAACAGCGCGCCGCTCACTGTAGACCAATATTATTGGAGGTTTTTGGTGAAAATCACGAAGGTTGAAGCGATTCCTGTGTCAATCCCTTTCATTACGGATTGGGCAATTGCCACGGTAGCAAATGTTTTTACAGAAGGGCCACAGGCCCTGAGTGGTTATATCGTCGTTCGACTGCACACCGATGAAGGGCTTGTCGGCATTGGCGAGACCGGGCGTTATTTCGAAGGGGAAACAATGCCCGGCATCATCCATACGATTAAGACCTACTTCGAACCCACCTTAAAAGCTGCCCCCGATCCGTTGAATATTGCCGCTGTACGCGAAGCGATTTCCTACGCTGTGCCCAAGGGCAACCGTTTCGCCAGGACCGCAGTAGATATTGCGCTTCACGATCTGGCAGGGAAGGCGCTGGGTGTACCCGTCTACAAGTTGCTCGGCGGCAGCTATCGGGACAAGGTGCTGGTGGCCCAGAGTGTGGGTGTGAAGGATGTGGAGCAGGCGCTGGACGATGCTCAGCTATACGTCGAGCAGGGCTATCGCAGCCTGAAGGTAAAGATTGGGGCTGACCCAGAACACGATCTAACGGTGGTGCGAGAGATTCGCCACGCGGTGGGCGATGACATCGATATCCGCGTCGACGCCAACCAGGGCTATGCCACGGCCGTGGCTATTCCCACACTGGTCAGGATGGAACGGTATAACCTGTCGCTCATCGAGCAACCGGTCCCGCTGTGGGACCTGGATGGCATGAGGCGCGTTCGTGATGCGCTGATAACGCCAATCATGGCCTGCGAAAGCGTGCGCACCCCACAGGATGTCATGACCGTGGTGAAACATGATGCCGCTGATATCATCAACATCAAGCTGGGGCGCCCCGGCGGATATGATGGCGCGATGAAGATGCAGGCGGTGGCTGAAGCAGCCGGGCTTCCTGTGGCAGTGGGAACGATGATGGAGCTGGGTATCGGCACGGCTGCTGCCGCGCACCTCGCTGCTGCCTGCAAGAACCTGGCCTATACCTCTGACTTCACCGGCCCCACTCTGCTCAAGGATGACATCCTCACAGAGCCACTGCACTTTGAGGACAGCTACATCTGTGTTCCGCAAGGACCAGGGCTGGGTGTGGAAATTGATGAAGAGAAACTGGCGCGTTACCGGCTGGACTAAGCTAGACTAAGCTGGGTCAAGGCACAGCCATAACCCGCCCTATTTAAGCAAACACCCGCTCCTTCACGGCCGCGAAGGAGCGGGTGTTATTTTTCTACCCTAGCTGTGGCCTAAAACTAAATAGCCTGGCTCTCCGCGACTTCGCTCTCGGCAGCTCCACCCTCAGGAGCTTCGTCTTCTTTCGGTTTGCTGAAGGTCACTTTGACGCTGCGCAGGTGGTCGTGCAACACCTCTTCCGCCTGGTCCGGATCGCCCGAACGTATGGCATCCAGGATCTTCTTATGGGTGGAGACAATATCCTGGATGTTGCGGTGTGTGTGGCGCCGTTTTAGTAGCAAGAAACGGCGCATTTTTATGCTTAGCGGTTCCCAGGTGTCGGCCAGCACGCCATTGCCGCTCAGCCTGACCAGGGCATCGTGGAAATCCGCATCGTGGACTAATATCTGCCGCCTGTCTCCCCGCTTGGCAACCCCACGCATCTTGTCAATAATCTCTTCTAGCTCCGCCAACTTCTCCGGCGTTGCATTCTCGGTGAGGAGCCGCACAGCCATCCCTTCAAGCACCAGCCGCACAGCCTGCAACTCGATCACTTCATTTTCGTCAAGGTCAGAGACAAACGCCCCTTTGTAAGGGCGCTTGGTAACCAGACCGAGCGATTCTAACTGGCGAATGGCTTCGCGCACCGGACCACGGCTGACGCCAAGTTGCTCTGCCAGCCGTTCTTCCACCAGCTTATCTTCTGCACGCAACTGTCCGTTGACAATAGCATTGATTATCTGCTCCAGAACGTGGGAGACCAGAGAATCGTGCTTAGGAATCTTCTGAAAAACTTTACCGTTCATGCTGCCCCTGGAAACGCACTAATCTGGGTTCCTGAATTGTATACAAGAGAGACGATTATAGGAAGGCGCCATAGGAGTGTCAACCGCCAGCCGCCAGGCCTCAGGCTGGCGGCAGATCCTCTGCCTGCAACAGCGCGCGCAGGCTGCTGAGGGCAAGTCTTTTGTAGCGGGGCAAATTGGCGCGTGTCACGGCGCGGTGCCTCTCCAGATCAGGCCCTTCGTCACTGATGCCGGCTCCCATGTTGGTCACCAGCGCTATGGTGGCGTAACAAAGGTCAAGCTCGCGGCACAGCGCGGCCTCAGTACCATTGGTCATGCCAATCACGTCCATGCCCCAGCGGCTGAAGAGCGCAATTTCCGCCGCCGTCTCATAGCGCGGCCCTTCAGACGTAATGTAGATAGCCTGCCTGTGCGCCGGAATCTGCTCTTGCTCGGCAACCTGAAGAATGACCTCACGTACGGCAGGGCTGAAAGGCTCCGTCATGTTCACCGAGCGCAGGAAAAAGGAGTCCTGACGATGTTTGCTCAGATCGACAAGCTGGTGTGGGACGACGAGGTCTCCAACGGCGATCTCCGTATTTAGCGAAGCGACCGCAGACGTGCCCAGCATACAGCGAAAGCCCAACTGCTGCGCAGCCCACACATTGGCCCGATAATTCACCTGTGGCGCCAGCATTTCATGATAGACGCCATGCCGGGGCAAGAAACCACACTCCATCCCCTCAAACTTTCCCAGAAAAACAGTCGCCCCACCAAATGGCGTGCGCACCGTCTCCTGCACCACATCCTCCAGGTAATCCATCTCGCTAAACCCGGTACCACCCACCAGCAATGTTTTCATAGTCCCTCTCTCAAAGCACTCAACCAGCCCCGCATGCCGGTTTCGCCTGCGCATTTTGTAAACTGTATACAAAACAGCTATCAGATTACATAGAAGCGCCGGTTTTGTCAAAAAGGGCGTAAGCTGACAGCTGTCAGCCGTCAGCCGTCAGCCGTCAGCGGTCTTCCATTGCTGTGGCCGGTCTCCTGACCGCGCCACCCGCTTACATGAGAGCAGCGGGCACGGTCGGGAGACCGGCCCGAGCAACAGAAATTACCTGGCTGTGGCCGGTCTCCTATGGCCG
>CAZRTM010000154.1:0-8095 GCA_964602995.1 uncultured Ardenticatenaceae bacterium
AGGGGAACAAAGCATGGCGCGTAAACGTTATACTTATGAAGAGACTGGAGACTAGAGACTGGAGATTGGAGACTGGAGATTGACTTTTGCCGCAGATGCCCCGGCGCGGGGGCATCTGCGGCAAAAATCTCCAATCTCTAATCTCTAATCTCCAATCTCCAATCAAAGGAGTCTATCATGAGCATACGAAAAACAATCACCCTCCTCCTCTTTCTACTCCTGTTGGGTTGCACGCCCGCACTGGGAGAGGAGCCGGTGGCCCAGTTGACTGGCGGGAAAGAGGCGACGCCGCAGGTTGCCGCCACCAAATCGGCGGAGCTGAGGACAGAAAGCGAGGCAGGTGACGAATTGGAACCACTTTTGCAGGCCACGGATGAAGTGGGCGGCGAGACGATTATTGGCGAGACGGTGCTCCCTGCCGAGGTAGACCTGGCAAAAGTGACGCCGGAACCGGCCGCCCAAGGAGAAGAAGCAGTGATTCAACCAGAACCGGGCCAGCCAAACCTGGCCCAGGCTATGGCCCATCGCGCAGTGACGGTGCTGGCCGAGGATTTAGGGATTGAAGCGGACGACATCGAGGTGGTGTCCATTGAAGCCGTACAGTGGAACGACAGCTCTCTCGGCTGTCCCAAACCCGGTCAGGCCTACCTGATGGTTATCACCCCCGGCTTCCGCGTCATCCTCGAAGCGGACGGCGAGCGCTACGAATACCACACCGACCAGAACCAGACCGCCGTCCGCTGCCAGGGGCGCCAGCGTGGTGGTGGGACGGCATTTCCGGAAAAATAGAAGGGCCCAACAGTTGGGCTGGGAACTGCTTTCCCCCGCTACCTTTTCAGCTCATACTGCAAGGCCACCGCGCCCGAGCTGAACTCCCGCCGGCCCACGAGCCTCAAGTCCACATACTTCGATAGCCCCGCGAACAGCGTCGGTCCGTGGCCTGCCAGCCTGGGATGCACGACGAACTCGTACTCGTCAATCAATCCCAGCTCCGCCAATGCCAGCGGCAACGTCACGCCTCCCACCAACAGCCCATTACCCGACTCTTGCTTAAGCTTCCGAACAGCCTCCCCCAAATCACCCCGTATAAGTTCAGCATTCCAGTCGACCCGCTCCAGGGTGCTCGACACAACGTACTTCTTGGCCGCGTTGATCGTATGGGCGAAGGGGACCATCCACTCTTCCATCCCATCAGGGATGACACCAGTCTGCGCCGGCGCCCGCCACGCGCCCTCCATCATTTCGTACGTCACCCGCCCATAGATGAGGGCATCGGCCTGCGCAACTTTATCGGCCCAGTATTGATGTAGCTCTTCGTCGGTTTGCCCTGCACGATGATCGCAACATCCGTCCAGCGTGATGTTAATGCCATACCGAAGAGGTCTCATTTACATCCTCCCGAAAGCTACTCATACCCAAACTGCCACGGCACATTATCCATTACCAGCTCCTCCAGCCGTGCCCGCCGCAACGCTTCAAAGCGCGGCTTCATCTCCTCCAGGCTATCGCCGCCCAGCTTCTCCAGCAGCGCCTCGGCCAACGTAATTGCCATCATCGCCTCGCCCACCACAGCCGCACGGGGCACGGCGCAGAAGTCAGAACGCTCGTAGACCGTCTCCGTAGGCTCGCCGGTCGCCAGGTCCACCGATTGGCGCGGGTTGAGCACCGTGGAAATCGGCTTCATCGCCGCCCGCACCACAATCGGCGCACCGGTGGTGATGCCGCCCTCAAAACCGCCGGCGTTGTTGCTCCGCCGCACCAGCGTCTGCCCGTCATCATCCAGGAAAATCTCGTCGTGCACCTCCGAGCCGGGACGCGCCGCGTTCTCGAAGGCCGGACCGACCTCCACACCCTTGATGGCGTGAATCGAACCGACCGAGAACATTAAGCGCGAATCGAGGCGGCGGTCCCAGTGTACGTGGCTACCCAGCCCCGGCGGCGCACCCAGCGCCACCACCTCAAAGACGCCGCCCAACGTATCTTTGGCCTGCATCGTGTCCCATATAAGCTGGCGCATCGCCTCTTCGGCCTCTGGCAGAGGGCAGCGAACGTCATTGCCCTCCGCCGCCGCAAAACGCTCCTCATAGGGCATCTCGGCGGGAATGTCGGCGCTGACATGGCCGATGCTGATCACATAACTGCCGATAGTAATGCCGAACGCCTGCAACAGTTGGCGGCAGAAGGCGCCCACTGCCACCCGCGCAGCCGTCTCCCGCGCCGAGGCCCGCTCTAGCGAAAGGCGCAACTCGCGGTAGCCATACTTGATGGCCCCCGTCAGGTCGGCATGGCCCGGGCGCGGCACCGTCAGCGGCTCAATCTCCCGCTCCCGCCACTTGGCGTAATCCAGGTTTGGCAGGCGAATACCAATAGGCGCTCCAGTCGTGCACCCATTCTGCACCCCTGCCGTAATCTGGATGGCGTCCTTCTCAATGCGCATCCGCCCGCCCGAACCATATCCTTTCTGGCGGCGCGCCATCTGCCTGTTTATCTCGTCGAGGTCAACAGCCAACCCTGCGGGCATTCCTTCCAGAATCGCCGTCAGTTCCGGTCCGTGTGACTCACCCGCAGTTAAAAAACGAATCATTCCACTATCCTTCTACTTATCGGTCAGCTCTCTATGGAAACCTCTATTGAGACCTCTATCGCGACCTCATCCAGCCCAGGCTCTCAGCTCGCTCCATATCCAGGGCGCGAATTTGCACTCGGAAATGCTCGCTGGTGGAGCAGTCACACGATTCACAAACGCCCAGCTCTGCCGTCCCCGAGTCCATCACTTCCACCCCGGCATCTTCCAAAGCCGCGATGGCTGCGTCCAGGTCGGGGTATTCATACTCTTCAGGATCCACGCACTGTTGCCCCAGCGGCCGTATCATCCACACCACCATATCGTCAGGATACCCTGTTGGCAGCGCCTGCGCTCCTGGCGCGGCGGGATAGCCGTCCAGCGCCTGTGTGGGCTGTGGAGCAGCCGGGTAACCGTCAGGCGTTGGTGAAGCCTGAACCTGCGGCCCACTTTCTTCCGTCGCTTCCCCTTCAGCCGGCAGTGGCGCCGTGGCCGTGGGGCCAGTCTCAGGCTCTTGCGTCTCTTGTGGATCTACATTGGGCTGGCAAGCAGCCAGCAGCAACAGGGCAGCAAGAGTAAGCAGCAGAGAGAGATATCTCATTCGTGTCATTCCTCCGTGGTTGTCCGTTAAACGGGCGTCCATCAGACGGTCATCCGTCATAGGCATCTTTCGCTGGCGCATTTTACCGTGAAGATCATGAACGTGGTAGAATGCAGCTCGCTGTGCCCGGCCCCCTTTCAGATTGCGCTCATGCACAGGGACCGGAATTCGGCTATGATAGCCACCTATAAGCCAACCGGCGAGACGGTTCGCTTTTCACCTTTGAAGGTCTACCATGCGCCAACCGTACCGACAAGCTATCATTATACTCCTTCTAATCCTGTGCACATCCCTGGCCTGCGCCATTCCGGGCATTAATAGCGCGCCAACCCCTCCGCCAGAGCCTACACCGGAGGGCGACATCCTCCACTTCACCGCCCCCTATCGAGTCGCACTGGAACCAGGCGTTACCATTCCCGGCACTCGTATCACCTACTTACAAATGGTAGGCGACGTACACGAAATTTCCATCGACGGTCTGCGCGCCTATCGCCGGGTGGGCGATTCACTCACCTGGCGCGGCGTGATTGCGCCGGGTCTCTTTGGCGAATATCGCCTGCGCCTTTCCAGCGACATTCAGGGCCGGCTGCTGGCCGAAGGAGAAGTAGCGCTCGCCGTTCTCAACCCGGAACCGGTTGAGGTGCCGCCGACCCAAACCCCCGAAGGTTCACTCCATTTCCAGGGCATTCCCGTCACCTACTATGTGCCTGAAGGGTATAGCGTGCCTGGCACCACGCTGGTTTACCAGGGCCTTCAGAACGACCTTGCCGAGCTATCGGGGACGGCCAGTTATCCCTTTTTCGCCCGCGACGATTCCCTTCTGTGGCTGGGCGTGTTACGCCAGAACATTTTCGTGCGCTACAATATGCGCGTAGCGGGCCTCAACGAGAACGGCCTCACCCTCTCCGGCACCGCTGAAGTATGGGCCACAAGATAAGCGCCTTATGACCCAACCCATTGCCTCCCGCACACCAGAACCTCTCGTCCAGCGCAATCGCTTCCGCAACCAATCCTACACATCGCGCCCTATCCCTCCTTTTCAGGAAATACAACCGCTCTTGCCCGAACCGATCTTGCCGCAGCGACCACACTGGGTAGAGATGTACTGGCGCGCCTGGGAAATCGCCTGGAGCAACCTGCACCAACCTCGTACTCGCAGCGGCTTCGTCTCCAATTACATCAGCAACGGCAGCGATGACTATGTCAGCATGTGGGACAGCGCCTCCGTCATCCAATTTGGCCTCTATGGGCGGCGCGCTTTCGATTTTACAGGCTCGTTGGACAACTTCTACGCCCGCCAGCACGACGACGGCTTCATCTGCCGCCTGATTCACAGCGAAGACGGTTCCGATTTCCACACCCCGTTTGACCCCAACAGCACCGGCCCCAACGTGATGGCCTGGGCCGAATGGCGCGCCTTCCGCCATAGCCGTGACGAAGAGCGGCTGGAGCAGATTTTCTGGCCCCTGCTGGCCCTGCACCGCTGGCAGCGGCGCTACCGCACCTGGCCCAACGGCCTCTATTGGGCCACCGGCCTCAGCAGCGGCATGGAGAACCAGCCGCGCGTGCCCGGCGGCGAGAATTACCACGCCCACTGGACCTGGGTCGATGCCAATATGCAGGCCTCCCTCAACTGCTGGGCGCTGGCACAGATGGCGCAGGTGCTGGAGGAGACGGAGCTGGCCGGCGACCTCAACGAAGAACGCGCCTTCCTGCAGCGGGAAATAAACGCCCACCTCTGGAACGACGACAGCGGCTTCTACCACGACATTGATCCTGCCGGGCGCTTCAGTCCGGCCAAGAGCATTGGCGCCTACTGGGGGCTGCTGGACAAGGACATGGTGCCCGAAGACCGTCTGCAGGATTTCCTGCGCCACTTGCGCGACACACAGGTCTTCAACCGCCCGCACCGCGTGCCCAGCCTCTCCGCCGACAGCCCCGGCTACGCTCCCGAAAACGGTGATTTCTGGCGCGGCGGGGTCAGCTCGCCCACCAACTATATGGTCATCAAAGGGTTGCAGCGCGTAGGGCAGCGGCGTCTGGCGCACGATATCGCCGTCAACCACCTGGAGAACGTGTCCGATGTTTTCCAGCACACGGACACCTTCTGGCAGACCTATGCCCCGGAAAGCGCCGCACCCGGCCAGCCAGCTCATCCTAATTACGTGGGCTGGTCCGGGCTGAGCGCCATCACCATCCTGCTGGAAGCCGTCATCGGCATCAATATCGACTGGCCCCTGCGCCGCATCACCTGGAACCGGCATCTGGCCGGAGAAGGGCGCTATGGCGTGCGCAATCTGCCTCTGGGGCCTAACGGGCGGCTGGAGATGACGGGGGATGGCAACGAAATCGAAGTGAAGACCACCCTGCCCTTCAGCCTGACCATTCGCTACGGTGAAGAAACTTTGCAGACAGCGGTGCCATCTGGCGTCACTACCCTTACTCTGGGCTGAACCGGAGCCTTCATTCCCATGTCTCAGTTGAAAGTTGCCACGCTCAACTTGCACAACCGGCACAACCGCTGGACTGAGCGACGCCATCTGATAGTCAGCGAAATCCTGAACACCATGCCCGACCTGCTCAGCCTGCAGGAAATCAACTATGCCACGGGGCAGGGCAGATGGCTGGAAGCTCAGGTTAACAGCCGCCTCACCGGCTCTTCACGCGGTCCCTACCAGCTCATTCAGGAGCGGCGGCGGCATCTGTTGCGCGGTTCCCTGGAAGCAGTAGGTATCCTCACCCGCCTGCCGGTCATCTCCAGCGACGCCATCAACCTGGGTTATGATGGGCGTGTGGCGCTGCGCGCCAACGTCACCCTCTCCACCGGCGAGACGCTGGACTTCATCGCCACCCATCTGCATCCCATTTCCCACGACCACGAGGCGCGCCAGGAGCAGGCAATGGCCCTCATCGGCTGGGCCAACGAAACCGGCCGCGTGCCGCTGCGCGTCATCGCCGGTGATTTCAACGAGCTACCCCAAGGTCCGGCCATTCAGCAAATGAAACAGACCTACCGCTCGGCCCTGGAGCTGGCGCGGGGCTACGAGCCGCTGGCGACCTACCCCACGGCGCTGGTTCCCAGCAATGGCTGGGCCGGCTGTCTGGACTACATTTTCATTTCTTCCGAGCTAAGTGTGAACCACGCCACCTTTTTTGCCGACAAGCCCGCCGAAGATGACCCTACCCTCTACCCCTCTGACCACGTAGGGCTGCTGGCGGTGTTAGAGGTGGAGCGCCTACGCTCGGCGCGCCGTTTTGGCAGAAAACGTGTATAAATGGATAAAAACGCAACTAAACTATGGAACTGATGGAAAAGATGCAAGAGCAGCAGGTGCAAGTGCAGGGTCAGAAAGACGGCGAGGGACGTCTGCCCATGATTACCATTCTGGCCCCGGTCTACAACGAGGAGCCGGTGCTCGCCGAGCTGTACCGGCGTGTGCAGGCGGTGATGGATGCCACGGGATACCCCTGGGAGCTAATTCTGGTCAACGACGGCAGCCGCGACCGCTCGGCGCAGGTCATTGGAGAGCTACACGAGCAAGATCCGCGTGTCAAAGGCGTCAGCTTTTCGCGCAACTTTGGCTTCCAGGTGGCAGTGACGGCGGGCCTGGACCACGCTCAGGGCGATGCCGTCATCCTGGCCGACGCCGATTTGCAAGATCCGCCGGAAGTATTCCCGGAGATGATAGAAAAGTGGCGTGAAGGGTATGACGTCGTCTACGGTATGCGCGTGAGCCGCGAGGGCGAAACGTGGTTCAAGCTGCTCACCGCCAAAGTGTTCTACCGGCTGATTTATCGCATTACGGATATTGACATTCCCCTCGACACTGGCGACTTCCGTCTGATGGACCGCCGCGTGGTAGACGCCATCCGCCGCATGCCCGAGCGCAACCGCTTCCTGCGCGGCATGGTGCCCTGGGTTGGCTACAAGCAGATCGGCGTGCCCTACCAGCGCCGCGCCCGCTTTGCCGGGGAATCAAAGTTCAGCAGCGTGCGTCAGATGCTGCCCTTCGCTCTCGACGCCATCACCAGCTTCTCTTACCTGCCTCTGCAGTTGGCCACCTACATGGGCTTCATTCTGGCCTTCATCAGCCTCATCGCCATCGTCGTCGTCATCGCCCTACGCCTCTTCGGCCCTTCCAGTCCCCTGCTGGGCCAGGCCACCACGCTGGTCACCGTCCTCTTCCTGGGCGGCGTGCAGCTCATCAGCCTGGGCATCATCGGCGAATACCTGGGCCGCATTTACGACGAGGTGAAAGGACGCCCGCTCTATCTGGTGGAGGAGAAGTGGGGATATGAGGACGAGGAGGATCCGAACGCGAGTGGCCGCCGTCTGTAGAATTCAATTCTACAGCTAACGGAGGAAACATGTTAAAACATGTTGGGAGTTAGTTACCTATCACTCTGATAATCGCAGCATGACAGTTTGGATTGCGAGACCCATTCCCATCCCATCACCCTGAACGGAGTCCTATACCCCCGTCACCCTGAACGGAGTCCTATACCCCCATCACCCTGAACGGAGTCCTATACCCTCGTCACCTTGAACGGAGTCTGCGGAGTGAAGGGTCTCGGCGCGGTCGTTGGCGAGCGTGACCGTCATCCTCACCAACGGTTCCGCGAGCGAGGTATGGAAACCTCGACTACGACGGCGTGTGGTTATCACGGCGTACGGTTACCATGACGTGTGGTTTTGTAGCCGCGGATTCCATTCCGCGCTCCGAGCGGCCCTCGGTGAACAGCACCGCCACACTCACCGGCAGTTCCACGGGAGATACTTCACCTTCATCCAACATAACAGGTTTGAGGATTTCTAAAGCGGTTTGTCAATCCTGTCACAGCGAAGCAACCAGGCGCTTACAACAGCATCTGTGCAGGTCATCGACAAAAGTGATAAGTAGCCAGGTGAAAACATGCTGGCGGCATCGCTA
>CAZRTM010000155.1:0-7979 GCA_964602995.1 uncultured Ardenticatenaceae bacterium
TCTGCGTTTATCCGCGTTTATCTGCGGCAAAAATCAATCTCCAATCTCCAATCTCTATTCTCTATTCTCCAATCTCTACCCATGCCTCCGCATAAACCGTTCAATCCGATTCAGCGCTTCTTCAATGTCCTCATACGCCGTGGCGTAGGAGGCGCGTACGAAGCCGGCGCCGCTGCGGCCGAAGGCGTCGCCGGGCACCACGGCCACCTCCTCTTCCTCCAGCAGGCGCATGGCAAACTCCTCGCTGCTCATGCCGCTGCGCTGGATGGAGGGAAAAGCGTAAAAAGCGCCGCCGGGTTCAAAGCACAACATGCCCAATGTGTTAAAGCCCTCCACAATCAGGCGACGGCGGCGGTCATACTCGCTGCGCATGCGCTCCACATGCTCATGGCCGCTCTCTAAGGCAACCAGGGCCGCAGCCTGGGCCGTGGTCGACGCCGACATAATTGTATACTGGTGTACCTTGCGCATGGCAGCCAGCAGCTCCGGTTCGGCGCAGACGTAGCCGATGCGCCAGCCGGTCATCGCATAATCCTTGCTAAACCCGCCCAACAAAATCGTCCGCTCGCGCATCCCAGGCAGCGCAGGCACACAGACGTGGGGCACGCCATAGACCAACTGGTCATAAATCTCATCCGAAATGATCAGCAGGTCATGTTCCTCGGCCACAGCAGCAATTTGCGTCATGATCTCCCGCGTCATCACAGCGCCGGTGGGATTATTAGGATAGGCCAGCAGCACCGCCTTCGTACGCGGCGTGATGGCTCCTTCAATCTCTTCGGCCGTCACGCGGAAATCGTTCTCCACATAAGTCGGCACCATCACGGGCACGCCCCCAGCAAAGCTCACCTCTGGCCCGTAGGAGACGAAGCTCGGCTCAGGAATAATCACCTCATCGCCGGGATTGAGCAAAGCCGTCATCGCCAGATACAATGCCTCGCTGACGCCCACGGTAATCAATATTTCGCTTTCGGCGTCATAACAGACGCCATAGAGCCGTTCCAGATGGTTGGCCAACGCCATACGCAGTTCAATGGTGCCGCTGTTCGACGTATATTGCGTCTCACCGCGGCGTAGCGACTCTATGCCTGCCTGCAAAATCGGCTCTGGCGTAACGAAATCCGGTTCACCAATGCCCAGCGAAATGACGCTGTCCATCGTTGCCGCAATATCGAAAAATTTGCGAATTCCGGAGGGTGGTGTTCCTGCAACGCGCTGTGAAATGTACTTGTTCATAGTTACCTCCTGACTGAGCAATTGGAGACGGGCGAATTGGAGAGCAAGACCAAAAGCAAAACCATCAGCCAATCTCGACGGTTGAATTATCACCGATAAAGAGCGCCTTCGGCCTACCGCTCACGCGCGCTTCCTCGCCCACCAGCGCGCCATCCAGCACGGCATTCTCCACGATAGCGCCACGGTCGATGATGCTGTTGCGCAGCACCGCACCGCGGATGATGACATCTTTCTCAATAGAAACATAGGGACCAATGACCGAGCCTTCCACCCGGGCCTTGGGGTGCAAATAAACCGGCGGCAGCACCGTGAAATCTTCTGCATAGCTGCGCTCAATGGCCTCGGTCGAGCTACCCTGCACCGACAGCAGGCGCCTGTTGGCATGCAAAATATTCTGCGGCTGTCCGGCGTCAACCCACTGGATGACGGGATGGGTCACAATGCGCGCCCCAGCGTCCAGCATCACTTCATAGGCATCGGCCATGAAATATTCACCCAGCGTCCGCCGCTCTTCCTCAATCACCGTGTTCACCGCCTCATACAGACGGCTACTGCTGCGGAACCAGTTAAGGCCGGTGACCAGCAGATTGTGCTCCAGGGTCTGCGGCTTCTCGATAAAGGACGTGACAAGCCCTTCGTCGTCGAGAACCACCACGCCGTGGCCGCGCGGATCTTCCACCTCCACCACCATGAAGACGGCGTCGGCGCGCTCACGCTCCGCCTTCTCTTTTGCCTCGGCGAAATCAGCTTCGATAACGGCGTCGCCAAAGGCAACGACAACCTCGTCATCGTCAAGCAGAAAGTCACGGCACAGCCAGACCGCGTGCGCCTGCCCCAATGCCTCTTCCTGCACCACGAAATGGCTGTCCAGGTGCGGGAAATGTTCACGCACCCACGCCTCAATTTGATCGCCCTTATAGCCAACCACGAAAATGACCTCGCCGCCAGTTACCGCGCTCATCTGCTCCAGGATATGGCCCAGAACCGTATTGCCCGCCACGTTCAGCAGCGGTTTGGGACGGCTCCAGCTATGGGGACGCATCCTGGTCCCATATCCGCCCAGCAAGATGATTGTTTTCATGGCGTCTCCGTCAGTTGTAGCTTGCGTGTGTGCCAGGTTGTGGCCTGTTCGTAAGCATAGGCGGCGTTCAAAATAGTGGCTTCTTGCAGGGTGTTGCCAATAAGCTGCATACCAATGGGCAACCCCTGGTTGTCGAAACCACAGGGCAGCGAGAGGGCACAACTGGCGCTGAGATTAACCGGCACTGTCAGCACATCAGAAAGATACATGCCGATCGGATCAGATATACGCTCCCCAATCTTGAACGCCGTCGTCGGGCAGGTCGGCCCCACAATAACGTCCACCTTTTCAAAGGCCTCCGTGAAATCACGTTGAATCAGCGTCCGCGCCTTCAGCGCCTTGCCATAATAGGCCTCGTAATAACCGGCGCTGAGCGCATAGGTGCCCAGCATGATGCGCCGCTTGGCCTCGTCGCCGAAGAGCGCCCGCGTCTGCATCACGGTGTCGATTACGTTCTCTCCTTCCACACGCGGCCCAAAGCGCACGCCGTCGTAACGAGCCAGATTGGCGCTGGCCTCGGCGGGAGCGATCAGATAATAGACGGGCAACGCATAACGGGTGTGCGGTAGGCTGATTTCCACCAGCTCAGCCCCCAGCTCCTCCAGTTGGGCAATCGCCTCCCCGACCGCGGCCTCAACCTCGTCGTCAAGACCTTCGCTGAAATATTCGCGGGGGATGCCCACGCGCAGCCCGGCCACGTCGCCGGTCAGCGCCGCTTCATAATCGGGGACCGGCGCCTGAAGCGAGGTGCCATCCAGGGGGTCATGCCCCGCAATCACCTGGAACAGCGCCGCACAATCGGCCACTGTGCGCGCAAACGGCCCCACCTGGTCCAGGGAAGAGGCATAGGCCACCACCCCCCAGCGCGACACACGCCCATAGGTGGGGCGCAGGCCAACGACGCCGCAGAAAGAAGCAGGCTGGCGCACGCTGCCGCCCGTGTCTGTGCCCAGGGCGCCATGAGCCAGCCCCGCGGCCACAGCCGCCGCGCTGCCCCCGCTGCTGCCGCCGGGCACGCGCTCCAGGTCCCAGGGATTGCGCGTGGTGATAAAGGCGGAGTTCTCTGTGGAGGAGCCCATAGCGAACTCGTCGGTGTTCGTCTTGCCCATAATCACCGCTCCCGCTTGCTTCAGACGGTCCACGACGAAGGCATCATACGGCGGAATGTAGCCTTCCAGTACTTTGCTGCCGGCCGTGGTTTCCACGCCCAGGGTGCAGAACATATCTTTCACGGCGACCGGAATGCCTAGCAGCGGCGATTCTTCACCTGACTCGCGGCGCTGGTCGGCCTGTTGGGCCAGCTCAAGCGCCAGCTCATCGCTCACGGTCAGGTAGCTCCCCAGCTCGTTGTCCAGTTGCACAATGCGCTCCAACATTGCCTCTGTAACGGCAACAGCCGTGGTGCGACCCTCGCGCAGGGCCTGGCGTAATTCAATTAGTGACAGGGAAGTAAAATCCATAACAATCTCGTCTGACAATACGTTCTATCGGGCTGATGTTGATGCAGAGGTTATGCTGCGGGGAAACAAGAACAATCCGAACGGCGCTGGCCCTGGCTACGCCAGACCTATTCCTCTCCACCACCGTCCAGAACCGGCTGAATCAAAAACTGATCCTGCGCGGTGGCCGGGGCATTATAGAGGACATCCTCCAACGGCAGTGAGGGCTGCGCCTCATCCTCGCGGAACACATTCTCACGCGGCAGGACGTGGGCCGTGGGAGCCACACCATCCAGATCAAGCTCGTTCAGTTGCTCCACGTAGGCCAGCACGGCGGAGAGCTGCTCCTGGTATTGCGCAATCTCTTCCGCTGTCAGGTGCAGGCGCGCCAGATGGGCCACTTTTTGCACTTCTTCTATGGTCAGGGCCATCAGGTCATCACCTCATCTGTTTCTTCCTGGTCAGCGCCAAACTTCTCCTGATATTCCTCCTCCGTCCAGAGGTTCTCAGGAGCCGTCAGTCTGTCAATGTACAGAACGCCGTCCAGGTGGTCAATTTCGTGCTGGAAGATACGCGCATCCCAGTCGTGTAACCGCAGCCGGATTTTCTTGCCGTAACGGTCCTGGGCACGCACCCGAATGGAACGGTGGCGGCTGACCTCGCCCACATACCCCGGTATGGAAAGGCAACCTTCCACGCCATCGACCATATCACGCGATTCCCAGACAATCTCGGGGTTCACAATCACGTACAGGTCGCGAGATCCTTCAATCTCATTGCCCTCGTCGTCCGTCTCGGGCAACGTCTCAACCACAGCCAGGCGCAACGGCACATCGACCTGCGGCGCGGCCAGCCCCACGCCTTCCACCTCGCGCATCGTTTCGATCATGTCGTCAATCAACGTCTGCAGCTCGTCGTCGAACACCTGCACTTCGCGCGCCTTCCGCCGCAAAGTTGGATTATCCGGTTGGATTATTTTTCGTACTGCCATATCCTTAATTGCTTATCTTACCTCTCTATAACATCTGGCGATCAGAACCTATTCGATTGGCTGATCACCGTTGAATACGTCTGTCGGAGGGGTACGGCGCGGTATTTTATCCTGCTCCCGCGCCTGGCGGTATACGTCGAGCAGCACCGCATATTCCTTCCGCCGCTGATGCCCCTCACGCACCCTCTGTTGTCGCCGGAACTTCTCGCGGTGGTCAAAAATGTCGCGTTGCACCTGGTTGGGATTGGCCACCGATTCAAAAGTAATATCGGCAGAAGCGCCGGCCGTCTCTACATAAACGTTACCGTAATTAAATATAGTCGGCAACAAGCCGGGCCGGTCCGCGTTAATGTTCTGCACGTTGCTTAACTCAGCCTGTTTACGGCTTTCGCCTGTGCCAAACGGGCTGCGGTCAATGTCAATCACATAGCGCCCCGTCACCTGATAGGTGTCATTGCGCCAATCTTCACCCTGCCACACCATCCAGAGTAAGTCCACGACGCCTAGTACAAAGAGCAGCAGCCAGAAGATGAAAATATCGACGCCAAAGTACAGGAACAGCACCGCCAACAAAAAGAGCAGCGAGCCAACCAGCATCGGCCACGCCAGGTGGTCCAGCAGCACAAAGATATGTTTGCGATAGGTAATGACATCGCCATCCACCACGCGGCCGCCATAATTATGCCGTAGCTGTTCGAAGAAGCTGCGTTGCCGCGGGCGGCGCCCTGTCTGCTCCTCCACCTTCTTCACCGGCTCCCTGGCCAGGAAATGCTCCTCCAGTGACTGTCGCATCAGCGCCTGCTCGCGACCCGCGTCCAGCTCGCGCACCCGCTCCTGCAACATCGTCAGCGTACTGTGGATGGCATGCGGGTCATCCACGTAATCGAAGTAGATAACGGCCGATTGGGCTGCGGTCGTCACCCGCACGGTACCCACATTCAGTAGATTGGCCAGGAAATTCGGTCGCACGATTTCAACACTCTGAATCTGGTCCACAGGCGTGCGCTGGATCACCGCGCCAAAGTTGCGCAGGGACAGATTGAATTCGTAGTGGATGAGGTGCTGTGAGGTGATGACAAAGTAGTCGTTGCGCCAGTCGAGCCACTGCAACAGCATGATGAAGCCGAACAGGACCACGATAAACAGGGGCACGCCCACGTCGAGCAGTGGCCCACTAAATCCCGGTATCGTCGCTGCCACGTAAAGATAGGCGGTGAGCACGACCAACAGGCCCAACACCAACGGCGTGAGTTTCAGGATCAACAACCAGCGGCTACGGCGTGTGGCATATTCGATCAGCTCGTCGGCCGGAATGTCCTGCACCCGAAACTCCGACTCCACCGGCGCCATACGGACCTTTTGCGCTTCTGCCCAACCTTCCGGCGTAAGTCCGCCAATATGTTCGCCCTCTTCGTTGTACGCCGGCTCCAATTGCACCAGCACTTCAGGGTGATCGTCCAGGAAGTCGAGGAAATCATCGCGCCGGATAACCAGCATGCGGCCAGGATCTGAGGCCCGGATCGTTGCTGTGTGGGGCAACGGCTCAAACAGCCAGACATCTTTGAAGGCATCGCCCGCCGTGTACGCCTCTGACTCGCGCACCATGCCCTGCTCATCCACGCCCCGGGCATAAAAGCGGCCGCTAACCACAATGTAGAAGCTATCCGCCACATCCCTCTGGTAAGCCAGCACAGCGCCCGCGTCGAACTCATACTCGGTCGCAATGTGCGCCAATTCCTCTAACTCTTCTTGAGTCAGATAGTCGAAGAGGGGAAGTTTCTCCAGGATTTCGAGTTTGCTGCTCAGGCTCACAACCAATCTACCTCTTGCTATTGGCAGCTATTTTAACATAAGCAAGAGCAGTTGTCAGTCGCCAGTGCCTGCTATACTATGCGAGATACGACCCTCCCGCGGGCTTGTTCACGGGGCGCTTCGCCGGCGTAACCACAGCCTGTGGGAGAATAGAGACAACCCGCTGTTCAACGGACACCGACAATGACCTTCTTTCGCCAGCTACAGGGCGACCCCATCGCCTGGATTTTCACCCTCATCTCGGCCTTCTATTTCATCAGTGGCCTGGGCCTCTTGCGCAACATCTGGCAGCGGCGCGAGGAGTTCGCTGCCGAACCGCTACAACCGTGGAAGAAGAATTGGGCGGAGCGGGCCTCTTTTCTGCTGGCTGTGCCGCCCGGCGTCTTCATCCACGAGCTGTTCCACGCCCTGTCAGTCTGGGCCTTCGGCGGGGAGGTGATGGACGTGGGCTACGGCTTCTACTGGGGCTATGTGGCCCATCAAGGGTTCTATACGGGGGCGCAGCAGTGGTTCATCAGCCTCTCGGGCACCCTGGGCACCCTGCTCTATGGTTTCGCCCTCTGGCTCCTCCTCCGTAATCACCGTTCCAGTGCCTGGCGCTACTTCGGCCTGCGCTCTCTACACTTCCACCTCTGGTACGCTCTGCTCTACTACCCGCTGTTCACCCTCTTCACCTTCATCGGCGATTGGCGCACCATCTACAACTTTGCAGCCACGCCTCTCTTGAGCGGCGCCACGTTGCTGGTGCACCTGGCCAGCCTGGGCCTCTTCTGGTGGAGCGACCGCCGGGGCTGGTATGAGATGCCGGCGTTCCAATCAAGCGCGGACGAAGAGAATATCAGCCAGTTGCAGGAACAGGCGCTGCAAAACCCTGCAGACGACCGGCTCCAGCTACAGATGATCGAAGCGCTGCGCCAGAGCGGCGCGACGTCCGAAGCCAGACGGGAACTGAACCGCTTCCTGGCCCGGCGTCCGCGCTCGGCGGAGGGCCACCTGATTATGGCCTTCATGGAAAATGAAAATCGCCGTCACGTCTCACGCCGCGCCCGTGACCACGCCCAGGAAGCGCTGCGGCTGGGCCTGCAGGAAGGGGCCAATATGGCAGCCGCCCACGCCCTTCTTGCCGATTATTTCCTGCAAGTTGAAAAGTGGGACGACGCGCTGCGCCATCTCGACCAGGCCGTAGCGGCCAGCCACACCATGCCCCCCGCCAGCCGCGCCCACCTGCACTACCTACGTGCCCTCACCCAACGCCGCCGCAACCACTACCAGCTCGCCCAACAAGAAATCAACCAGGCCATCTCCCTGGCCCAACAAGCCGGCCAGGACCAGGCCGTCACGCGCTACACAAACGAGCGGGAGCTGATCATGCGCCATTGGCGGGGGTGAATTGGAGATTGGAGATTAGAGATTGGAGACT
>CAZRTM010000156.1:0-7863 GCA_964602995.1 uncultured Ardenticatenaceae bacterium
CACCTCCTGCGTATAGTAAGTGAGTCAGGTTGCACCTGTGAGATAGGCGGAAGTATAATCGATGTGGTTTTTCTCTCGGGTAGAGGATAAAGAATGCTAGAAGAACTGTTCAACTCTGGGACGCTCAATCTGGTTTATGCGGCGATTGCCGTGCTCAGCTTCCTGTATGCTGTCATTGCCCTGGTTGGGGCAGAGGTTGGGGATGCCCTGGATTTTGACATTGACACTGAGGGGGATACGGGCATCGATTTTATCGACGTCAGCCCCTTCGCCCTGGCCATGTTCGGCAGCACGTTCGGCCTGGTGGGGCTGCTTACGCGGCTCTGGCTGGACATGGAGACAACGCCCAGCATCTTGTGGGCCGTGGGCAGTGGTGTTGTCGTCGGCGCTGTGGCGCAGGCCTTCTTCATCTACGTCCTTTCTCCCAGCAAGTCCAGTCATTATAGCCTGCAACAAGACGCCATTGGCCGCGAGGCGGAGGTGATTACGACCATTCCCAGCAAGGGGTTGGGCGAAGTTGCCTTCAACAACGTCAGCGGCCGCGTGAAGCTCGGCGCTCGCTCCGCGACCGGTGAAGAAATTGGCTATGGTAACGTCGTCATCATCAAGCGGATTGTAGGCCGGGTCGCCTTTGTGCAACCAAGTCACGAACCGTAGTTCAACTTGTGTCGAAGGTTCGTAGTGGGTGCTGGGGCGCCTGCCACGAACTACCTATACGTCTCTGAGGACTGACAATGGAAGCCTTACTTCCCATTTTTCTCGTACTGTTCGTAT
The DNA here is from genome assembly GCA_964602995.1 of uncultured Ardenticatenaceae bacterium. Taxonomy (GTDB): domain Bacteria; phylum Chloroflexota; class Anaerolineae; order Promineifilales; family Promineifilaceae; genus JAAYYY01. The sequence continues at coordinate 775 of CAZRTM010000156.1, forward strand.
TTGTTCTGGTGGCCCTCATTGTGGTCTATGCCAGCCGCATTAAGAAAGTTGGCCCCAACGAAGTACTGGTCATCTCCGGTCGGGGCGAAGGGCGCCGCGATCTGGATACGGCGGAGAGTAAATTCCGCATCGTGACCGGTGGCCGCGCCTTTGTGTGGCCTATCCTGGAGCGCGTGGACGACCTCTCGCTGGAGCTGATGACCATTCACATCACCACGCCCGACGTGCCTACGGTGCAGGGTGTCAATGTGACGATGGACGGTGTGGCCCAGGTCAAGGTGGGCAGCGATGAAGCGTCCATTCGCACGGCCGCGATTCAATTCCTCTCCAAGACGCGCCAGGAGATGGAGCACGTGGCCCACGAAACGCTGGCCGGTCACCTGCGCGCCATCATGGGTACGCTGACGGTGGAGCAGCTCTACCGCGACCGTGAGGCGTTCGCGCAGAAGGTGCAGGAAGTGTCTGGCGAGGACATGGCCAGCATGGGCCTGGAAATCGTCTCCTTCGTCATCAAGGACATCAAGGATGACGAGGGCTATCTGGAAGCGCTAGGCCGCCCGCGGATTGCCCAGGTGAAGCGTGACGCGGCGATTGGCGAGGCCGAGGCCTCCCGTGACGCCACCATTGAGAGCGCCAAGGCGCGGCAGGCAGGTGAATCGGCCAAGTATGAGGCCGAAACGAAGATTGCCGAAAGCCGCAAGAATTTCGAAGTGCAGGAAGCGGCTTTCGAAGCGGAAGTGAACCGTAAGCGCGCCGAATCTGAACTGGCCTATACGCTGCAGCAGAATATCGAGAACCAGAAGGTGAAGGCCGAAGAGGTCCAGATTCAGGTTGTCGAGAAGCATAAGCAGATTGAGGTCGAAGAGCAGGAGGCGATGCGTAAGGAACGTGAGCTGCAGGCCACTGTGCGCAAGCCGGCCGAGGCGGAAGAGTTCCGTATTCGCACACTGGCCAATGCCCGCCAGTACCAGTTGCAAACGGAAGCCTCCGGTGAGGCTGAGGCCATCCGCCAGCGCGGTCTGGCCGAGGCCGATGCTGCCAGGGCGCGGGGTCTGGCCGAGGCCGAAATTGTGCGCCAGATGGGTCTGGCTGAAGCGGAAGCGACCGCCAAGAAAGCAGCGGCGTGGCAGGAATATACCCAGGCCGCTGTCCTGCAGCAGATTCTGGACAAGCTGCCCGAAATGGCCGCAGCCATCGCCCAGCCGCTCTCCAAGACGGACCGCATCGTCATCATCGGCGGCGGCGAGAATGGCTCCGGTTCCGGCGCTTCTCGCATCACCGAAGACGTAACCCGCATCATCGCCCAGGTACCCACTACCATCGAAGCCCTGACCGGCGTGGACCTGACCAGCGCCCTGCAAAGCCTGCCCGGCCTGAAGCCCGACGGCACGGATGAGGCGCAGGCGACGGTTGTGGTGGATGATGGGAACAGTAATCAGTAATCCGTAAGCGGTAAGCGGTAATCAGTAATCCGTAAGCAGTAAACAGTAATCAGTATTCGGTAAGCAGTAGTCAGGATGGTAGGGTGCTTTAGCATCCTATTGCCTGACTACTGCTCAGACCACCGAATACCGTCCACCGATCACTGAATACTGACCACTGGAGCCTTTCCCTCAATTCTGCTATAATACGGACGACAACTTTATAAATCCTTCGGGGCAGGGTGAAATTCCCGATCGGCGGTGACGCCTGCGCAGGCGGAGCCCGCGACCCTCAGGCCGTTGTGGCCCTTAGAGGTTGATCTGGTGCAATTCCAGAGCCGACAGTGATAGTCTGGATGGGAGAAGGAAAAGGCGCAGCCGCGCCTCCTGTTGACGTACGTATCCACCTGCGACGGGTGGAACTGCCCCACCTATTCCGGGTGGGTTTTTTGTTATACAGGGGGAGCGTCCACGGTTAGCGCCGGGTGCTGCTGTTGAGCATTGATGCCGGCAATGAGCGCCATCGCGTATCCCCTCCCGTTGCCCTGCCTCTACAAACAATCTGTTAGACGAAAACGTTATGCGTTTACAGGAACTGCCAATCTGGCTGACGACGGCAATTTCTTTTCTGTTGCTGCTGTTGGCGTGGCATATGGTGACGGTCATCAGCGGCTATGAGCGCTTTCTGCTGCCTGGCCCGCTCGATGTCTGGCGGCAGTTCAACGTGGTGCTGGCCGATGGGCGGCTGCTGCGCCATACGCTGGTCACTGTGGGCGAAGTGATTCCCGGCCTGCTGCTGGGCTTCCTCATTGCTACGCCGCTGGGCTACCTGCTGGCCAAATCACCGCTGGCCGAACGGCTGATATCCCCTTATCTCATCGCTTCCCAGGCCATCCCGGTCATCGCTATTGCCCCGCTGCTCACCATCTGGATTAGCTCCACCTTCTGGAGCCGGGTGCTGGTGGCGGTGCTGGTCGTCTTCTTCCCCATCCTCATCAACGTCATTGCCGGCCTGCGCTCGGTGCCGCGGGAGCTGTATGAGCTGATGGATTCGCTGAAGGCCACGCGCTGGCAGGTTTTCATGCGGCTGGAGCTGCCGGCTGCGCTGCCCATTTTGCTGGCCGGGCTGAAGATGGGCGCGACGCTGTCGGTGATTGGGGCGCTGGTGGGTGAGTTTGTGCAGCCTAAGAGCCAGGGGCTGGGCTTTCTGCTGGTGACGGCCCGCTACCAGTTCAAGACGGATCTGGTGTTCGTGGTGCTGGTCACGCTGGCGGTCATTGCCCTGTCGCTCTATGCCGCGGTGGCGTTGTTGGAGCGGCGGTTGTTGCGGTGGCAGGTGGAGGGGTAGGTGGAGATTGGAGACTGGAGACTGGAGATTAGAGATTGGAGGTTGGGTGTAGAGCGAGTTGGTAACTCGCTCCAGTTTATGAGGTTAGGAGAGTTATGAATTCTAGAGCTGAGTTGAGGGTGTTCGCGCTGGTGATGTTTTTGGTGGCCGTGGTGTTGAGTGGGTGTGCGGCGGATGCGTTGGCGCCGGGGGAGGGGCCGGAGGTGACGCGGTTTATGGAGGAGAGTGGAGCCGGTGAGCCGGAGGAGCTGATGCACATCCAACTGCCGATGGCCTATATTCCGGACCCGCAGTTTGCGCCGTTTTATGTGGCGGCGGCGCGCGGGTATTATGAGGAGGCGGGGTTTGACGTCGAGTTCGACTATAGCTTCGAGACGGATGGCATTTCGCTGGTAGGAGCCGGTGAGCTGCCGTTGGCCATTGTCAGCGGCGAGCAGGTGATTCTGGCGCGGGCGCAGGAGATTCCGGTGGTCTATGTGATGGCCTGGTATCAGGATTTCCCCGTGGCGGTTGTCAGCAAGGAGAGCGCGGGGATTGAGACGCCGCAGGACCTGACAGGGCACACGGTTGGTTTGCCCGGCTTCTTCGGCGCGACCTACGTCGGTTATTGGGGCATGCTCTCGGCTTCGGGTATAGACCCCGAATCAATTCCCGCGGAGGAGATTGGCTTTACCCAGGTGGAGGCGCTGCTGGAGGACCGCGTGGAGGCGGTGGTGGGCTATGCCAACAACGAGCCGGTGCAGTTACGGCAACAGGGCGAGCCGGTCAACGTGCTCTACGTGGCGGATTACATTGACCTGGTAGCCAACGGCATCATCAGCAATGAGCAGACGATTGCCGAGAATCCCGAGCTGGTGCAGCGTTTTGTCGACGCCACTCTGCGCGGCCTGGAGGAGACGCTGGCCGACCCTCAGGCGGCTTATGAAATTTCTAAGCAGTACGTGGAAGGGTTAGATGACAGCCGCATGCCGGTGCTGGAAGCGTCGTTGCCGATGTGGGAGGCGGAAGTGTTGGGCCAGACCAGCCCTGCCGCCTGGGAGCAGACGCAGCAGATTTTGCTAGAGGCCGGTTTGTTGGATGAGGCAGTGCCTGACCTGGAAGCGGCTTATACCAACCAGTTTATCGAAGGAGCGAGCGAATGATTGCGGGTCTGATGGCGGCGCTGCGCACGGGCGAAAAGCAGAACGGGCAGACACCGGCTGCGGCGGACGCCAGCGTTGCGTTGCAGGCCGGGCGCTTGTTGCGCGTGGAGAACGTCAGCCACATCTTTCCCGATGGCGTGCAGCCGCTGGCGGATATTTCGCTGAAGCTGGATGCCGGCTCCTTTACGGCACTGGTGGGGCCATCGGGTGTAGGCAAATCGACGCTGTTGCGCATCCTCGGTGGGCTGTTGCAGCCCACTGAGGGGCGAGTGCTACTGGGCGAGACGGAGCCGCACCGCGCGCCGAAACCGATTGGCATTGTCTTCCAACGCGACAACCTGATGCCCTGGCGCACGGCTTACGAGAACGTCTGCCTGCCGCTGGAATTGCAGGGCATCGACGCGCCGCAGCGGGTACGCGCCATGCTGGAGCTGGTGGGGCTGGATGGTTTTGCCAACAGCTACCCGGCGCAGCTATCCGGCGGCATGGCGCAGCGGGTGGCGCTGGCCCGGGCGCTGGTGCACGAGCCGGATCTGCTGCTGATGGATGAGCCGTTTGGTGCGCTGGATGCTCTGACGCGGGAGCGGATGGGGCAGGAGTTGTTGCGTATCTGGCAGGCGATGCCGGTGACGGTGTTCATGGTCACGCACAGCATTCCGGAGGCGGTGCTATTGGCCGACGAGGTGCTGGTGATGACCGGATACCCCGGTCGCATCACGGCCCGTGTGCGCGTGGAGCTGCCGCGCCCGCGCCAGCGCGACATGCAGCTTACATCTGAGTTCCAGCAACTGGCGCAGAAGGTGCGCGCGGCCATCGAAATGTAAAACGAGTTGGTAACTCGTTGGGGCGAGTTACCAACTCGCCGTACGGTACAGCACCCCAGTGACTTTTGGCCCTGTGACAAATTGCAGAATACTCTATACTCGCACGACTACTAACATCGAAGAATAGTGTGAAGGAGGGTTACGTGCTTAACAACAAAAAACTGGGGCTGTTCCTGCCATGGGTGTTAGCCGCCACCCTGGTTGTTCTGGTTGTCCTGGCCTTGCAGGTCACGGCGGTTCGTTCACAGGGCCTGAGCGAGCATGAACGTGAGATAAATGAAGCGACCGCAGCGGCGACCGCGGCGGCGACCGCGGCGCAACAGACCGGCTCTGCGGTACGGCAGATTCAAAGCGTTACACAGAACGACATCTTTCCGCTTTTTATAGGCGTCGATGATGCGAACATCTCTTCTACTTACACAATAGATCCGGCGACTAACATTTCCGCCACCGCTTTCTCCGGGGGAGCTGTATGGGGGGCGGCTTATGATCCGCTTAATGATCGTGTTTTGTTCAATGACGGTTCTGTTTTATATGAGTGGCCAGTGGGCGGGGCGGTCAATAGCCTTGGCTCCATCGTAGATGCAAGCTCCAATGGGGTAGTGATGGTAAGCCTGGGCTTTTACGATGGCCAACTATATGGCACAAACAACACTGGCAATGAAGCCGTCTGGGCCATTGACGTCGATACGCTGGTGGCCACGGTAGCTATTGATTACGCGGATGCGGAGTACGACTTTGGCGGTCTGGAAATTGACCCCGATACGGGCATCTTTTATGGTACGAATGATACCGACATTCCGCACGGCAGGGGCCTGTTCCAGATAAATCTTGACGGTACGGCCACGAAAATTGCACCTTATCCCGCCGGCGAGACAGATATCGACGGCCTGGCTATTGGCGAGGGGCGCGCCTACCTCGTCACCGACGAACCAGGCGAGATTTACGTCTACGATCTTGATGCCGGAATATACATTGAACCGTTAAAGAATCCGTGGACGACCTCGGAGATTTTCTCGGGCGCAGCGTGGATTTCAAGCGCGGGGTCACCGAAAATTGAGGTTGAACTGGCGACTATTACGGCCGTGGTGACCATCGACGCGACGATCACCCAGGTTATGACCATCAGCAACGTGGGTGGCAGTACCCTGCAATGGGAGATTGTGGAGGAGGCGGCAGCGCCGGGCGCGTTGCGCGAAAGAGGCGCCATGCCCACAGGCCCGTTGCCAGAACATGTCCCTGGCTCGCATCCTCCTTCAACCGGCGCTGCCCCCATCGTAGCCAACAATGTGACGCCTTCAAAGGTGCTGCAACCCGAATTGACCAGCGAGGCACTTAGACTGGTGCGTAGTTGGAGAGCTAGCTCGTTCTTTACCATATTCAACCCTGACACGCCACAATTTTTGCCCACTACGAAGGTCTTCACGGGCACTGGGGCCTTCATTGGTGCGGGCGAGTTCATAAACGGGTTGAGCTATATGATTGATAACGATGAGAATCTATTTGTCGTCGATGATAGCGGGACGCTTCAGGATCAGTATAAGGTCACCGAGCCTCCAGCGGGTGAGAATTACGTCGGAATGGCCCTCGATCCAACGACGGGCGCTGTTTACGCTTCCAGTACTAACCTCTCTGCTTCTTCGCTGTTCACACTTGACCCATTGAGTGGCGACGCCGTATGGGTTGGGCCAATCAGTGGCTCACCGGCGAACATTGCTCTTTCCTTTGATGGAGCGGGCAACCTGTTCGGCTATGACATAATCAGTAACACTTTCATGCAGATAGATCCGGCGACCGGAAATACGTCCAATATCGTACCCCTGCCGTTTGACGCCAACTTCGGCCAGGGAATGCTGTATGATCCGGTTTCAGGGTTACTGATTATGCTCGCCTTTAACAATACGTCTTTTCAGGGTGAGTTGTGGACCATATCCACCGCCGATCCGGCCGCTCCCGTCTTCGAATTCATAGGCGCACTTGGTTCCTCTGTGCCCGGTGGCTCAAACCAGCTCACATGGGGTGGTACGGAAAGCTGCAGCGCCGCCGACATTCCCTGGGTCAGCGTGCAGCCCGGTAGCGGGGCGATTTCTGCCGGCGCCAGCGAAAGTGTGGACGTGATCTTCGATGCCAGCGGCCTTGAACCCGGCGTCTACACGGGCACACTCTGTATTCGCAGCAATGACTCGTCTAACTCTTTGCGGCGCGTGCAGTTGTCCATGACGGTCGAGCTGCCACCGCCGCCGCCTACTTATAATCTGTTCCTGTCTGTTATGGTCAGTCCCTAAATGCTCTGTTAGTTGGTTTTTGTATTGCTCGGGCCGGTCTCCCTTTTCATACAGCTCGGGCCGGTCTCC
>CAZRTM010000157.1:0-7821 GCA_964602995.1 uncultured Ardenticatenaceae bacterium
GACGCCCGTTTTCTATCCGGCCTTGTCCCTATTTTTAAACTGTCGGGTAACTAGATTACTGAACACTGATTACCGATTACCAACTCACCGATTACCGCAACTTGCGGAACATTCCCACACCATCCGGCGTCAGATAAGTAGAGGAAAAAATAAAAGTATCCTTTTGTTGGAGGTCATAACTGTTTATTTGGTCGTGCAGCGAGCTGGTGTTCGTTGCTTAAATCGGGAGGTACATCATGTCTAAGAAAGTGTCCCTATTGTTCCTCTTTATCACATTGCTGTTGCTGCCGGTGGCCGCCCGCGCCCAGGATGGCCCATCACCGCAGCATAGCGCCCCTGCGTGGGAAGCACAGTATTGGAATAATCCCAACCTTTCGGGCAGCCCGGTGCTCACTCGGACCGAGGCTAACATCGACTACAACTGGGGCAGCGGCGCGCCCGTGGCCTCCGTTGGCGTCGATAACTTCTCGGCGCGCTGGACCCGTTACCTGGACCTGCAAGCGGGCGCCTACCGCTTCACGGCCACCACGGACGATGGCGTGCGCGTCTACGTGAACGGTGAGCTGATTATCGACCGCTGGACGGAACATCCGGTGCAGAGCTTCAGCGCCGAGCGCACGTTGGCGGCCGGCCATCACCTGGTGGTGGTAGAGTACTTCGAGCGCAGCGGGTTGGCCGAGGCCCACTTCCGCTGGGAACGGCTGACCGAGCCACCCATCAACAACTGGCGCGGTGAATACTTCAACAACTCCACCCTCAGCGGCGACCCCGTATTGGTGCGCGACGACGCCAACATCGACTTCAACTGGGGCCTGGGCGCGCCCGCCAACGGCGTGCCGGCAGAGAACTTCTCGGTGCGCTGGACGCGCAACCTGCAGCTAACGCCTGGCAGCTACCGCTTCACCACCACGACCGACGATGGCGTGCGGCTATGGGTCAACAACCACCTGCTCATCGACCGCTGGGTGACGCAGGCGGCTGCCAGCCATTCGGGCACCATCTACGTGAGCGGCAACACGCCAGTGAAGATGGAGTACTTTGACATACGTGACCATGCTGTGGCACGGCTGAGTTGGACGCGCGTTGATGGCGGCAGCAGCACACCGCCGCCCACACCGCCGCCGACCGGCGGCATTGTGGTGGATAACACCGACCCTGGCTTTGTGCGCGGCGGCGCTTCCGGTTCCTGGCGCACAGAGGCGGAAGGGCATGGCAATAGCCTGCTGTGGACAAAGAACAACGATCGCGTGCGCGCCAATTACAACTGGGCGCGCTGGTACCCGACCCTGACAGCCGGGCGCTATGAGGTGTTCGTCTACATCCCGGAGCGGTTCACGACCACGGCGCAGGCTCGTTACTGGGTCTCGCACCGCGATGGCTATTCGCTGCGCGTGGTGGACCAATCGGCCAATGGCGACCGCTGGGTCTCGCTGGGCACCTACTGGTTCCGCGGCACGCGCGACGACTACGTCTCGCTGGCCGATGTGACCTACGAGAGTTATCTATCGCGGCTGATCGCTTTTGATGCCGTACGTTGGGTTGCACGGTAAGGCAAAGCCTGGGTAAATTTGCCCACAACAAAAGCCCCCGGTCTGTGTTCAGACCGGGGGCTTTAATGTACGTTACTATTTGCACTATTGTGGATGGGGGCCACAAGCGCGCAGATAGGATTAGCAAACAACCATCGGGGGCACGAGGAGGCGGTGCTACTGGCCCGGCGGGCCGGCCCATGACCAACTGGCGTGATCAGCGCCGTTGGTCATCCCTCTTCAAGGGGGGGGGCTGCCTCCCGCTGTTCTACGTTCAGCTCCTCGATTGCAACCAGAAGCTGTTCCATATTATATGGCTTACGTAGGACAGCGTCCCAATGCTCATCTGCCAGGTATTCTTCAACCTCACTCTGGCTGTATGCTGACGCGATGATGACTTTGACGCCGGGATCGATGGCGCGCAGAGCGCGTAAGGTGTCAACTCCTTCCGTTGCCGTGGAGAGGCGCATGTCCAGGATGACCAGATCAATGTCATCATGGTGCGACCGGAACTTCTCCACACCTTCGTCTCCGCTGGTGGCACTCAAAGTGGGCCTACCGGCCAGGTCCAGGACTGCTTCGATGACGTCTAGCATAAAACGGTCATTATCAATGACCAGAACTTTGCCCATTATCCTCACACCTGGATGAGCGGCGATGCCAGGGGTGCTGGTTGACCGACGCCATGCCCATTACGGCTACCATTACAGCTACTGATTTGCGATGCAAGCTCGGAAAGTGACGTAGCCTGGATGGAGAGGAGTAACTCCTTCTCCTGGGTCGTCAGGGCGAACCGCATCCCGTTGTACCCATCTTCCAGGGCCTGAGCGGGATCCGTCAACAGCAGATGGCAGAACGCCTTGCTCACGACAGCCGCTGTCAAAAGCTTGCTTACCTCTCTATTCATCGATACCTCATTCCGCGCGCCGCGTTCGACGCGTTTGCTGGTGGCAGCAAACATGCTGGTAGGGGTAGGAGTTGCTGCCGGAATTACGCTGCTCATTGTTGCTAACCTCCGATTGCTTGCGGGCCATGTAACTGCTGTGACCCTTCTTGTTTACCAGTACCGATGGCTCGGGGACCGTTGCTCATACCCCAGAAAAGGGCGAGAGCGCCGGCAACAATTAGGACATCACCCAGGCTATAGGCTGCCTCATATGGGAACCAATCCGGCAGCAAGAAGCGGTCGGACAGGTCCCAGAAGGCGGTTGTGCTGTTTGGAAGCACGACACCTTTACCTGGGCCAAAGCGAACACCGGCATCCCATACTTCGATTCCTGAGAGCTCAGTCGCCGTATCTGGCGTGACCGGCATCATTCCGCCATTGGCCAGGATAACCAGAAAGTTCATGGCCAGGCCCAGTCCCAACAGCCACATACCAGGCTGCTTACGGTTAATCCAGACAAAGCCCAGAAGAACCAATTGGGACCAGACCAGAATCACCGGAGCGAGCACATCTGGCACATGGATTCGCGTGCTGGGGAAATAGAAGGCCAGAAGTTGGGGAATTACAGCCACCGGCACGAGATAGAGCATCTCAAATTGCGGTAGCTGCAACGTTCTCCCAGCCAACCGGGCGCGCCCCAACATAAAGAGCACGCCCCCGCCTACGAAAAGTGCCAGAAGATACATCGATTATGCTCCACCCCAACCGCCGAAGTCAGAGGGTGCACCGCTGCCCAGAACGAGCAAGAGTACAATAGCCAGAATGATGATTAACTGAATACGCTCCCGGGTCAGACGTACGCTTGTCGCCTTTACCATCGTCTTGTTGAACATTTCCTTCATGATCCATCCTCCTAAACTGATGTTGTATGGGTGTATAATGTGCCACCATTGTCATTCCTGGGGGGATACAAAGGTGGCTGCAAAACAGGCTCAATAGAAAAATTGGCCTAAATTGCTGCAAATTCCGCGGAAATTGATGGGGTTTTCCGGGATTTATGCACGATTCGGTTAGGCAGCTACGTATGAACAACTTGCCTGCACCCGCCATGGGGACAGCGTTTCCGCCTATGACCGTAGCAGCCTGTCCTTACAGACGTGCTTCCAGTCGCAGCCAGGGATTACGCCTTTTGCGAAAAAGGGAGGATGGAGCGAAGTGCGTTGTTGTTTCTTCTGTTACTGAACGAGGCGCTGGTAGAGTGACAGCGTTTGGGGAGACGGCGGCACTTGAATCTGCTCCCAGAGAGCATCGCGGCAGATCTGGAACTGGCGCGCCACGCCCGAACGGTTGCCCAGGCCAGCATAGGCGCGCATGGCCACACGGTGCGCTTCTTCGTGGCAGGGGTCTTGTTCCACAAGCTGCTGGACCCAGTGCAAGGCGTTGCGGAACTCATTAAGCTCCAGATGTTGCTGGGCCAGGCTCAAGATGGCGTTGACGTTGCGCTGGCGCAAATGTTCTCGAATTGGCGCCACCCACTCCTGATCGACGTCGGGCAGATAATCACCGCCATATAAAGAGATGGCCGACTGATAGAGCGCGAGCCGCTTTTCGGGGCGGGTTTCAGCCGCCGCCTGGTCCAGGGTGGTTTCAAAGGCCTGTACGTCGTACCTGTAATCCATGGCCCAGTTAAAGCTGTAGAGGTGGTCATCGCCGAATTGGATGACCTCCTGTCCCAGGGCACGCCGCACGCGGTAGATGGCGTTCTTGAAACGAGTTTTGAGCTGCGAAGGGCCGGCATCGGGCCAGATTTCCAGGCCAATACCTTCTTTGGTCAGCCCTTCGGAACGGGCCAGCAAGAGGAAGAAGAGGTCGCGAGCCGTGCGCGTTTGCCAGTCGCCGATAGTAATCAACTTGCCGTCCAGCCGCACCTCTTCGCCGCCGAGGGCACGCACAACCAGCTCGGGCGGGCCGAACGTGATCGACGGCAGAGAGCGCTGGCGTAAGAAGCGCCGCATGCCGGGCAAGGTGCGCTCGAAGTGCCGCACCTTCTTCTGCAGGTGCGCGGCGCGATAGCGAAGCTCGGGGTCGCTTTGCGCCGCGTCGAGCAGGTCACCGGCCGCGCGCGACATCACAACCAGCACGTGCTGGTCGAGGTCGGGGACCAAACGAAATGCCTGTCTCAGCACCTCGAAAGCGCGTTCTGGCTGCTCTTTGCAAAAGTAAGCCATCGCCAGCGCGAAGTGAGCCTGGGCGCCGTAGAGCGGCTGTTCCTCCTGGAAGATGGCCGTCGCCGCTTCCAGCTGCCGGGTCGCCTCCTCCAGACGATCCTGAGCCAGCGCCACGCGCCCTGCCGTCATGCGATAGAGGCCCACTTCGAACGATGATTCGTGGTTGGTCATATCGCGAGCCGATTGCAGAAGATAGTCAGCCAGGGAGAAATCCTCGCTGCGCAAGGCCAGAACAGCCTGGGCCAGGGTCACATAGAAGCTGAGAAAGTGGTCGTGGACGCGCTCCGCAATTTCACGAGCCTGGTAATAGGCATCGCGGGCCGCTTCCTGGATATCGAGGTCAGCGTAAAGGTCGCCAATGCTGGCCAGCGCCACCGCTTCTTTGCGCGAATAGCTGCTGCGGCGGGCGCACTCCAGGGCTTCGGAGAGCAACTCCCACGCCTCTTCATATTGGCCGGAGATGTGATGGACGACGCCTAGATTGTTGAGCACGCTGGCCAGGCGCAGGTGGTCGCTCGCCTTGCGGTAATAGGCGAGGCTTTCGCCATAGGCCTCACGCGCCCGTTCATAACGGCCGATGGCCTCGAAGATCACGCCAAGGTCCATTTGAACCATGGCCATGTTGCTTTCGTCACGCAGCGACTGGTAAAGGCTCTGAGCCTGGTTTAGGCTGCGCAGGGCCTGGTCTGGCTCTCCAATGCGGTAGCTGCAGGCGCCCTTCACTCTGAGCGCTTCGGCCACAATGTGTTGCTGGTCCAGCTTGTGCTCGGTGATGATGGCGATGGCGGCGTCGGCATCCTCGATGGAGCGGAGATATTGGCCTGAGAAGCGGCGCACGGTGGCGCGGCGCACCAGGGAGCTGGACAGCAGGCTCCAATCTTCATTTGCTTCCAACTGCCTGATGGCCTCGTCGAGCAGCGCTTCACCCCGCTCTTGCTTGCCGCGCATGGCGAGCACAATGCCCTGCAGAGACATAAGCGCCGGCGTCAGCACCGTCACGGGCAAGGCGTCTAGCCATTTGGACAGGGTCGAAATCTGGCCTTGCTGCGCCAGGTCGGAACCGGCCTGTTCCACCAGTGCGGCCATGGCCTCGGTATCGCCAAGCTGGTGGTAGAGGTCGTGCGCCTTTTCCCACTCGCCGCGACAGGTATAGACCCAGGCCAGGCTGCGGCGCACTTCGTCAACGCGCTGGGGATAGTCATTGGCCAGCGTCGTCTGCAGGAAATCGCGGAAAAGATGATGGTAGCGTACCCAACCCTGGCCGATGGGCAGCACAAAGAGGTTGCTGCGACCCACGATTTCAATCAGGCCCTGCCAATCTTGCTCGCCCAATATTCCTTCCAGAACGTCGCGGCACAGCGGGGCGTCGAACTCCTCGATGAGCGAGCTGTGCATCAGGAAGGTTTGTATCGCTTCGGGTTGCCGCGCCAGCACCTGTTGCGCCAGGTAGTCGTAGAGGTCGATGCCGGAGACGCGGGCGTGCTGCAGATGCTCGACCATGCCTTCCCAGCGAGTGTGGGCCGACAGCAGCAGGCCCGTAATCCACCCTTCGGTCTGTTCGGCAATCTGTTTGGCCTCGGCATCGGGGAGGATGAGGTTGTAGTTCTGTTCCAGCAGCGACTGAATTTCGCCAGTCTGGAAGGCCAGGGTCTCGAAGTCCAGACCGCCAACCTGATTGCGCCCTACGAAGAGGGACATGTCGGGCAGGGCGGGCAGGGTGCGCGAGGAGATGATGAGGTGTGCATTTTCATCCAGGTGCAGGGTCAACTGGTTGACGATGTAGTTAATCTCGGCGCAATCTTCAACCAGGTGGTAGTCGTCGAGCACCAGAATGAAATGCTCGCGCACGTGCTCATATACTTCGTTGGCCACGGTGGCCACGGCGCGGTCCAGGTCAAGCTCGCCGCTGCTCTGTGCGGCCTGGGCCAGGTTGTCCAGGTCGGGGAACTTTTGCTGCAGAGAGGCAGCCAGATGCGCCACGAACCGTTGTGGGTTCTGGTCAAGGTGGTCCAGAGCATACCAGCAGACCGGCAGATCAACCTCGTGGGCAAAATCGACCAGCAGTGATGTCTTTCCATAGCCAGCCGGCGCTGAAATGACAATCAGTTTATAGTCAATAAGCCGCTGAAGTAGCTGCAGCAAGCGAGGGCGCGACAGCAGGTCAGACCGGCGTCCGGGTGTTATGACTTTGGTGCGGGTAACGAGCATCGTTCCTCCTCAGAGAACGACGAGCTACGGCAGCAACGTACCTGGTAACCCGGTGTGATTGTTGCCCCTCCTGCAACATGTGGCACATGCAACATGAGAATAGTAATAGAAAACGCCCGATTGTGCCAGATAAACCGTTGGAAATGCCAGGGTTTTTGGCCCGCCAGGGCAGTCTCCCGACCTCGGTCGTGCCTCACTCGAAACTGCTCGCCAGGGCTTACGGATCTGGGAGACCAATGGCAGCCCGACTGATGGGTAGTCGAGTAGTTTCTACCATACAACAAGGATGGCGGGAAGGCTAGTGCTCTGTTAAGTTGGTTTTTGTATGGCTCGGGCCGGTCTCCTGACCGTGCCCGCCGCTTTCATGTAGGCAGGTGGCACGGTCGGGAGACCGGCCACAGCAGCTTTCAAAATTCTGGTTAACAGAGCACTAGTGTTCGGTGGTCAGTATTCGGTAATCGGTGGGGCGGTATTCGGTAATCGGTGGGGCGGTATTCGGTAGAGCGGTTACTGATTACTGCTTACTGAATACTGATTACTGATTACCGTTTACCGCCCTGGCTCCAAAGTACTGCCTCACATCGTACAACTCTACTGTTTCTGGCAGGGGCTATTGACGGGGGGTGGATGAGGGGACTAATATGGGCGCGGGTGGCGACAAGGGGGGTAGCGTCGTCGCCACCCTGACGACACGATTGCCACCAGCATTACCGCCTTTTCTATTCCTATCTTTCAGTGAAGGAGCCTGCGCGATGTCAGCGTACTATGTCTATTATGAGGAGCTGAAGCCGGGGCCACGAACGCTCTATTTCTCCGGCCCGATTCACAGCGGCGAGCACGGCAGTCCTCAGGTTGGTGATGAGATTGAGTTCAGGTACCTCGACGGGCAAAGTGACAGCCCCCTGCGCGCTCAGATAAGGAGCATCGAAGCGATTGACCAGAAACAGTTCCGGTTTGCGGCTCAGCCTTT
>CAZRTM010000158.1:0-7769 GCA_964602995.1 uncultured Ardenticatenaceae bacterium
AAAAAAATTCGTGGAAATTCGTGCAATTCGTGGCGAAACCTATTATCCCTGGCCGTTGCTCGGCAGGTACTTCGATTCAGCCGTCTTCAGCTCTGCGGCGTTTTGCAGGCGGAAAATCTCCTTTACGGAGACAATCTCCTTCTCCACGTTGCTCAGGGAGCGGTCTTCGTAAATCTGCTTCGCCGTCTTCTGCATCGCCGTCACGCTGGCGCGCATCAGGTGGTTGGCCCAGATAGCCATGCTAATCCCCGCATCCTCAAAGACCTGCGTCGGAGTGCTGTGATACATGGTGGGCACGATGACCACCGGGCAATCCTCATTCCAGGCATCCATGAAGGAGAGAATCTCATCCGGCGTGGAAATCTTGCTGTGCATCAGAATGGCATCCGCCCCTGCTTCATAATAGGCCGTGGCGCGGCGCAGGGCTTCTTCCAGCCCCCAGCCGGCAATGAAGGCCTCGACACGCGCCACCACACAGAAATCAGGGTCCCGCTGCGTGTCCTTGGCCGCCTTAATCTTGCCCACAAACTCCTGAACATCGGCCAATTTCTGCTGCTCGCCGATGAAAGAGTTGGTCTTGGGGAACAGCTTATCCTCAATGGCCATCGCCGCCACACCGCGCTGCTCCAGCTTTTGCACCAGGCGGCGCACGTTGTTGAAGTTGCCGAAGCCGGTGTCCGCGTCAATCATAATTGGAATGGTCGTGGCCTCGCTCATGAACTCCGCCACTTCCACAATTTGTGTCCAACTGGCCTCATTGTTGTCGCGCACGCCAAGCGCGGCCGACATGGCGAGACCGCTGGCCCAGATACCCTTAAACCCGGCCTCTTCCACAATCTTGGCGCTCAACCCATTATGCGCCTCCAAAATGAACTCAAGCTCGGGCGATTGCAAAAGTTGTTTGAACTGGGTTGTCTTTTTCATGATGTGTGCCTCTTTTAGTTGATTAGAGATTAGTTGATTAGAGATTGGAGATTGGAAGCCGACGGCTGACAGCTGAAAGCTGACAGCTACACCCCCACCGGCGCCAGTCCCGCAGGCATCGCCAGCGCCTGGTGCCCGTCTACGTGGATCTGGCCGTTCTCGGCAAAGCCGTTGACCGTTCTGATCACAATTTCGCCAATCTCTCGTTGTGCATCGTGGCTGCTGGCTCCGATATGTGGGGTGAGGATTACGTTGTCCAGTTCGGCGAAGGGCGAGATATTGCCTTCCCCTTCGCGAGCGTGCACGTCCAGGGCTGCGCCGAGCAGGCGGCCTTCCATCAGCGCCTCATAAAGCGCTGCTTCGTCCACCACGCCGCCGCGCGCCAGGTTAATCAGGAAAGCAGTGGGCTTGACTAGCGACAACGCTTCGGCGTCAATCAGGTTGCGCGTTGTCTCCTTCAGCGGTACGTGCAACGTAATGAAATCCGCCTCTTCCAGCACCTGCTGAAAATCGACCAGCTCCACCCCTGCTTCAGCCAGCTCCCGCGCCTTCTGTTCCGTGGGCACTTCCACACAGCCCAGCACCTTCATACCCCAGGCCGTGCCCATCTGCCCCACACGAGAGCCAATGTTGCCTGCGCCCACAACGCCCAGCACCTTGCCCGACACTGAATGGCCCTTCATCTGGCGCTTCACCCAGTGCCCTTGCCGCCACTGGCGGTCCGCCGGCAGAATCTTGCGCGCCAGGCCCAGCATCAGCGCAAACGTCATTTCGGCCACAGCCTGTGCCCCCGGTCCGGGCACGCGCACCAACTGCAGGCGATGCTCCCGCACATACTCCATGTCGATGTTATCCAGGCCAGAACCGGCGCGCACCAACAGCTTCAAGCCCGGCGCACGGCTCATCACGTCCCGGTTAATCTGCACACCACTACGGAAAATCAGCACTTCGCGGTCCACAACCAGCTTCTCTAGCTGCTCCTGGCTGGCGTCGAAAGCACAGACAACGTCATGGCTTTGCCTCAGCGTTGCAATAGCGTCGTCGTCTATAGAACTCGCAATCAGTAATTTCATGAATGGTTACCCCCTTGCTCGACAATGAAAACAGCAATGCGTCTCGTTGTCATGATAAGATAATTAGCCATGTGAAGCCAACGGCGAAATTGCTTTCGCCGTTACGAACGGTGTTAGGATACCCGTTCCGGCTTACGACTTTCCTTAAACTCCCACAATAGCTCCACAACCTCTCGTTCCACATCTTCTAATGGGCGCGCCGCATCCACCCGCGCAAAGTGCGCCACCTGGCCTTGCAACTGCAAATACTCCTGCCGCCGGTGCTCCAACAACTCCAGCGTGCCCTCGCCCTTCCGCTCCAGCAAAACGGAAGCCGGGGCGTCCAGGAAGATGATTAACTGTGGTTTTGGATAGACATGGTTCAACAGATAACCATGCAACCTGCTGAAAGCCGAGCGCTTCTCGCCGTCCACGGCCACGTCATGCGCGTAATAGTCGGCGAAGAAGTGGCGGTCGAAGAGCACAATGTAACCACGGCGCTGGAAATACCAGGCCAGCAGCTGGCGGTACCACTGTTCCGCCACCCGGTTGGCCAGTTGCGCACTCGACTTCACACTCTTCAGCGCCCGCTTCACAGGATTGCGCGGCGGCGCCTTCTTGCGCGTGGGGTCTGGCGGCCCGGCCATGTCCGGATTTTGGCCCATCATACGCTTCAGCGCAGCAATGGCCCGCGTCGTGGGCAAGGCGTAATTACTGGCTATAGGGCTGACCCCCATGTACATATATTTGATAGGCAGCGCCGAAGAGTTTTCCAGGCGGCGCGCAATCGTCGTCTTTCCAGCGCCATCGGCGCCAACAAGAGCTACAGTGAACACGATGTTAACTCCGTCCCACCAGCAAGTTGCACTCCCAGGCCCTACCGGGCATAGGGAGCCATGGCCTCATAGAGTGCGGGGATGGCGACCGGATAGGGATGATACACCGAGTAAACCTCCTTCTCTTTCATCATTTGTAAAAGCAACTCGCGCTGTATCTGTTCCGTATCCTCAATGAGCTGGTTCTTTCGGTCGGGGAAAGCGAAGCGAAACTTCCAATAAGTGGAAAGCAGGACCGCGCGCTCCTCCTCCAGAGAAAAAACCATGCGTCGGGCGACTCGCTCCGGCTCTTCCGGTCGCACCGTAATCTCATCCGGCTCGTGGCTGGCTACAAAGAATAATTTATGCAACGGCCCTTCCAGGGCGAATGAATTTTCCCCAAATGTCTTGCGCGGGGGCATGTGCACGTATAGCTGGCGTGATACCAGCGGGTGCATCCGCCGCAACACGTTGCCCCCCGGCAGGCGACCCACCGGCCCCTTGCCCGAGGCCGCTTCCATCGAATCGGCCACCATTCGCAGCGCGCGCAGGCGCAGCCGGTCGCGCGATGAGAGCTGCCCCCAATAAGCCGGCAAATCCTCCAGATGCCAATCCCACACACGAATCGGCTCCGGAATGCCGAACATACGCGTACCGTCATTGCTGATATACACCCACTCGTCGCCAACGTAGGTCGCGCCCCTGTCCATGAAGGCCAGCAGCGTTTCCGTCTTGCCGCCCTTGGCCCAGCCCGTTGCCAGCATACCCTTGCCTTCATAAAGGAAGGCCGAAGCGTGCAGGGGCAACACCCCTTTGGCCAGAGCCGTGAGGTTGACGATGGCAATGAGCAACGGCACGGCCGTCACCCCCCGCTCGCAGATGATTTCGCACTTGCCGCCAATCTGCTCGAACGGAACCTGCACCCTGGCCCGCGACTTGTGTTTGCTGCGCAGCACCAGAAAGGCGTCATCTGTGAAGCCACAGTCGTTCACGCCCAGATAGCGCAGCCGGCCACTGTATGGCAGCCGGTCCACAAAGTTGATGACGATGTCCGGCTCACCCACCAGCGGCCCCTTGATAGGCCCCAACTGGCGCGAAACAGCCGCCACATCGGCAGGATCGGCGTTCCGTACCTGAATACCTACGATGTCGTGAAGATTATACTCGATGGCTCCGCGAGACTGTCCGTTCTGGTCGGACATAGATGAAGCAACCACCCTTTGTCGGCGCCATAAAGGCTGCGACGTATAGTACTGTGGTAATGGCAATCCCATTTCATACTTTATCAGAAATTGCTCGCCATTGCCAAATATTTCTCATTGTTTTCGGGTTTATCGGACCGACATCCGTCCACTATACCGGAAATAACAGGGGTGGGTATAAACCAGGTTACAGCGTAAGGCACAAATAAAGATACTATTGTCTAACGATATTTATGATTACTTTGCAGCTATCCCCATCTACACTCCTCTCCTCCGTCATTTTGCCAATCTCACATCCGACTATTGGCCGACGCCGAAGGCCGCCGCCCCTGGCTATGATGCACACATAGCGAGAAATTCACTGTTAGGTGAGAAAAAAGGAGTATAGAGCAATGAAACGGTACGCGATTCTACTATTGTCCCTTACAGCCATCCTGTTGCTCTCCGGCTGTAGCCTGATTATCACTGATAGCGAAACAGCGACGCTGGAACCGGGCGCGCCGGGCCAGCCGGTGGAAACGGTCGAAGTGGCGACGCCGCCGGCCACCGAGCCGGTCGAGGAGCCGACGGAAGAAGCGTCAGAAAGCAACCTGCAACCGGTCACAGTTGAATACGCCCAGGTCGAAATCGGCGTTGGCTCGCCGATCCCCGTCACCGTCCAGGTCGCCGGGACCTGGCCCGGCCTCTGTTCCCAGTTGGCCGAAGTGACCCAGAGCTTTAACGGCGAGCAGATTGAGATCAACATTCTCGCCGACCCCGGCCCCGCCGACTGCCCACCAGATAATGTCGGCGTCTCCTTCAGCATGGGCCTGCCCATCAACATCGTCGAGCTGCCGCGCGGCAGTGGCGCCTATAACGTCAACGTCAACGGCTTCAGCACCAGCTTCGAGATGCCCGCCGAGTCGGGCAGCGATGCTGAACCAGGCGCGATGGGCGAGCTGACACCAATTCCGGTGCAAAACGTGCAGGTTGAGATTGGCGTTGGTTCGCCGATTCCGGTCACCGCCCGCGTGTCCGGCGAGTGGCCCGGCCTCTGCGCCCAACTGGCCCAAATCAACCAGAGCTTTGAGAACAACACCTTCACCGTCGAGCTGCTGGCCGATAGCGGGCGCGCTGACTGCCCGCCAGACCAGTTAGGCCTGCCTTTCGCCATTGGCCTGCCCATTAACCCGGTAGAACTGGGCGAAGGCAGCTTTACGGTCACCGTCAACGGCTCCAGCGCCACCTTCGACGTGCCCCTGGAGCCTAACATTCCCATCGACCCCGGCATTGGCGACGGCAGCACGCCAGAACCGGAAGAAGGGGCCTCAGCAGTCCTTTGCCCTGATGTGCCGCGCCCCGCACTGGCCCTCTTTGTGCCTGGCCAGGAATACATCATCATGAACCCGCTCTCTGGTGAGGAGTGCGCCACCACGCTGCAAGGCGACCTGCCTGGCCTCTTCCAGGCCGCCGCCGATGGCGTTTACTATACCTCGCTGGAGAACGACACCTTTGCCGTCAAGCGCATCGACGCCAGCGGCGCCAGCTCGGTGCTGGAATTCACCGGCGTCCCCCAGGAAGAAGCGCTGCTCTTCCACAGCTTCGTCGTCTCCGATGATGGCAGCCGCCTTGCCTGGAGCGCCGCCGGCCCTGCTGAGGGCAACTCCGGCGTGCCGGCCAGCCGCCTCTGGGTCGCTTCCATCTCCGGCGAAGATGTGGTGATGCCACTGCCGGTGTATGAGCCGGGGGAAAACGAACAACGCGCACTGGTGCCCGTCCGTTTCAGCGCAGACAACAGCACGCTGTTCTACACGCTCCAGCCCGTGGGCCTGGGAGGCTCCTGGCACGTCTTCACCGGGCGCTATGACAACCTCTATGCCCTGCGCCTGAACAGCGATGCGCCGCCCACACTCATTTTCGACTGTGCCGAACTTGAGATGCTGCTGTGCATCGGCGACTTTTATGAGGTAGCAGGAGAGGTGGGCACCCTGGCCTACGTCCAGGACGGGAGCGTCATCATCATCAACGGTGCGGGCGAGGTGCTGAACACGCTGACGCCAGATGCCGAATACGTCGCCTATCCCACTTTTGGCCCCGGCGGCGAGCTGGCCTTCTACAGCGCCGAGCTGGCGGATGACTCCATTCAACCGGAAGCCGCCTCCATCCACCGCGTGGCCCCACCCACTGCGCCCGATGAGGTGCTGGTCAGCGACCCTGGCCTGCTCTTCCCCCAGGGCTGGCTCGACGACACCCACATCGTGACCGGCTACACCAGCGGCTTAGAGAACTGGGGCACGGCTATCGTTGGATTGGACGGCACGCTGGAACCGATCGACGCCTACCCCAACGCCAGTTACGTCGATACCATACCGTAGACAAGAACTGCTAACTGCGAGTGGGTGGGATTTACCCGTCCCACCCACTCTCATTTGCGAACCCGCTCAAGGTGGAGGAAAATGAAGTAGCCAAAGCTGCATTGAGCCACTGAACCTGCTCGGCAGCGCCCAGGGGAAAGAGATGGCAAAAGGGAAACGCCTGAATACTTTTTTTGTTCAGCGGTCAAGACCATTCTTGATCGGCGTTACCCTGCTGCTGGTTCTCCTGGTCTGGATATTGGATCTCATCACCGGCCCTGAGCTTTCAGTTTCCATATTTTATCTCGTAGCAGTCGGGTTTGCGGCCTGGTATCTGGGCCAGTGGCCGGGAGCTTTCGCCGCGCTGGCCAGTACCGCGGCCTGGTTCTCCTCTGACCTCACCGCCGGCCCTCCCTACAATCAGTTGTTTGTCCTCTCCTGGAACTCTATCGCCCGTTTTCTTGGTTTCCTCCTCGTCAACTACATGACCGCCACCCTCAAAGTAACGCGACAGCGGCAAGAAGAGATGACTTCCTTCATCGTGCACGATTTGCGCTCACCCCTGGCCAGCATGCTCATCAGTTACCAACTGCTGGAGGAGGCGGACGAGGATGATGAGCGAGAGCGGCGCATGGCGCTCGACTTTGGCCTGAAATCTGCCTATCACATGCAATCGCTCATCGATTCTCTGCTGGACCTGGAACGCCTGGGCGCAGGCCAGATGCCGGTGCATCGCCATGCCGTCCCCATTCGCAACCTGCTGGACCAATCGTTGGAACAGGTCACGCTGATTGCCGGTCATCAACAGATAGATTTACAGGTCGAAGGCCCCGCACACCAGGCGCGCATCAGCGTTGACCCCGAGCTAACCGTGCGCGTGCTGGTTAACCTGCTGACCAATGCCATCAACTTCAGCCCCTCAGAAAGCACCATCGTCATGGAGGTGCGCACCTTCGATCCCGATTGTTACCTCTTCCGCATCAGCGACCAGGGTCCAGGCATTCCGCGCGAATGGCGGCAAGAAGCATTTCGCAAATTCGGGCAGGTCCACGCCCGCAAGTCAGGCGCCCCCGTCGGCAGCGGTCTGGGCCTCACCTTCTGCAAAATGGCCGTCGAAGCGCAGGGGGGCGACATCTGGATCGAAGAGGGAGCACGCGGCGGCACGGATGTGTGCCTGACGCTGCCGCGGGCAGAGTAGGATACATCCACATAATGCGGCGCACCACTCTTATGTAAAGCGATTTGCCAAATCGCTCCACGCTCATCTCCCCAGCAGCCTGGCGAAGGGTCCCAGCGAGGAAGACATCCGATTTCTTGGAGAAATCGGATGTCTTCGTTACGAGCTCACCCCCTCCAAACATGTTTTCAACATGTTTCCTCCGTTAGCTGCCGAATTGAATTCGGCAGAATTCGGCAGCTTCACCGTGGCGGCAAGAGGCCCGA
>CAZRTM010000159.1:0-7622 GCA_964602995.1 uncultured Ardenticatenaceae bacterium
TCCGACCCGGCGCTTATCCCTGGGGCAATCATTACAACGCCTGGCGACCGGCGCATATTCACTTTTCAGTGTTTGGTCGCAATTTCCTGCAACGGCTGGTAACCCAGATGTACTTCCCGGGTGACCCGTTGCTGGCGCTGGACCCCATTTACAGTGGCATCCCCGACGAAGGCCGTGAGCTGTTGATTGCCAACTATGCCCACGACGTCACCGAACCGGAATGGGCACTGGGCTTCCGCTTCGACATCGTCCTCCGCGGCAGCCGCAGCACGCCATTTGAAAAGGAGCGTGAGGTGCGAACGGCGGGGGAGGTTCGAGCGGATTAAGGACGTGACAGGGAGGACCGCGGAGAGGCATGGAGATTAGAGATTGGAGATTGGTTTTTGCCGCAGATTTACGCAGATAGACGCGGATAGCTAAAAAAGAAAAATCTGCGTTCATCTGCGTTCATCTGCGGCTAAGAATCTCCAATCTCCAATCTCCAGTCAACCAATCTCCCCCTCTCTGTGGTCCTCCGTGTAACATTATTTCAGGAGTAGAATGATGCGGAAACAGACACCTAGCCAGACAATTGGACCTTTCTTTTCGTTTGGGTTGATTGCTGGTGGAGAAAATGATCTTGTAGATGAGCGCTGTGTGGGGGAGCGGATATATGTGGAGGGGCGGGTGTTGGATGGGCAAGGGCAGCCGGTGCTGGATGCGCTGGTGGAGATCTGGCAGGCGGATGCGCAGGGGATTTATAATCACCCGTCTGACCCGCGGCAGGGGGAGGTAGACGGCCATTTCAGGGGCTTCGGCCGGTCGGAGACGACGGATGAGGGGCGGTACTGGTTTAAGACGATTAAGCCCGGCGTTGTGGAAGGGGTTGATGGCCAGCCACAAGCGCCACATATCAACGTCTGCGTCTTTGCGCGGGGCATGTTGATACACGCCTACACGCGCATTTACTTTGAGGATGAGGCAGAAGCCAACGAGCAGGATGCCCTGCTCAATTCCATTGAGGATGCTGATAGAAGGCAGACGTTAGTTGCCCGCCGCGAAAGCTCAGCCGACGGCCTAACCCGCTATTGTCTGGATATTGTGCTGCAGGGAAACGAGTCGAGAACGGAGACAGCGTTCTTTGACCCATAAAAATTGGAGATTGGAGACTGGAGATTGGAGATTGTTTTTTGCCGCAGATGAACGCAGATGAACGCAGATTTTTTGCTTTAAACTATCTGCGTCTATCTGCGTAAATCTGCGGCTAAGAATCTCCTATCTCTAATCTCTAATCTCCAATCTCCATCTGCGGCAAAGAAATCAGTCGCCCCAGATCTGCCGCGCCGTGTTCACTACCAGCTCCAGCTTGCGCCATTGCTGGTCTTCGCTGATTTGGTTGCCGTGGACGGTGCTGGAGAAGCCGCATTGAGGGCTGAGGCAGGTGTTGTTGAGGTTGATGTATTCGGCTGCCTCATGCACCCGTTTGATGAGTGTCTCCTGGTCTTCTAGCTCGCCGACCTTGGTGGTGACCAGACCGAGGACGATGGTCTTGTTGGCGGGGACGAAGCGCAGGGGGGCGAAGTCGCCGGAGCGCTCGTCGTCGTATTCTAGAAAGTAGGCGTCCACGTTCATTTCGTTGAATAACACCTCGGCCACCGGCTCATAGCTGCCCTCGGCGACCCAGGAGCTGCGGAAGTTGCCGCGACAGAGGTGCACGGCGATGGTCAGGTCCTCGGGCCGGCCGTCAATGACCGAGTTAATCAGCCCGGCATAGGTGCGCGGCAGGTCGTTGGGGTCATCGCCGCGCTGGCGCACGTTTTCGCGCATCTGCGGGTCGCAGAGGTAGGCCAGATTGGTGTCGTCCATTTGGATATAGCGCGCGCCGGCCTCGTAGAGGGAGCTGATTTCGTCACGGTAGCATTGGGCCAGATCCTCAAAGAACTCGTCCATGTCGGGATAGGCCTGGATGTCGATAGCCTGGCGCCCGCCACGGAAGTGGACCATTGTGGGCGAAGGGATGGTCACTTTGGGCGTGCAGGTGGTGTGCGACTGCAGGAACTCGAAGTCGTGGCGCTGGATGTCTTTGACGTGGCGCAGCTTGCCGGTGACAGAGAGGCGTGGCGGCGCAAAGTCGACTTCACCCTGTTTGGTGCGGAACTTGACTGGAATGCCGCCGCTGACGGTGACACCTTCAAGCTGTTCCAGAAAGTCGACGTGGAAGTAGGTGCGGCGAAATTCGCCGTCGGTGATGCTGCGCAGGCCAACGGACTCCTGTTTGCGAATGGCATCGGCAATCGCTTCGTCTTCTACCGCGCGCAGCTCTTCGGCTGACAGCTCGGCGTTAAAGTAACGTTCTCGCGCCTCAAGGAGCTGTGGCGGTCTGAGCAAGCTGCCCACATGGTCAGCACGAAAGGGGGGATTTACCTGAGACATATATTACCTCCTGGGATGGGACGCAGATGACGCAGATTTTTTTTCTCCTTACATACATCACTGCGTTTACGAATAACCAGCTCGACCCTAAACAATCAGTGTTCATCATGAAAATCTGCGTCCCAATCTCCAATCTCTAATCACGAATCTCCAATCTACCGCTCACCATACGGTGGGGCGGGATAGACCAGGTCGGCTGTGGCGAACTCTCGCGGCCAGATCAGCTCGATTTGACCGCCCTGGTATTGCAGGTAGGGGGCGGTGACCACGCCGGTGCCGTCATCGCGGAAGGTGACCGGGCCGACGACCGTTTCCATGTCGGTGGCGGCGATGGCTTCACGAACGGCCTCGCGGTCCAGCGTCCCGGCTCGTTCAATGGCATCGGCCAGAATTTGAATGGTGGCGTACGAGGGGCCGACCATGGGATCGGAGGGGCGGCCTTGTGCTTCCATATGCTTGGCATTCAGCTCCTCCACGCCAGGATAGAGCATGGCGTTGTGCCAGCCGGGAGCCAGAATAACGTAGTCGCCCACGGCGCCCAGGTCCAGCCAGGTGGGTACGTCGGGAGCGCGGATGAAGAACGAAAGCGGGGGTGCGTAATCCAGCTCGCCCATCTGGCGGTAAATGGCAAAGCCGTCTGGTGGTGTGGGTAGGGCCAGAAGCACCTGGACGTCCGCCTGCTGGGCGCGAAGGATGATGTCGGTGAAGTCGCTGGAGCCAGGGGCGTACTGTTCATGGACGACGACTTCGTAGCCATACCGTTCGGCGCTGTCTGTCCAGAGTTCAGCCATCTCAATACCCCAGTCGGTTTGTTCCTGGAAAATACCGACGCGCGTGGGGCGTTCGCCTTCGGGTACGTAACTGTTGACCATCTCGAAGAAGGAGTCGGACAGGTCGGGGGATTTGGGGAACGGGGAGAAGAGATACTGGTAACCCTGATCATGCGGTTGTTGCAGGGCGAAGGCGACGCCAAGATAGGGCACCTGGTTCTTTTCGGCAATGGCTGCGGCCGCGGCGTGCAGGCTGCTGCCAAAGCCGCCCAGGTAGGCAACGACTTCTTCGTCGGAGTTGAGGGATTCCAGGTGGCTTACAGTCTGGTTGGGATCAGATTCGTCATCGACCAGGTGCAGCTCGATGGGAATGTTGGCGTCGAACGCTTCCACGTAGACGCCGCCGGCGGCGTTAATATCCTCGACTGCCATGCGGTATCCGCGCTCTACCTGTGCACCGCCACCGGCGAAGGCTCCGGTGAGGGGTACAACCGCGCCGATGTCGATTGACGCTGGCGCCTCCGGTGTCCGCTGGCAACCTATGAGCACTAGTGAGAGAAGGACGGCAACAAGGACCCACAGTTTGATACGCATTTGTTCATCTCCTCTTGAAGCACATGAATCGTATAACCACGGTCGAAAACCCCATTCAGGGTTGGAATGGGCAATCCCTAAACTGGTAGTCGCTGAGGGACACAAGCAGCCTGGCCCGCTAAGGCCCGACACGGGCTAGGGCCCGACACGGGCTAGGGCAGCGATGTAGGGCGACTGTCACGATGGTCGCCGGGTGGTGTGGTGACCGAGACTGTGTCCTTTTCTAATGCGTCTGTCCGCGGTTGTGGTGCCCGCCCACGGCCAATGTGCCTGATGCGCCCGTGGCGCACCTTGTCCCAGGCCTCCAGGAGGCCGCCGGGCAGCAGCAGCACAACCAGCACGAAGAGAATTCCGAATATGAGTAGATGAACGCCGGCCATATTCGCCGGCAACAGTTCCTGTACAAGGTCCTGAAGAAAGACAAAGAAGATAGCGCCCAACAGCGGGCCGACCAGCGTGCCCACGCCGCCGACGAAACTGACGATGAGAGCGTCGAAGGTCCATTCGGGGCTGAAGGGCAGGCTGGGATAGTAGCTGGCATGGAAGTAGGCGAAGCTGCCACCGGCCAGACCCGCCAGCGCGGCGCTGAGGCTGAAGGCGATCAATTTGTATTGGAAGGTGTTGACGCCAATGGCGCTAGCGGCGCCTTCGTCCTCGCGGATGGTCATCATGCCCAGCCCTAGTTTGGAGCGAGTCAGATAGAAGGTCACCGCCGTGGACAACAGTAGAACGGCCAGCGAGAGGTAGTAGCGAGAAGTGAGATCATATTCGCGCAGCAGCTCGGCTGGTAGCGCGGTGACGCGAGGCAGGACGTTGCCGACCGTGATGCGGATGGCCTCAGCCAGAGCCAGCGTGCCGATGGCGAAGTAAATGCCTTTTAAGCGCAGGCCAGGGAAGCCGAGGATGAAGGCGGCGACAGTGGCGGTGACGCCTCCTGCCAGAAAACTGATCAAGAAGGGGACTCCCTGCATCCATAACAGACGGGTGAAGAGGGCGCCAATGCCGAAGAAGGCGGCGTGGCCCAGGCTGATTTGCCCGGCAAAGCCGCCGACGATGTTCCAACTGGAAGCGAGGGCAGCGATGATGAAGAGCAGCACGGCAGTTGTGAGAATGTTGTTGTCGTTTGTAAGCAGCGGCAACAGTAGGAGCGCCAGAGCTACCACGCCAAGGAGTACATTTTTGAGCGTCAGAGCCGAACGCAACCTGACACTTAACGCCTCAACTCTGACACGCTCACCCTCAGACATCGTCGCCTCCAAACAGCCCCTGCGGCCGTACGCTGAGCACGACGAGGAAGATAACGAGACCAACAACCTCGCGATAACTGCCGCCAAATTGATAGGAGCTGAGCGCTTCGGCAACGCCCAGCAAGAGACCGGCGAACAGGGTACCGCGCATGCTGCCCAGCCCGGCGAGGACGACGACAATGAGCGCCTTGAGCGTCCATTGCAGGCCGATGGAGGGATTGACGCTGAAGCCGACGGCGACGAGCACGCCGGTGATGCCCGCAAGGCCGGAGGCGATGCCGAAGGCCAGGAAGTAGACGCGGCGTACATCGATGCCGGTCAGGGCGGCGGTGACCCAATCCTCGCTGGTGGCGCGCAATGCCTTACCCCAGTAGGTTTGAGTGAGGAACCGTTCAAGGAGTATGATAGCGGCGATGGCGATGACCAGTCCCGCCAGGCGCACAACGGGGAAGCGGACAGTGCCTAACGTGAGGGCCTGCAACGAGTAGCCGGTGACGATGCCGCGATCGTCGGGCGAGAAGAGGGTGATGGCCAGGGTGTGCAAAATTAACGTCAGGCCAAAGCCAATGAGCAATGAGTTCTTGATGCGGTTCTCTTCGTTCAATTTCACGATGTGGCTGAAGAGAAGCGCGTGCAGAATCAGGCCCACGACGACCAGCATGGCGAAGACGATACCCAGGGAAAGGAAGGGATCGAAGCCCATTGCCGTGAAGAGGTAGAAGGCGGCATAACCGCCAAGCATCACCAGCTCACCGTGAGCCACGTTGAGGATCTTGAGCACGCCGAAGGCCAGCGAAAGGCCCAGCGCCGCCAGCCCATACAGAGCGCCTACCAGAATACCAGATGCCAGATTTTGCAGAAGAGCGTCCATTTTGTGATTAGCGGTCAGCTCTCAGCTATCAGCGGTCAGCTGATAACTGATTACAAACTGAGATATGCTTCCTGGATGCGACTGTCCTGCCTGAGTTCGTGGCAGGGTCCTTCGTTGACGATGCGACCGGTTTCAATGACGTAAGCGTAATGGGCCGTTTCCAGCGTCATAGGGACATTTTGTTCGACGATGAGGATGGTGACGCCCTGTTCATTGATACGGCGGATGACGGCAAAGATATCTTCGACGATGAGAGGAGCGAGCCCCAGCGATGGTTCGTCGAGAATGAGCATGTCGGGACGAGCCATGAGGGCGCGGCCGATGGCCAGCATCTGCCGTTCGCCGCCGCTGAGGGTGCCGGCCAGTTGCGCCTGACGCTCTTCCAGGCGCGGGAAAATGGCGTACACTTCGGCTAACGTGTTCTCTTTATGCGCTCTGGCCCGAGAGGGGAAGGCGCCCAGCTCCAGGTTTTCGAGGACGGTGAGGGTGGAGAAGGTGCCATGCCATTCGGGCACCAGGGTCAGCCCCGCGTTGACGATGTCGTAGGTGGCCCGGCCGGTGACCGGTTCTCCCTTGAAGTGGATGGCGCCTTCTGATGGTGGCAACAGCCCCAGGATCGCTTTGAGAGTGGTGGTTTTGCCGGCGCCGTTCGGGCCGATGAGCGCCACAATGCCCCCTCGCGGCACGTTGAAGCTGATGCCCCAGACGACCTGGATCTGGTCATAGGCAATGTGCAGGTTCTCAACTTTCAACATGTCTGGTTCCCAGGTAGGCTGCGATGACTTCCCGATTACTGACGACATCGGCTGCTTTGCCGTCGGCCAGCTTGCGACCGGCGTTGAGCACAATAATACGTTCGGAGGTGCGAGTTATCGCTTTGACGATGTGTTCAACGATGATGATGGTAATGCCGGAGGCATTGAGCTGGCGCACCAGCTCGACCGCCTGTAGAACTTCGTTGGGGTTAAGGCCGGCCATGAATTCATCTAGCAACAGGAGGCGCGGCTGGCAGGCCAGGGCGCGGGCCACTTCCAGCCATTTGCGTTCCATGATGGTCAGGGAGTGTGCAAGCTCGTTTGCTTTGTCGAGGAGGTTGACCTGTTCCAGCACCTCATAGGCGCGGGATTTGGCCTGTTGCTTGGAGCGCATTTGCGCCTGTCCAAAGAGGCAGCCGGCCAGAACATTATCCAGCGCCGTGAGATGGAGGAAGGGGCGAACCAACTGGAAGGTGCGGGCCAGGCCACGACGCGCGACAAGATGCGCGGGAAGGTGGGTAATCTCCTCGCCGCGAAAGAGGACGGAGCCGGAGGTGGCAGGTAGGAAACCGCTGATGACGTTGAAAGCGGTTGATTTGCCTGACCCATTGGGGCCAATTAGTCCCACCACTTCCCCTTCGTGGACCTCAAATGAGACTTCATCGAGGGCGCGTAGGCCACCGAAGTC
Organism: uncultured Ardenticatenaceae bacterium; assembly: GCA_964602995.1. Classification (GTDB taxonomy): domain Bacteria; phylum Chloroflexota; class Anaerolineae; order Promineifilales; family Promineifilaceae; genus JAAYYY01. The sequence goes on from CAZRTM010000159.1 coordinate 7,338, forward strand.
TTTGCTAAGACGTTTAACCTCTAGCATGAGCCTGTAGCAACGCTCTAGTGGAACCTGGATAGCCTTACTATAAGTCGTTAGGTGGGGAATTGCAATAGGCAGAATACGTCCCGTTAGCTATAATAGTTGTTCCCTTACCTGGCCATTCTGGCTCTACCCAAAGTAGTCAAAAAGAAATAGTGCGTTTAAACACAACATCATGCGAACAAGGAGGTCCTTTGTGTTTCGCCCTGTTAACGTAGAGTATTTACCCCATTCCCATCATACTAAGAAGCATGCTCCAGC
>CAZRTM010000160.1:0-7618 GCA_964602995.1 uncultured Ardenticatenaceae bacterium
CCCGTCAATCACATCCCCGTATTTTTCTCGTAATAGTCCCATAGTCATTCCAGTTGATTGGAGAATTTGAGATTGGTGAATTGGAGATTGGAGATTGATTTCTGCCGCAGATATACGCGGATGAACGCAGATTTTTTTCTTTTTTAAACTATCCGCGTCTATCCGCGTCCATCTGCGGCAAAATCCCAATCTCTAATCTCTAATCTCCAGTCTCCATTCTCCAATCACCTATCAATCTCACCCAAGACAATATCAATCGATCCAATAATCGCGACGAGGTCGGCGACGAAGGCGCCGCGGGCCAGGTATGGTAGCGAGGCCAGGTTTACGAAGGAGGGCGTGCGGAAATGGACGCGGGCCGGTTTGGGGCCGCCGTCGCCACGCAAATAGCAACCAAGCTCGCCGCGCGGCGATTCAATGCTGTGGTAGACGTACCCTTCTGGCGCGCTGAATCCCTCGGTCCACAGTTTGAAGTGGTGGATGACAGCCTCCATGCTGCGGCCCAGCTCGGCGCGGGGCGGCGGCACCACCTTGCGATTTTCGCTGACGAAGGGGCCGTCGGGCAGTCTGTCCAGGGCCTGCTCAATGATGCGCAGGCTTTCTCTCATCTCTTCCATGCGCACCACGTAGCGGGCATAGACGTCGCCTTCGGTACGCGTGGGAATATCAAAATCATACTGCTCGTAGCCGGAATAAGGCATCGCCTTACGGATGTCCCACTCGACGCCAGAAGCGCGCAGCGGCGGGCCGGTCAGCCCCCAGGTGAGGGCGTCCTCTTTCGAGACATAACCGACCTCTTTGGTGCGCTCCCACCAGATGGGATTGTCGCGCAAGAGGGCTTCATAATCGGCAATACGCGCCGGGAAGAAGTCCAGGAACTGGCGCACGGCCGGTTCGAACTCTTCGGGCACATCGCGCCAGACGCCGCCGGGCCGGAAATAGCTGGTCATCATGCGCTGGCCAGAGCACATCTCAAACACATCGAGCAAATATTCGCGCTCGCGGAAGCAGTAGAGGAAGACGGACATGGCCGCCAGGTCCAGGGCGTGGGTGCCTAACCAGACCAGGTGGCTGGCGATGCGCGTCAGCTCCGTGAGAATTACCCGAATCGCTTGAGCGCGGGGCGGCACTTCGATGTCCAGCAGCTTTTCCAAAGCCAGCAGATAAGCCAGGTTGTTGGACATCGGCGCCAGATAGTCCATGCGGTCGGTCATCACCAGCGCTTTGGTGAACGTCTTGGCTTCCATGTTTTTCTCGATGCCGGTGTGCAAGAAGCCAATGTCCGGCGCCACGTTGACGACCGTCTCGCCATCAAGCTCCAACAGCAAGCGCAACACGCCGTGCGTGCTGGGATGCTGGGGGCCCATGCTGAGGAGCATGTTCTCTTCAGAAGAGATTTCCATCTGCGTGCCATATTTGGCGCGCAGCTCCTCAACTGTCATTTCTTCCATTGTGTCCGCACCGGCGGTAACAGCACCGCCGCTGCGAGGAGAGCTACCTATTCCGAACGTCATAGTGATGCTCCAACCTTATTCCTCTGCAAAAGGCTTTTTCTGGCCGATTGCCTTCCAGTTGAAGGAAAACTGAACTTCCTCGTAGCCTTGTGGGTAATCTTTGCGCAAGGGGTGGCCCTGCCAATCCTGGGGCAGGAACAGCCGTCGCAGGTGGTCGTTGCCCTGGAAGCGCACGCCCATCAGGTCGTAGACTTCCATCTCCATCCAGGTAGCAATGGCCCAGACCGAGGCCACGGTCTCCGGCCCCTGCTGCGGGTCCTCCACCAGCACTCTCAGGCGAATGCGGTGGTTGTTGGGCAATGAGTAAATGTGATAGCTGACGGCAAAGCGAGGAAAGTCAGGCAACAGATCGTCGGCGACGATGTCTTCCAGCAGATTGAACTGCAGCTCCTCATTATCACGGAGGAACTGGCAGATCTCCTTAATCTGGTCGCCATCGACGACGAGCGTTCGTTCGCCGCGAAAATCAAGGACTTCCTGGACGGCATCGGGGAAGGCTGCCTCAACCTTCTCGGTTACAAGCTGGTGTCGTTCAGGCCAATGTTCCATCAGGCCCAATCCTTCAGTGTCTCGCCACGAATCTTCTCGTGCAGGCTCATGATGCCGTCGAGGAGCGCTTCGGGGCGCGGGGGGCAACCGGCGACATAAACGTCAACGGGCACGATTTCATCCACACCCTGAACGATGGCGTAGTTATTGAAAACGCCGCCGCAGGAAGCACAGTCGCCCATGGCGATTACCCATTTGGGCGCCGGCATCTGATCATACAGACGGCGCACAACCGGGCCCATCTTACGGGAGACGCGGCCGGCGACGATCATCAGATCGGCCTGGCGCGGCGACGGGCGGTTAAGCTCCATACCAAAGCGGGACGCATCGTAATGCGCGGCCTGTGTGGACATCATTTCGATAGCACAGCAAGCAAGGCCGAATAGCATGGGCCACATCGCATTGGTTCGTCCCCAATTAACCAAATCCTCAAGGCGGGCCGTAACAATGCCCATTTCACCTAATTTTTGTTCTACTCCCATTCGAGTGCACCTTTCTTCCAGATCCAGACGTAACCAACCACCAGGATGGCCATGAACAACAGGACTTCAACCAGGCCAAACAGTCCCAGTGCCCGGAACGTAACTGCCCATGGAAGGAGAAAAATTATCTCAATGTCAAAGAGAATAAACAGCACTGCTACCAGATAGAACTTTACTGGCAATCGCCTCTGCGCCTGGCCGATGGGGGCCATACCCGATTCGTAGGGCATTGCTTTACGTGCTGTGGGCCGTTTTGGTCCCAGGCTGATTGACAGGATGGGAAGCAACAGAGCAAAGAACAGAGCTACGCCGGCCAGCACGGCTATTGGTATGTATGGTAACAGGTAATCAGTCATAAGCTTGATCGCATTCTATCAGGGCTTTATTGGAGTCCTTATTGAAGTATGTACATTTTATCACAATCAAATCCCGTCGCAACAGGATTCGACGTGATTATCATGATAGTGGGCGGGAAAATGCAGGATGATGCAGCGCGGGCAGTAGATAGCGGGTGGAACGCGGGGTGGAATGGCTGTAGCTGGTAAAACGGAGCAGCTACCCCAGGTAATCCCGTAGTGACTTACTGCGACTGGGGTGGCGTAATTTGCGCAGCGCTTTGGCTTCAATCTGCCGGATGCGCTCGCGTGTTACACCAAACTTTTTACCTACCTCTTCCAGCGTGTGGTCCTTGCCGTCGTTGAGGCCAAAGCGCATTTCCAGCACTTCGCGCTCGCGGTCGGTGAGGAAACCCAGGACCTGGCGAATCTGATCGCGCAGCAGCTCTTTGGAGGCGGCGACCACGGGTTCTTCGACGCTCTCGTCTTCGATGAAGTCACCCAGCTCAGTGGAATCTTCATGGCCGATGGGCGTCTCCAGAGACATGGGGTCCTGCGAGATGCGCAAGATATTACGCACCTTGTTGGCGGCCTGCTTCCACTTGCGGTTGAGGAATGGTTCCGGCTGGCGTCCTTCTTCCAACGCCAGCTTGATGCTACTGGCTTCTTCCGGCGTCAGGTAGTCCAGCTCCAGAACCAGCTCTTCGATGGTCGGTTCGTGGCCCAGCTTCTGCACCAGGTCGCGCTGCATGCGGGTGATTTTGTTGATGGTGTCAAACATATGCACCGGGATGCGGATGGTGCGCGCCTGATCGGCGATGGCGCGGCTGACAGCCTGACGGATCCACCAGGTGGCGTAGGTGCTGAACTTGAAGCCCTTGGTGTGGTCGAACTTCTCCACGGCCTTGAGCAGCCCCACATTACCTTCCTGTACCAAATCGAGGAACTGGATGCCACGGCCCATATACTTCTTGGCAATGCTGACCACCAGGCGCAGGTTGGCGCGTGTGAGGTTGTTTTTGGCCTCTTCCGCCAGGTGATAAATCATGAACTCGTTGTAGGTCAGCGCCGGGTCTTCTTCTGTGAGCCATTTGTGGAATGTCTCTTCGTCCGGCAGGTCATGATGTTCGGTGTAATAGGACGACAGCCGGGTCGAAAGCTCCACAGGCAGCAGGTAGATGTTGGTGAAGAGGGCGAAGATGCTCTCAGCCAGGTCGGCCCACTCTTCTTCCCCACTCCAGTCGCCATCGTTCAGGTAATGGCGCAGGTAGGATGGGGAATCACTCTTCCAGCTCTGGCGCAAATTTTGCGCTTCCAGGATGAGCATGGCCAGATTAGGCAGATCGACGTCGATACTCTGCGCTGCGCCGGAAGCCCGCTGCCAACTGGCGCGCAGCTCCTGGTAGTTGGCCAGCATCGTCTGCAACTGGACATCTTCCTGATTTTCGTCTTCGACAACCTGCGACGTCAGCTTTTCCAGCTCGGTGGCTGCCGCCAGTTGCACGGAAAGCCAGACCTCGTGTTCGGCCGTCAGCAGCGGTACCTGGCCTATCTCTTTCAGATAGGTATGAACCGGGTCATCCTGCAACCCGGAATCGTAATAGCTGTCTTCATCGTCGTCATCATCCTCATCCAGGATGAGCACGCTCGACGATGCTTCACTGCCATCGTCGATGGTCTCACCGGACTCTGTTACGATGCTGATGCCCAGCCGTTGCAGGCGCTGGTAAAGCTCCTCGGCCTGCTCTTCGTCAGCAGAGGCCAGGATTGCTTCCACGTCAGCTTCGTTGATCTTACGCTGGCGTCTGGCCCTCTTGAAGAGCGCTTCGACGTCAATCGAATCCAGATCTGCGTCTTCGGAATCTACGACTTCATCAAAATCCATTTTTCACTCGTTTCCGTCCAAAGGAAGTCAAATGGCCACGAGGACCGCTTTGTCCAACACATCACCGGTTATTCATCACCCTTTGCGGGCTTCTTCGGCCTGCCGGCGGTTCGCCGCCGACATCCCCCAGCGAGCTTTATTGATACTCTGTACGGCTATGGGTAAGGACTTAAGCTGATCTTTATACACCTCCAGACGGTCCAGGCTACCCTGCTCCTGCGCCTCGTGAAACAACTGTTGTACTTCACCCAATAGGCGTCTGATCCTTTCTAACCGCAAATCCAATATCATCTGAGCCAGCGAATCGGCAAGACGATCCAACTCCGGCTCACCTCCTGGCACTTTGTCGAGCAACGCCTGTGCCCGACTGAAAAGGATCTCATCTAAACTATCGCACAATTCATCTACAGTGGCAACCGGCCTTCTGCGCAGCTCATCACGCAGGTGTCGCAGCAACGCTCTGTCTTCCACGTCGCTGAAATCATCTTCGCGGACGATGGGCTGTTCCTGAGCGCGCAGGCGCTGGTCGACCAGCCGCATGAGCTGCGGGTGGCGCAGGCACTGGCGCAGATAATCGGCCTCACGCATCTGGGTCGCCAGCTTACCGCCCTGCATGGGCGCTGCGCCGCTGCGGCTCGCCACGCTGTTGCCGTCTGGCATGCGCGCTTCCCTGGGCGGCGGCGGGGGCTGGCGACGATGGCGGGGGCCAGACATCGACGACATAGAAGAGGCCAGCGCCACCTGTTGCAGCGCTCGTTCGTCCACGCGCAGGCGGCGGGAGACCAATTGCCGGTAGTGGTCGCGTTCCACCGGGTCGGCCACGTCGCCAATGAGCGGCATCACCTGGCGCACAGCGTCGGCCTTGGCCTTGGCATCATTGAGGTCCAGCCCGTCGGTTACGATGTCGATGACGTAGGCAACAATCGGTTTGGCCTTTTCCAACAGGCGCGGCCATTCGGTGGGATCGGCGCGAATGATATTGTCAGGGTCTTTGCCTGCGGGCAGCGTCACCACGCGAATGTCGGCCTTCAATCGGCCTTCGTGGCGGATCAGGCCGCGGGCATCGAAGCGCACTTCCACATCACGGTCCAGCGCCTCGCGAGCCACTTCCAGGCTGCGCATGGTGGCCTGCACCCCGGCGGCGTCGGCGTCGAGGGCGATGACGAACCGTTTGGTGTAACGCTTGAGCAGGCGTAGTTGAGTCTCGGTCAGCGCCGTGCCCATCTGGGCCACAATGTTGCGGAATCCGGCCTGCCAGCCCTGTATGGCGTCCATATAACCTTCGACGATGACCGCCTGGCGCGCTTCACGAATGTGGCGCCGGGCCAGGTCTAGCCCGTAGAGCAGGTTGCTCTTGTCGAAGAGGGCTGTCTGGGGCGAATTGAGGTATTTGGGAATGCCATCTTTGTCCAGGGTGCGGGCGCCAAAGCCGACAACGCGGCCAGTGTGGTCGCGAATGGGAAACATCAGCCGGTTGCGGAAGCGGTCGTAACGGCTGTTCTTCTCTTCATTTTCGGTGAGCAGGCCGGCCTTGAGCAGCATTTGGTCGTCGTAGCCCTGGGCGTTGAAATGGTTGCGACAGGCATCCCAGGAATCGAGCGCGTAGCCGATGCGGAAGGTAGCCACCGTTTCTTCTTCCAGCGCGCGGTCCGCCACATATTGCCGGGCAAACTTGGCCTGAGGCGCGTGCAGCAGGAGCTGGTGGAAGTAGTCGGCGGCCGATTCCAGCAGCCCGGTGAGCCGCTCTTCTTCGTCGCGCTGCTCTTTTTTGACGGGGGTCATCTCTTCCAGTTGCACACCGGCGCGTTGGGCCAACTGGTGCAGCGCTTCCTTGAAATCCCAGCCGTCGCGCTTCATGACGTAGGAGAAGAGATCACCGCCCTCGGCGCAAGCGCCGAAACAACGCCAGGACTGGCTGTCGGGAAAGACGACAAAGGCCGGCGTGCGCGTATTGTGATGGAAGGGGCAAAAACCGGTGTAGTTGCGACCAGACTTACGCAGTTGCACCGTTTCGGAAACGACATCGACGATGTCTAACCGGTTTTTGATTTCGTCTGTCACACTCATAGCTGTTGTCTGGGCCGGTCTTCCGGCCGCGTCCGCTGGGTGGCTCGGGGCCAACAGGTAATATCTACCGCTGCTCGGGCCGGTCTCCTACGGCCAATATGGTCATAAGAGAGTGGACACAGCAGCAAAACGCCTGGCGCCGAGAGACGGCAAACGGCGCGTCAGGGGTCATCAGGTGTGATGCGCTTGAGCAATTGCGATGATGGCTCTCCTTTGCTCGCATGCATTCACCTCTCCTGAACGCGTCGATTATCAATTCCCAAATAGAGACACTACTTCACTTACTCGGCATTTGGTGTGGGATGAATAACTGTGCATTGGCGTCGATTATACCTGAAGCGACGAAATGCAACAGTGTGGAGAATGGTTGTATAGAATTGGCCGGGGTTCCCAGACCCAGAAACGATCAGGAATCACGCCAGTCGTCGCGATTCTCGCGGCGCTTTTCCCCTACGTAGGTTGCTACCCCAATGACCCCCAGAAATATGCCCGCCGTAGATACACCGAATGCCAGAAAGCTGAGGAAGAAGGTGGATGGCAGGATGTCCAGTACCATGAGGAAGGGCAAAACGGCGCCGGCCAGAACCAGGAAGAATGCGATTATCACGTAACGGTTAATCATTTGGTCTACTCCCTACCAGCTTTATTCAAGCTTTGGTGCTTTTTAAGCTGCGTGCTTTTTAAGCTGCGTACTTTTTAAGCTGCGTGCTTTGTTAAGTTGGCTGTGTGTATTTTGTCATGCGGAGGGCGGAGATCCTTCGCTCCGCAGACTCCGCTCAGGATGAC
>CAZRTM010000161.1:0-4778 GCA_964602995.1 uncultured Ardenticatenaceae bacterium
CTCCCGCTTCGCCATCCGCGAAGGTGGGCTCACCGTCGGCGCTGGCGTCATTACTGAGATTTTAGATTAACATTCGTTAGGAAGTTAATGGGGAGCGCATGGATTCCGTGCGCTCCCCCTGGCAAGGGATTATCATGGCCAAGAAGGCAATTCGCACCCATATTACGCTCGAGTGTACAGAGTGTAAGGAGCGTAACTACATCACGGAAAAAAATCGGCGGAACGATACCAGCCGGATTGAGCTCCGTAAATTCTGCCCGCGTTGCCGCTGCCATCGCCTGCACCGGGAAACCCGGTAAAATAGAGTTGGCAGCCGGTAACGGCGGTCTGGTTTAGGGGGTTAGCTCAACTGGAAGAGCAACGGTCTCCAAAACCGTAGGTTGCGGGTTCGAGTCCTGCACCCCCTGCTATTTTTTATCTTTATTCATAACCTATCTTCTATTTAAGTAGAGGCGACTAGTGCGAGGCACACGTAGCGTGGCTAATTCGAAACGAACAAAGACAGCATCCGGTCAGGAGAACCCTTTGGTTCGCTATTTCCGTGAAACGCGTGGTGAGCTGCGCAAGGTGACCTGGCCAACGCGAGAGGAAGCCTGGCGTCTGACGCTCATTGTTCTGGCTGTTTCGGCCGTAATGGCAATTTTCCTGGGCGTTATTCTTGACGCGACTTTTTCCAACCTGGTCCAGTTTCTGGTCAGACAACTGATCGGCGTCTAGCATCTGTCGCCAATCTGTCCACGCCTTTTTTGCAGTAGATGCAGAGTCAGACTCTTAACCTTATGAACGACGAAATGGAACTTGACGTTTCCGAAGAGGAAGTAGAAGTCACTGAGGAAACGGAAGAAAAAATAATAGATAGCGACGCCGCCGTCTCTACGGAGCTTCCCGATGATGGGCGCGCCTGGTATGTCGTTCATTGTTACTCTGGTTACGAGAACAAAGTGCGCCATAGCATTGAACAGCGCATTGAGACGATGGGCATGAGCCACAAGATTTTTGACGTGGTTGTGCCGACCGAAGAAGAGATTGAGATTAAGGACGGCAAGCGCCGTACTGTTGAGCGCCGCGTCTTCCCCGGTTACATTCTGGTACAGATGTTGATGGACGAGGATTCGTGGTATGTGGTGCGCAATACGCCCGGTGTGACCGGTTTTGTGGGTATGGGCAACGACCCCACTCCACTGCGCCCTGACGAAGTCTCGAAGATTATGAACCGCATGGAAGCGGAAGCGCCAAAGGTGAAGTTCAACTTCCAGATTGGCGAGAAGGTGCGCATCGGCACCGGCCCCTTCGCCGACTTCATCGGCACGGTTCAGGAAATCGACGCCGAGCGCGCCAAGGTGCGCGTGTTGGTTTCGTTCTTCGGTCGCGAAACACCGGTGGAGCTGGACTTCTTGCACGTCGAGAAGGTCTAACTGGCTGGTAGCGGTCACCCTTAACAGAGACGTTTACCATCTGAAAGAGCCAGCAGGGGCGAGAGATTCTCTCGCTCCTGTTTTTGTGCCTTGCGAGGTATGGAAACCTCGGCTACAACGGAATTGCGGATTTGTAGCCGCGGATTCCATTCCGCGCTCCGGGCAAAACAGATACGTAACGATTCATTTATCAGGAGGAGCCTACCCAGGCGTTTGGACTCCAGGAGTAAGATTAAGATGGCGAAAAAAGTAAAAGCAGTTGTAAAGATTCAGATTCCAGCGGGTAAGGCAAACCCGGCGCCGCCTGTTGGTACCGCTCTCGGCCCGCACGGCATCAACCTTATGCAGTTTTGTAAGGAGTACAATGCCAGGACGTCAGGCCAGGTAGGCCAGATCATACCGGCTGAGATTACTGTCTACATGGATGGCAGCTTCAGCTTCGTCCTGAAGACACCGCCTGCCGTTGACCTGCTGAAGAAAGCAGCCGGCATCGATAGCGGTTCCTCAGTGCCCAACCGCGATAAGGTAGGCACCGTGAGCCAGGATGCTTTGCGCGAGATTGCCGAGATTAAGATGAAGGACCTCAACGCGCACGACATCGAGCAGGCCAAGAAGATTATCGCCGGCACCGCCCGCAGCATGGGCCTGAATGTTGCCGATTAAGGTCTGGGATTTCAATCTCAGGTTAATCAACGCGTTCCAACATGTTTCAACATGTTTCCATCGCTAGCTGCAGAATTGCATTCTGCAGGAATTATGTGGCAGGGCATAGCCCGTTATGACCACAAGGAGTAAATAATGGCTAAAAGAGGACGTAAATACCTGGAAGCAGCGGCAAAGGTCGATGGCGACCGCGCGTACAGCCGCCAGGAAGCAGTAAAGCTAATCAAAGAGACTGCCTATACCAACTTTGACCCCACGGTGGAAGTCCATATCCGCCTGGGCGTTGACCCGCGCCACGCCGACCAGCAGGTGCGTGATGTGGTGGTGCTGCCCCACGGTTTGGGCAAGGAAGTGCGCGTGCTGGTCTTCGCCGAGGGTGAAGCAGCCACCCTGGCCAGAGAGGCCGGGGCCGATGTCATCGCCGACGACGAGGTCATTAAGCGCATTCAGGAAGGTTGGGTCGATTTCGACGTAGCCATTGCCACCCCCAACATGATGGGCAAGGTGGGTCGTCTGGGTCGTGTGCTTGGTCCCCGTGGCCTGATGCCTAACCCGCGCGCCGGCACCGTGGCTCAGGCCGAGGATTTGCCCGAGCTGATTCGCGAGACTAAGGCAGGCCGTGTCGAGTTCCGCGTGGACCGCACTGCCAACCTGCACGTGCCCGTGGGCAAGGCCAGCTTCTCTGAAGATCAACTGCTGGACAACTTCAACCACCTGTTGGATGCCGTGAAGCGCGCCCGCCCTGCCGGCGCCAAAGGCACGTACATCCGCAAGGTTGTTATAACCAACACCATGGGCCCGCCCATCAGGCTGGACACCGCAGAACTAATGGGGTAAAATGGTGCGGTTGTGTGGGCAAACACCACCAACCGGCACAATTGTTTTTAACAACTGAACTTTTCTCTACCGAAGACAGTTGGTGTCCCAGAAACGGGGCTTAATTTCCAGCCGAGGTGGGGTTTCTAGAATAGATAGTCAGAGGCAAGGGTGTGCCCCATGTACCTCCCCTGCCCCTCTCTCATCGCGATTGAATCCTCATATCGGCTGAAAAACCGGTATGAGGATTTTTTGATCATCTGGAGAATTAGAGATTGGAGATTGGAGATTGTGTAAGTGAGTGGTCAATCTCCAATCTCCAATTAACCAATCTCCAGTCTCCAGTCTCCAATCTCCACCAAGAAGGAGGTGATAGTCCTTGGCTATTTCCAGAGAACGGAAAGAGGAACTGGTGGCGTTCTATGTCGATTTACTCGAACAGAGCAAAGCCGTCTTCCTCACAGAATACAGCGGCATTAGTGTCGCACAGATGGAACAGTTGCGTAGCACTGTGCGTGGCGTGGATAGTGCTTTCCATGTGACCAAGAACACGCTGCTGCGCACGGCGCTGGAGCAGAGTGGTCGAGCAATTCCGGAAGATTTGCTTCTGGGCCAGACTGCTGCCGGCTTTGCCATAGGCGAGCTGCCGGCATTGGCCAAAGCCCTGGTCGATTTCTCGGACGACTTTGACTCATTCGTCATCAAAGGTGGTCTGATGAATGGCGATTTCCTCAGCGCTGAGGAAATCAAGGCCCTGGCCAACCTGCCGTCGCTGGACGAGTTGCGCGCCCAGATTATCGGGCTGATCAACGCCCCAGCACAAAACATCGCCGGTGTTGTCAACAGTGGCGTCAGCCAGTTGGTAAACGTACTGCATGCTTATGCTACGCAGGAAGAGGCGGAGTAAATAGAGAATAGAGAATAGAGAATTAGAGATTAGAGAATTAGAGATTGGAGAATTAGAGATTGGAGATTATGCGTGTGAAAGGTCAATCTCCAATCAACCAATCTCCAATCACCAATCTCCAATCAACCAATAAGAGGATTTAACAATGGCCGATTTAGAAAAAATTGTAGAAGATTTGAGCAGCCTGACCCTTTTGGAAGCTGCTGAACTGACCAAGATGCTCGAGGAAAAGTGGGGCGTTAGCGCCGCCGCTCCTGTCGCCGGTATGATGCCCATGGCGGGTATGCCTGGCGCCGCGGCTGAAGAGGAAGAGGAGAAGACGGAGTTCGACGTGGTGCTGAAGGAAGTTGGCCCCAAGAAGATCAACGTCATCAAGGAAGTGCGCGCTCTCACCAACCTGGGCCTGAAAGAGGCCAAGGACGTCGTCGATGGCGCTCCCAGCACCATCCTGGAAGCAGTCAACAAGGAAACCGCCGACGAGGCTAAGAGCAAGCTGGAAGAAGCTGGAGCCGTCGTCGAAGTCAAGTAAGACGCGGTTCGAACCAGTTTTGGTTCGTCTTTCTAAGTAACACCTGCGAGGTCACCGGGTTTCTCGCAAGCCCGCAGACCTCGCGGGTGTTCTGCTCTGTGGACGCGTCCACGTAGACGCGTTCACGTAGGCGCGTTCACAAACAGCCGAACTGAGAACAGGCATGTGGTTATGAGGCATGAGGTCATGGAATTCATTCTCGCTTCCCAATCCCCCCGCCGTCAGGAGCTGATTCGCCTATACGACTTCCCCGTCCGTGTGCAAATTGCGGACGTTGACGAGGAGAGCATTACGCACGACGACCCCAAAGTCAACGTGATGCGTACAGCACGGCTGAAGGCCGAAGCGGTTGCTGCCGGTGCTGGCGACGATGCCATCATCATTGCCGCCGATACGGTCGTGGCCCTGGACGGCGAGATGTTGGGCAAACCGGCCAACGACGCGGACG
>CAZRTM010000161.1:4878-7612 GCA_964602995.1 uncultured Ardenticatenaceae bacterium
ATCTCCAATCTCCAATCCTCCCCTCCGCGGTCCTCCGTGTCACGCTGTTCCCCCTCAATTCCGCGCAATCAAAATTGTATAGGACGCCGGTTGTAAATCATATTCGCCTACTCGGATGCCAAAGAGGCCGGTTGTCGGCAGCCGGTAGTTTAGGAGCTGCTCCGCGCCGCCAGGGCCTGCGACGTCGATGGGTTCGACCATCAGCGAGCCGTCTGGCTCATACAAATCCATAAATACGTCAGCATTCCCATTAGGAGCCAGATTGACGTTGATACTATCCCCGGCAACGCCAAAGAAGAACCAGAACTGGTCCGTTTCGGCCGGAATATTTGACGTGCGGCTGGCGCCGTAGGTCAGGAGGCCGGAGAAGGCGAAGTTGTAGTAATCTTCGTGGTTGCTGTTGAGCAAGATCAGGGCATAGTCAGTCTCGCGCTGCTGGGCTTCGCTGATGACGACGCGGTAGGCGCCGGCGCCGCTGGCCTCCATGGCGGCGATTCGCTCAATCTGTCCCGCCGGGCTGTTGTTTTGTTCCACCACGCGGTTGCCGGCAGGATCCAGTACTGTCAGCGCTATGTCCGTCTCCAGGCGCGCAGCGACCTGAATGGTAATAACATCCCCGGCCCGCACCTGGAACTGCCAGCTATGCGTCTCTGAGCCGGACATGTAGTCACCGCGCAGGTCATTGAAATCGAGGTTGCCTTTGTCCACAACAGAGCGCGTCGGCGTTGCCGTACCCCCACCCCCACTGGGCCTTTCGGTTGGTGTGGCGCTGGGCGTTGTGGTGGTGTCTGGCTCCTCCGTTACCTCTGTGGTGGCTGTCGCCGCTGGCGTCTCCTCTGCTTCGTCCGTGGCGCTGGCGGTGGGAGAGATGGTAGGGGTTTGCGCTTCCTGTGTTGGCGGTGGACTGCCGTCGGATGGCGCCAGGGTGGGGGTGCCCTCCTGGGTGGGCGATGACTCAATTGTGGGAGTGGGCGTCTCTTGCGGCTGTGGCGACGGTTCAGCCGGTGTCACCACTCCACCGCCGCTGACCTGCTGGCCCTCGGGCGTAAGGGTGACGCGCACAATGGGGCTGGGTGAAATGATTTCGGTAAGCTCCAGATACCACACATCCTCAACGGGCGCTTCCTTGCCACAACCCACCGGGCCACGCCAGTAGCGCCAGACCCCTTCTACTGTTACAGTCATGCCCACGGGCAACAGTGGCTCCACCAAATTCTCGAAGCCGCTCACCGCCACTTGTGGCTCACCTACCTCAGGCGGTACGTCCGTCGCCGGTGGCGCGCTTTCCGCGCTTTGCCTTCCTGTGAGGATCCAGCCGGCCGGGGAAGGGCGCGCCAGCCCGTCGCAGATGATGACCGGTCCACGCTTATACTGGCCCGTCACCTGCAGTAGCTGGTCCTGGTATGCCTGCGGTTCCGCTGCCAGGTCGGCCAGGGAAACCACCTGCGATGTTCCCGTGGGGGCAACGGCCGTTGCCGGTTGCAGGTTGGATGAAATGCCTCTGCTGCCATCCCCGGCCCCGGCGCAGGCGGCGGCCAGCAACAGAAACAGTGTGGATAGAATGAGCAAGGACCGTTTCATATGATCTTCTTCCCCAACTCCTTTCGTAAATTTTACCAGATTTGAGACAATAATCGGAGAAACGTGCGGAAAGTCGCGTAGAACGGTCCGGACGAGGAGTATCCAGGAGAGAATGTATTACAACGATATCGTATACGGCACGGTTCAAATTGAGCAACCGGTGTTGCTGGAGCTGATGCAATCGAAGGCCATGCGGCGGCTGCATGGTGTCTTACAGCACGGCATCAGCGGGCTTATCGGCGTTACGGAGCCAATCACGCGCTTCCAGCACTCCGTGGGCGTCATGCTCCTGGTGCGCCAGATGGGGGGCAGCCTGGAAGAGCAGATTGCGGCGTTGCTGCACGACATCAGCCACACTGCTTTCAGCCACGTGGTCGATTACGTCTTTGGCGGGCACGCTAGCCAGGCTTATCACGAGGAGATAAAAGAGCAGTTCCTTGCCGCCAGCGACGTGCCCGAGCTGTTAGGGAAGCACGGTTATGAGTGGCGCGACTTCGTGGACGATGAGCAATTCCCCTTGCTGGAACAGCCATCTCCCCGCCTTTGCGCCGACCGCCTGGACTACTTTCTGCGCGACAGCCTGGGCCTTTCCCTGGCCACTCCCGCGCATATCCGCTTTCTGCTGGGCCACCTGACGACGCACCAGGGCCATATCGCCACCGACGATATTACGGCAGCGCGCTGGCTTGGTTACACGTTCATGGCTGCCGACGAAGCGAGCTGGGCCAATTTTCGGGAAGTTGGTCTTTACGAGCTGACGGCGCAGGCCATTCGCCGCGCCCTGGAGCTTGGAGCGCTGGAGGAGAAGGATCTGTGGGGCGTGGACCAGGTTGTCTGGAAGCAGTTACAGAGCATCCCTGACCGCGAGCTGCAGGATTTGCTGGCGCTGATTTCCCCTGAAACGCGCTTTGTGTGGGATGAAGAGAATCCCACGTTTGTCATCAGCACCAAGCTGCGCTCGGTGGACCCTGATGTGGTGATGGACGATGGACAGGCGGCTCCCCTCTCTCAGCTTGACGCTGAATTTGCCAGGCAACGGCGACGCTATCACGCGGGCAAGGAAGGGCCCTGGCCGATGCGCGTGTTGCCAGGCAACGCAAAAGGGAGCCCGCGCGAACCAGAAGCGGACTCCCCTGCTGATGAGGATGAACAG
>CAZRTM010000162.1:0-7336 GCA_964602995.1 uncultured Ardenticatenaceae bacterium
GTGGCCTGCCAGGTGCGGCCCACCGCGGCGTAAATCGGCCCCACCAGATTCGTCGCGCCCAGCTTCTGCGTCGCCCCAATCGCCTCGCGCACATAAGCCATACCGCTCTGGCGAATAGAGGTGTCGGGATGAATCAAATCACGGTCCGGCCCCATCGCTGCACAGGCGCTGGCCGCCAGCCCATTGTCCTCAACAATGCGTCGCCCCTCCTCATAATCCAGGTCGCCAATGTTCTCCAGCGGCACCTCAATCATGTCAAACCCCATCCGCGCCACCCTCGGCGCCAACTCCCCCAGCGCCTCAGTGGTAATAGGGGCCTTCCAAACCCAGGCATTAATGCCGATTTTCATGGGTTACTCCTTGTGACGGCGGGGATTTTTGCCACGAATTGCACGAATTTTACGAATTGGTTCAGAGACATCCGATTTCTCTAAGACATCCGATTTCTTGGAGAAATCGGATGTCTATCCTGAGGCAATCTCCAATCTCCAATCAACCAATCTCCAATCCCCATCCGCGTTCATCCGCGTCCATCTGCGGCAAAAACCAATCTCCAATCTCTAATCTCCAATCCTCATTCCCCGTTCATCAAAGAAATGCAGCCGCTCCGGCGCAATGGTAAAGCGCACGTTGTCGCCGATGCTGACCGGGGCCATGCCGGGCACGAGGCTGAGCAAGCGCTGTTCGCCAATCTCCAGGTGCAGGATCGTCTCCACACCCAGCGGCTCAATCAGCGAAACGCGACCGGCATAATCGCCCTGTGCATCTGGCGTGATGTCTTCGGGGCGGATGCCCAGTTGGAACGACTCCGGCAGGGTGCGAGGCGGCGCTTTGAGCGCGAGCGAGCTGTGCTTGATGTGCAGCGAGCCGTTGGCGCGCTCCGTGTCCAGCAGATTGATGCGCGGCGTGCCCACCAGACGGGCCACAAAAGTGTTCGCCGGGCGGTCATAAATATCGTCCGGCGTACCCACCTGCACCACGCGCCCTTCGTCGAGCACCGCAATGCGGTCGGCCATCGTCAGCGCTTCAATCTGGTCGTGGGTCACAAACAGCGTCGTGCTGCCCTGCGTCTTTTGCAGGTGTTGCAGCTCCACGCGCAGCGCCTCGCGCAGCTTGGCGTCCAGGTTGGAGAGCGGCTCATCCATCAGGAAGACACGCGGCTCGCGCACGATGGCCCGGCCAATAGACACGCGCTGCATCTCGCCGCCGGAGAGGTGCGCCGTTTTGCGCTGCAACAGGTGGTCGATGCGCAGCTTACGCGCCGTCTCCTCAATGCGGGGGCGAATCTCGTCCTCGCGCCAGCGCCGCCGTGGCGATTTCAGCGGGAAAGCCAGGTTTTCATAGACCGTCATGGTGGGGTAGAGCGAATATTGCTGGAAGACAAAAGCCACGTCGCGGTCGGCGGGCACAAAGTTGTCCACCACCTCGTCGTCAAAAAGGACGTTGCCCGCATCCTGCTTCTCCAGCCCGGCGATGATGCGCAGCGTGGTCGTCTTGCCCGCGCCGGTGGGACCCAGCAGCACAAAGAACTCGCCGTCTTCAATAGAGAACGAGACGTCGTCCAGCGCTGTCACGCCGGGGAACTCTTTGGTTACGTTTCGCAAAGTTACGTTGCTCATGAGAGGACGACCTCCTGATTGTGAACCTGGCGCGCCACCGATGCTTCCGTCTCTGGATTAAAGAAGCGCACCATGTCCGGTTTCAGGTCGAAGCGCACTGTGGCGCCAATGGGCAAATCCGCCTGGCGGTCGCTGCGAATGTGCACCACGTCTGGCGAGCCGTCGAGGCTCACGTGCAGCATTTTGTAAGCCCCATGCAGCTCGCTGGCGTAGACCTCGCCGCACAGCGCGCCGGTCGCGTTTATCTGCGCCGCCTCTGGACGGAAGCCGAGAATTGTCTCCGTGCCCCCGTCCAGCCCATCGTAGAGCGCGTGTCGCCATCCCTCTTCCAGCGCGTAGTTGTTCTCGCCGGGCAGGTTCAGCGCCCCTTCGCCCAGCTCGCCCGGCACCAGGTTCATGCCCGGGCTGCCGATGAAGCGCGCCACAAAGAGGTTGCTGGGGTCGTAATAGACCTCGGCCGGCGTGCCCACCTGCTGAATTTCGGCGTTGGACATGACCACAATGCGGTCGCCCATCGCCATCGCCTCCACCTGGTCGTGGGTCACGTAGACGGTGGTTGCTCCCTGCTCCATGTGCAGCCGCTTGATTTCAGCGCGCATCTCCTCGCGGAACTCGGCATCCAGCGCGCCCAACGGCTCGTCCATGAGGAAAGCGGCCGGGCGGCGTACCAGAGCGCGGGCCAGGGCCACACGCTGCTTGTCGCCGCCGCTCAGCTTGCCCGGGCGGGAGTCGAGCAGATGACGGCAGCGCAACATGTCCACCACCTCATTCACCCGCTCTGCAATCAGCTCCTTCGAGGCGCCCTCGGCCTGCAAGGGGAAGGCAATATTCTGGCGCACGGTCATGTGCGGGTAGAGGGCGAAAAACTGGAAGACAAAGGCCATGTCGCGGTCGCTGGGATGCAGCCACGTCACCTTCTTCCCATCCAGATAAATGTCGCCATGCGTCACCGTCTCCAGGCCCGAAATCATCCTCAGCGTGGTCGTCTTGCCACAACCCGACGGCCCCAACAGCACCACAAACTCGCCGTTCTCAATCGTCAGGTCCATCGGCTTCACAGCCTGGAAATCGCCGAATAGTTTTTCTACTTGTTTGAGTTCGATAGTAGCCATAACTGTTTCTTTTTAGCGGTCAGCCGTCAGCGGTCAGCCGTCAGCTGACGGCTGACCGCTGACCGCTGATAGCTAACTACTGTCTCACCGCTCCAAACGTTACACCACGCAACAGATGCCGCCTGAGCGCGAAGGTGATGATTACGACGGGAATGAGGAACAGGAGTGTGCCGGCGGCGATGGCTGACCATTCGATGCCGCCGCGGCCCAGCATGGAGGCGATGGTGGGTGGGGCGGTGCGGGCACGGTTGCTGGTCATCATCAGGGCGAAGGCGTACTCGTTCCAGGCGAAAATGAGGCTGAAAACGGTGGTAGCGGCGATGCCCGTTGTGGCCTGTGGCAGCACAATCTTGTAGAAGGCCTGGAACCGTGTATAGCCGTCCACCAGCGCCGCTTCCTCATACTCGCGCGGGATTTCGTCGATAAACCCCTTCAACAGCCACACCGTCAGCGACAGGTTAAAGACGGTGTAGAGCAATATCATCCCGAAATGGGTGTCGTGTAGCCCCAACTGGCGGTACATGAGGAAGAGGGGCACGGCGACGACTACGGCGGGCAACATGCGCGTGCTCAGAATAAAGAAGAGCAGGTCGTCCTTGCCCGGTATGTCATAGCGGCTGAAGGCGTAGGCGGCGAACAGGCCCAGCGTCACCGAGAGAATGGTCGAGCCGCCGGCGATAATCAGGGAGTTGCGCAGACGCACCGTGAAGTCGCTGGGGCCGTTGATGCGCTGTCCGTTGGCCAACGCCACGCGGTCGAACAACCCCAGGTCTTCGGCGTTCTCCTGCGCTCGCTGCAACGCCGCGCCCGAGAGCTGCGAACGCTCTGTCAGCAGGAAGACGAACCCTTCCAGTGTGGGACTGAAAATCACCTTGGGCGGTACCGAGACCACGTCGGCGCGCGACTTGAAGGCGGTGATGCCCATAGCAAAGATGGGAACGAGGCCCACCAGCGCCAGGGCAAGCACAACCACAGCGCGGATATTCTTAAATAGCCGGGCGCGGGGATGTACCTTATCGACGCGGATACCTTCAGTGACCGGGGTGCGGGGTCCTGTTTCTGCAAAAGAAGCCATTTTTCTACCCCTCGCTTCGCATGTTGTTCAGATAGCGAATGTAAATATTGCTGATAGCGATGATGATGATCAGTATGATATAGGCCAGGGCGCTGGCGCGGCCCGTCTGCCACTGCCCCGAAAAAGCCTGGCGGTAGAGGTTGACGGCGACCACTTCGGTTTGTGTGCCCGGTCCGCCGCCGGTCATGCCCATCACCAGGTCGAATGACTTGTTAAAGGCCTCGATGGTGCGGAACAGCACGGCAATCAGCACCAGCGGCGCCACCTGCGGCAGCGTGATGCGCCAGAACTGGAACCAGGAGCTGGCGCGGTCGATGGCTGCTGCTTCGTAGAGGTAGTCGGGAATGGCCTTCAGCCCCGACAGGATCAGCAGCATGACAAACGGCGTCCACATCCAGACGTCCACAATGATGACCGCCAGCAGCGCCAGCCCCGGCGTTGGCTGCCCGGCAAAGCGGCTGGCAAGCCAGTCGGGGGCCAGGGCCGGGTTGTCGAAGCCCAACAGGTAATTGAAGTAGCCAAAGGTGGGGTTGTACATCAGCTTCCAGAACAGCCCCACGACCACGGGCGAGAGCATCATAGGCACCAGGATGAGGGTGGTAATCAGGCCGCTGCCCATGAACTTTTCGCGCACCAGCATGGCCAGGCCAAAGCCCAGCAGCAGTTGCAGCACCACCGAGATGACCACGTATTGGCCAGTGGTGGCGAAGATGCCCCACATCTGCTCGCTGTTCAGAATGCGATTGAAGTTATCAAACGCAACCCACACAGGCGCCTGGTTGGCGATGGCCGAGTAATTGGTGAAGCTCAGGTACAGGCTGTAGAACAGGGGGAAGACGTTGATCGCAATCAGCAGCGCCAGGGTAGGCCAGATGAACAGATTGATAATGGCGCGATCGGTCAGCGTGCGGCGGCTCTGACCGCGTGAAACAGCCTGTACACGGTCAACACCGATAGACGATTTTGCTTCGGTAGACATACGCTCGTCTCTCTACTGGTTCGGGTACAAGAGATATGGGGAGGCGCGACGTGCGCCGCGCCTCCCACACTATGGGGTGCGACAAAAGCGTTTAGAGGCGCTTATTCCTCAATTTCGCCAGCGTCTAAGAGAATCTGGTGGTGCTGTTCGGCAATGGCGTTCATTGCCTCCTCAGCCGTGCCCTGTCCGCCGACGATGTACTCGCCCAGCTCTGTCTGAGCCACCAGCAGCAGCTCACCAAAGACCGGCACGTTCCAGAAGTCCTTCACGAAGGTCATGGTCTCGGCGAACGCTGCGTTGTAAGGAGCGATTTCGGCGAATTCCTCCGTGTTCAGCACGTTGATGTTGCAGCTATAGCCACCCAGACGCGCCCACTCCATCTGTATTTCTTCCTGGGCGAACCAGCGGATGAAGTCCTTGGACGCTTCCTGCTTTTCGGGGCTGATGTAGGAGACGATGCTCATACCCTGGCCACCGAGCGCGGCGTGCTGGGCGCCGCCGGGGCCTTTGGGGTTGACGAAGAAGCCGGTGTCTTCAGCGTAGGGGTTCACGCTGGGGTTGACCAGGGCCGGGAAGAAGGCGAAGTAGTTCATGCCCATCGCAATCTGGCCGCCGATGAAGGCATCGTTGACCTCGGCGAAGAAGGCGTTGCTCAGGCCGGGCGCCTGACAGCAGTCGTACAGCTCGCGGTAGAACTCCACGGACTCAATCGCTTCTGGCGAATTGACGATGCCCATCACGTTGTTGTTCTCGTCCTTCCAATCCGCGCCCCAGCTGAACATCACGTTTTCCACGCCCATAGTCAGCGCGTCGTAGTCAGCCTGGGTGTAGATGCCCACACCGTAGAGGCCTTCGTCGGGACGGGTGAAGAAGTTGGCGATGTCCATCAACTGCATGTAGTCCTCGGGCGGAGCCAGCGGATAGCCATACTCTTCTTCAAAAGCCGCCATCTCCTCGGGGTCTTCGAACAGGTCGCGGCGATAGGCCCAGCCGTCGGCGTCGCCTTCGGTGGGGTAGGCGTAGTAGCGGCCGGAGCCGGTGGGATATTCGCCGTAGTAGGTCAGCGTGGCTTCCGTCACCGTCTCGGCAATGCCTTCATCGACCATGAAGTCGGTCATTTCCAGGTAGTGGCCCTGGGTTGCGCCCTGGCCCAGCCACTGGCTATCGCCGACGACCATGTCATAGGCCGTGCCCTGCGCCGCCATTTCGGTGAAGAAGAGGTCCTGGAATGAGCCCCAGGGTTCCTGAATCACGTTCACGGTAATGCCGGTCTCTTCTTCGTACATGTTGCCAATTTCCTGCAGGAAGTCGGCAGGGTCCCATTGTGCCCAGAGGATATTGAGTTCAGTAACGCCAGATGTATCAACTTCTGCCGCCGGTTCTTCAGCCGGCTCTTCCTCACCCGCCGGTTCCGACTCGTCCGCAGGACCCGAGACGGCGGGGTCATCTTCCTCTACAGGAGGGGTTGTGCCACCCCCTCCACATGCAACCAGTACAGCCGTAATCAGCAATAGAATGAACAACAGTAATTTCCGGGACATTTTTGTTCTCCTTCCTCACCTTCTAATCATCAAAGACTGATACCCATGTCAGAGGCCGCGCCGTGGCGACGGCTCAGAATGGCATGGCCAGCAACTTGCTGGAATCGGACACACACCAGCTATCTGGCGTACACCGCGTGAACGGAGATAAGCACAATTCAACGGGCTGTGGGGTTGTGAACCACCTCCTTTTTTTATTGAGATGGAAGAGTTGAATTAACTGAAACTCAGTCGGTTGAATAGGCTTTGGCGTAACTTGTCGATGTGACGGCGCATGGCTGCTTCGGCGTTCTGCGCATCGCGCGCAGCGATAGCCTCCACAATTTCCCGGTGTTCGCGTGTGCAGGCAGCCAGCCGCGCCGGATTAGTTTGTGAATCAATATTGGCGAGGTAATGTACCCGGTTTCGCATCTGCAACGTCATTTCGCCCAGCAAGTCGTTGGGGCAGGCGTTGCCTATCGTTTCGTGGTAAAGGGTGTCGGCAATGGACCACCCTTCTTTGTCGTCATCCTCAAGCGCTTTTTCCATGGCTTCTATCGCTCGCCACAGAGTTTTTATGCCTTCTTCAGAAATCGCTTCCGCAACCAGGCGTACTAACTCTGGTTCCAGAAGCGAGCGCATGTGAACTACGTTGAGAACATCCTGAACGGAGTGCGCCGCCACCGTAACGGCGCGCCCAGGGATAATGTTGACCAATCCTTCCTGGGCCAACTGGTGCAATGCTTCGCGCACGGGCGTGCGGCTGATGCCCAGCAGCCGGGAGAGGTGACTTTCAGAGAGGGGATAGCCCGGCTGTACGTCCGCATGCCGGATGGCATCCTTGAGCCGTTCGTAGGCCACCTCGCGCAACAAACGCGAAGAGCCATCTCCGTCGGGTACTGCATGCGTGGTTAAATACCGTTCAAGTTCGTCCATGGGCGGTCGAATATACTGGCGATATGTCGAGAATATACGGACTGTATACTGGTCGTATGCAGTATACTCAGGTTGTTGGGTGGTTGTCAAGGGGG
>CAZRTM010000163.1:0-7179 GCA_964602995.1 uncultured Ardenticatenaceae bacterium
CGCGCTCTGCCAGCTCATCCTCTCCGCCCGCAAAGCCGCCATAGAGGGCCACACCAGGTGGGATGTTGAAGGTGTAGTGGGGAGCTGGGCCAGGGGCATAGATACCCTCAGCTACCCAGATTTCGTCAACATTGCCGCAAGCGTCGACTGTCAGCAACGCATCCCGCAGGCTGGTGAAAGCGTTGTCCCAGGAGCTGCCATTGTTCGCGCCAGTGGCGTCGCCGTGCACGTAGAGCCGGCTGCCCACTGTGGCGCAATCAAACTGGAATTCGTAAGCGCCCAGGTCTACTGCGCTGCCTACAATGCGCGGATTGCCGTCCAGGTCAGTGGTTACCTCCATGGGCAGAACGCTGTTGTCCCCGACCCCGATGGCCAGCGAACGGGCCTGCAAACGCAGGTCGCCGGCCGTGGTGGGCGCGTCAGCAGGGTTGACCGGCGTCACGAACAGCGGGTCAACATCAATGTTATAGCCACCGTCGTTCAGGCTGGCGCCCTCATCATTATAGATATTACTGCTACTCAGGCCGCCCTGTACCAGGCTATGGGCAATGGTGGGCGTGGCGCCCTGACCGTAGTTGTACATAATGGCGCCTGTAGGAGCGCTGTTGTCCCAAAGGATGACGTTGGTCAACGTGGGGCTGCTCTCGCCGCCGTCAAAATGGCCAAAGTTGTAGATGGCCCCACCCTCAAGCTCTGCCCGGTTGCCGCTGAAGGTGACGTTAGTCAGCACGGGCTTGCTCACACCGCTATACCTGCCATCGTTATACATGGCCCCGCCGCGCTCTCGTGCCCAGTTACCGCTAAAGGTGGCGTTAATCAGCGTCGGGTAGTTCTGGCCGTTACCCGCGTATCCACTATTGTATATGGCCCCGCCGTTCAAGCCTGCTTCGTTACCACTGAAAGTAACGTTGGTCAGTGTCGGGCTGCTCTCGCCCAGGTAGCCATAGTTGTACATGGCCCCGCCATCCTGACTTGCCCAGTTGCCGGTGAAGGTGACATTGGTCAGCGTCGGGCTACTCGTTCCCCCATCATAGGCAAAGTTGAACATACCCCCGCTGACGATGGCCCAGTTACCGGCGAAGACAACATTGGTCAGCGTGGGGCTACACACGCTGTTAGCGCGGAAGCCGTCGCAGAAGAGGCCACCGCCTGCATTATCAGGAAAGGCCTCGCCGTTCGCCTGCCCGGCAGTAATGATGAGGCTGTCGATGCGGGTGCTGGCGGTGATGGGCGTAGTGGTGCCGTCCAGCTTCACCACGTGATACGCATTGTCGCCCACGATGTTGGCTGTGTCTGTCACCACGCCGCGCACATCGGTGACATCGTCGCCATCGATGTCGCCGCTGAGGACGGTGGGATTGGCTTCCCAGTTGCGCTGGTCACGCTGGGTTTCATACCCAGCAAAGCCACCGTAGAGGGAGACGCCGGGCGGGATATTGAAGGTGCTTGAGCGGTCGTTGTTCGTCTGGCCAACGCCCTCATCGGGATAGTAGATGCCGGCGGCAATCCAGATTTCGTCCCCGTCCCCGGCGTCAGCCAGTGCATCCTGTAGAGTCTGGAAGGCGTTGTCCCAGAAGCTACCGTCGCCGCCAGGGTCAGCGTTAGCTTTCACGTAGATAACGCGGCTTTGGGCCTGGACCGTGTTGGATTGAAACAGTAAGAAATGGGCCGTAATCAGAAAAAAGACGGCAACTGTGATGAGCAAGAGCCGTGGCGCATTGCCAGGCAACAGCAGTGATATACGCTTCATTGATGCTTACCTCTGTCTATGATGTATGGCTTACGCGAGCAGATACTTTATTTATTTGGTGGAGTTGTGGAGAGAAACACTCTTCCTCCTGCCTAGTCTACCTCTACCACAACTTTCTTGCTAATGACGGCAGCGAGTGAGCAGGGCTTTTCCATTCTCATAAACGATGCTGTCGCCGGTCTCCCGACCGCGCGACCCGTCTCGAGTTGATGGCAACTGGCACGGTCGGGAGACCGGCCAGAGCGAGCTATAATTCGGACTTTGGAAAAGCCCTAACTATGCGCGGCACAATATTGACAAATCCCCTCGCCACTCTATACTTTTCAGCAGAACGACAAAAGTGAAAGGCTGAGGCAACGGCGGAAAGTTTCCGGGATACCCGGAAGGAAACCGCTCACTGGCGAACCATTTTTTACGGTTGCAAACCAGTAACCCGGTATGCAAAGCGACCGTTTTTTCCCTTTTAGGCGGTTCCCACGGGCGGCGACAATCAGCTCGGCCATCCTTCTCTTTTTGTTGCTTGCGGGAGCCACGGCCCATTTTTGGTACCGGCAACAACTGCTGAACGAACAACAAACCGCCCTGCAGGCCGAAATGGCCTTGCTGGCCAATTCCCTCTCCGCGGGCATCAACCGCCGCCTCATGGTGGCCGACGGGCTGGAAGCGTTGGTCCATGCCGACCCCCAACTGGCCCTTTCGCAAGAGATGTTCCAGGCCTTCAGCGCTGGTCTCGCCGCCTCCACCACCGGCACAAGGACCATTGCCCTGGCCCACGAAGGGCGCATCAGCCACGTTTTCCCCCGCGCAAGCAATAACGACCTTCTCGGCTATCACCTGCTGCAAGATGCCCCGCCGGCAGTGCGACAGGATCTGGAGCGCGCGTTGCAAGATGGCCTGTCCCTGGTACAGGCTCCGGTGGCGCTGCCCGGTGGCACACCAGGCTTCACTGTGCAGCGCCCCATCTTCGAAGATGACCAGCTTTGGGGCTTCGTCTACCTGTCATACGAGCTACAGCCCATCTTGCGTAGCGCGGGGCTTGACGGCGGCGAAGCGGGACCACTGGCCGACAACAGCATGGCGCTCTATGACCAGCACGGGGCGCTCATTTACGGCTCGGAGTCGTTGCGCAACCTGCAACCGCTCAGCTCATTCGTGCCCTTTGTTGGCGGAAGCTGGCAGTTGCTGGCCGTTCCCGCCGGTGGTTGGGCCGCCTCCATCCGCTCCTCCCTGCTGCTCTTCGATGCCTTCTTGCTGACGGCCATCCTGCTGGCGACGGCCACTGCTTACACCTTCACCAGCCGCCACTTCAATTTGCAGGATGCGATCCGCCAGCGCACGCAGGAAATCAGCGAGGTCAACCGCCAGCTACAGGCGGACATCGCCGAGCGGCAGGCGGTCGAGGCATCGCTGCGCCGGCGTGAAGCGGAGCTGGAAGAGGCGCGGAAGTGGCGCAAGCGCTGCGAAACGCTCTATGGCAAGGTGCCACAGGGCATCCACTCCTGGATGGCCGTACCCCTTTCGGCCAAGAACCGGCCGGTGGGCATGTTGAGCTGCGGCCATCCCCAACCCAATTTCTACACCGGCCACCACGCCGCTGTTGCGGCCGCATTAGGCAACCAGGCCGCCGTGGCCGTGGAAAACGCGCGTCTGTTCCGGGCTGTGCAGCGTGGCGCAGAGCAGTTCCGCACCATCGCCGACGTCAGCCGCCAGATTACGGCGGTGCGCGCGCTGGACGAAGTCGCCAACCAGGCAGCCTACCTCATTCAGCAGGCGTTTGGCTACTACCACGTGCACATCGGCCTCATCGAAGGGGAACAGATCATCTTCCGCGAGGCGACCGGCGTCTGGCGCGACGAGCGTTATTGCATCTATTGTGGCAGGCATAAGTTCATCGTGGGCCAGTCCGGAGCCTCGGGCCGGGTGGCGGCGACCGGCGACCCGCTGCTGGTGCGCGACGTACGTCGCGATCCGTACTACGTGCCGATGGACGAGGAGCAGGTTGGCTCGGCCCTGGTGCTGCCGCTCAAAGTGCACCACAACACGATTGGGGTGGTCAATATCGAAAGTGACCGTACCAACGCCTTTGACGAGACCGACGTCAGCGTGCTGCAACCGCTGGCCAACCAACTGGCCATTGCCCTGGAAAATGCGCGGCTCTATGAACAGGCCAGCACTCTCGCCGCCCTGCAGGAGCGGCAGAAGCTGGCCCGCGAGCTGCACGATTCGGTGTCACAGGCGCTCTACGGCATTGGGCTTGGCTCACGCACGGCGCTGAAGCTGCTGGAGACCGAAGGGGTGGAGAAGGAGGCGCTGGCCGCGCCACTGGAATATGTGCTGTCGATGGCTAACGCCGCCCTGGCCGAAATGCGCGCTCTCATTTTCGAGCTGCGCCCCGAATCGCTGGCCTCCGAGGGCCTCATTCCGGCGCTGGGCCGCCGCGTGGAGGTGCTGCGAGCGCGTGATGGTCTGCAGGTGGAAACGGCGCTCGACGAGGAGCCAGAGCTGCCGCTCAACGTGAAAGAGGTACTTTACCGTGTGGCGCAGGAAGCGCTGCACAACGTGGTCAAGCACGCCAACGCCAGCAATGTGCAGGTTTCTCTATCGCAGCAGGGTGAGAACGTGGTGCTGGAAATTTGCGACGACGGCGCCGGCTTCGAACTCCAGGCCCACTTCCCCGGCCACCTGGGCCTGCAATCAATGCGCGAGCGCGTGGAGGGGGTCGGCGGCTGCTTCCACATCGAGAGCAGCCAAGGTCGCGGGACCACCATCCGCGCTATCGTCCCCGCCTCCGACGCGGCCCTGCTGCCACAGCCGGAGGTGGACGACCCTGAACGGGGCGTTCCCGAACGGGGCGACCGCGAGCGGGATCTACCGCTGCGGTAACTCTGGCACTCGGGAGCCTGCTATCGTCTCCACCCTTGCCCGCTGTTTGTGTCAGGGTATCAAACGACAGGATCCCTTTTCTGCTTCGCTAACCACTCACGCACGGTAAGCGCACCCGGGTGTATGGCGAACGTTGGGCCGGTATCTGTGTTAAGCGCATGCCCCTTTAGCCAGCGCCACATGGCGCTCGTATCCTGCCCCACAAACCCATAGCGCTCATACATCCAGAGGGGCATCGGAAAGTGGCGCGGATTCTTCCCCAGCACAGCGTGATAAATTTCCCGACATTCATCAACGGATTCGACGTCACTGGCGAGTTGTAACGTCTTGCCGATGAACTGCTCTGGCTCGGAGAAAACTCTGGCGACGATGTAGCCGAGGTCGTCGGTAGAGAGCCAGCCAATTCTGGTTGAGCCACCCATCAATCTGGGCATGATCTGCCAGGTCGAAACAGCAGGGAAGAACTTTTTGTAGGTCATCAATTCCATGAAGGCCATCGGGCGCAGGATAGTCAGGGGAAGTCCCAACGATTTCATGTAATCCTCGATAACCAGTTTCGATTCCCAGGAAGGGATACCTGTCCCTCTGCTCCCCGTTCCGGCTGAGGCGTAAACCAGGTGTTGGACCCCACTTTGCCGGGCAGCGTCAGCCACATTTTTGCCCTGGCTGATTTCCCCTTCTACGCCGCTAATCATCGGGTTTTGCACGCTGAAAACCCCGTATGCGCCTTCAAAAATAGGGCCGAGGGAGCTTGCATCGGCCATATCACCCTGAACCACCTCGGCTCCCAGGGCGGACAACCCTTTTGCCTTGTCGCTCTGTGCATTACGAGTGACCGCCCGCACATGCCATCCATCTGCCAGCAAATGGCGCGTCACGGCGCTCCCCTGCAAACCGGTGGCGCCCAGCACCACGATTGTCTCTTTCTTCTCGCTTAACATGCCCTTTCTCCTTTTTACGGTACCAGCCCCCGCTTCTTACCCCGCCTTACCCCACCATCCGCTGCGACAGCCACCCCACCCACTCCTCCACTCCCTCCCCCGTGCGGCAGGAAAGCTCAATGACCGGCGCGCCCGGATTCAGCGCGCGCACCCACTCCCGGAATGCCTCGCGGTCGAAATCGACCCACTCCAGCAAGTCGATCTTATTGACCACAATCACATCGCTGCTCTCAAACAGCGCCGGGTACTTCAGCGGCTTGTCGTGGCCCTCCGGCGTGCTCAGCAGACAAAGGCGCAGGTGTTCGCCCAGCGTCCAGTGCGTGGGGCACACCAGATTGCCCACATTCTCCACAAAGATGAGGTCTAGCTGTGACAGGTCAAAATTGTCCAGCGCCGCGCCGACCATATTGGCCTCCAGATGACAGCCGCCGCCGGTGTTAATCTGCACGGCATCGGCCGCGCCCGCCGCCAGCACCGTCTCCGTGTCGATACTGCTGGCAATGTCGCCCTCGACGACGCCGATGCGCACGCTATCTTGCAGCGCGGCGATGGTCTGCGTGATGAGGCTCGTCTTGCCCGAGCCGGGCGAGGCCATGACGTTGATGGCGAACACACCCGCGTCGTCCAGGCGGCGGCGGTTCTTCTGCGCCACCTCATCATTGCCCGTCAGAATGTTCTTCACAACCTTCACCTGTTCAACAGCCATCGCCTCTAACCTCTCTCAATTTCGATGCTTTCAATCATAAATTCCCCACCCTCATCCGTCAGCGTGCCAATCGCGCCGCAGGTGGGACAGTAAAAGCCTTGCTGTGGTTCATACGTCTCCTCACAGGTGCGGCAGTAGAAGCGGCTGGGCACGCGCCGCATATTGAGGCTGGCTCCTTCGGCCACCGTGCCCGGCGTCAGCATATCAAAGTAGAACAGCATCGCGTCATCCACAATGCTGGAGCGGTCACCCATCACCAGATTGATGGCCAGCACGCGGCTGGCGCCCACTTCCTGCGCCTTCTGCTCCACGGCATCCAGCAGATAGGTCATTACGCCAAATTCGTGCATAACTCACCAAGTAACGCTTCCACCATCTCAATGGCGCCGGGTACCGCCCTCTGCAGCGGCTCGCTCAGGCCAAAGCCGCCGCCGGCAGCAACCAACGTCGCCGGCTCAGCCCCAACCAGGTAAAGGTTCTGCGGATTGCCGCCATACTGCCGGACCAGTTGCAAGGCAGCGACAGGGTTCATACTGTGGGCATCCATAGGGTTAGCAACCAGCGGTTGCCCATCCTGCGGCTCCGCTTGCGCCTCAACATCCTCCATACTCAACTCCAGCAAATAAAGCGTGCCCGGCGCACCACCCCTGGGCGTGGCGTCCAGCAGAATCGTCGCCGCCGGCTGTTCCAGCAGCGCAAAGGCCAGGTCGTAGCTGCGAATGCCGAAATCCATAACCTCAACCCCCGCCGGCAGCTCACGCTCCATCAAGCGCCGCGCCACCTCCACACCAAAAGCGTCGTCGCCGAGGAAGATGTTGCCGATACCGGCGATCAGGATACGGGGATGGGTCATAAGAAGGTTTTCGCCACGAATTTCACGAATTTTCACGAATTTTTTT
>CAZRTM010000164.1:0-7129 GCA_964602995.1 uncultured Ardenticatenaceae bacterium
GACTGGCAACATTGTGAGCAAGTTCGCATCCTGAATACAAACAGGCGTGAGCGTAGTGTGGCCCGTAATGCCGGTGCAGCGGTGGCAAAGGGGCGCTACCTGCATTTTCTTGACGATGATGACTGGCTTGCTCCCTCTGCTCTGCAGCACCTTTGGAACTTGAGCCAGAATAGCAACGCCGGCTGGTTTTATGGCAGCTCGCAGCTTGTCGATGGGCAGGGCGCGCCCATTCTGCAGCTCCGTCACCGGCTCAATGGCAACTGTTTTGTTCAGGCCATGGCCGGTGAATGGATACCGCTTCAGGCCTCGCTCATTGAGAACACGCTGTTCTTCGACGTGGGCGGCTTCAATCCGCAGATTTCCGGACCTGAAGATATCGACCTCTTAAGGAGAATTTCACTACGGACGGATGTTGCGGGTGTGTCAGAGATAGTCGCCTGTATCAGGTGGCGAACGGATGGCAGCACGACCGATTATGACCGCCACCCGCAGCAGAGCCGCTGGGCACGGGAGCGGATTCTGGACGAGGATGGCTGCTTCCAGCGCCTGCGCGCTTCAGCCAGCGACCCCTTCTGGCGGGGCCGCATCGTCCGGCTCTACCTGACATCCCTGCTATGGAATGTGCAGCGCCGCCGCCTGCTAACCGCAGCCAGCCGCGCATCGCACGCCGCTGTCGCTTCCTTGCTCACCGGGCAGCAGGCGCTGTTGCCCGACTTCTGGCGCTCTGTTTCGCACCCCTATCAAAGTGAAACGTTCGCCCGCGGACAGACTCAGACTGCGACAGCTCAGAGCGGCATACAATGAACATGTTTTGCTCCGTCATCATCCCCACCATTGGCCGCAATACCCTGGCAAGAGCTGTACACAGTGTTCTCGATCAGGCATTTGATGCTGCGGCCGTTGAGGTAATTGTCATTAACGACTCAGGCCAGCCGCTGCCGCCAGAGCCGTGGCAACGGTCGGAGCGCGTTCGTATCCTGCACACCCAACAGCGCGAGCGCAGTGTGGCGCGCAATACGGGCGCGGCCACAGCACAGGGCGCTTACCTCTGTTTTCTGGACGATGACGACTGGCTGCTGCCCGGTGCGCTGGCCACATTTTGGGAATTGGCGCAACGAGAACCGGAAGCCGCCTGGCTCTATGGCGGCATTCAGGTAGTGGGCAGTGGTGGTCAGGTTCTGGCGGAACGCAACTCCGGCTTACAGGGATATTGCCTGGCACAGATTATGGGGGGCGCCTGGGTACCAATCCAATCCTCTCTTGTCCGCGCCGCAGAGTTTTTTGCCGTAGGCGGTTACAATCCGTTTATCCGCGGTACTGAGGACCAGGACCTGTGTCGCCGTATTGCCGCCAGGGGAGCGTTGGCCAATACGCCCCTGCCGGTAGCCTGTCTCTTTCGTGGCGACCAGTGGCATACGTCTACCGATTACGGCCGGGCTGCTGAGGATACGCGCCACTCGCGCGATGCGGTTGTTGCTGAGCCGGGAGCGCTACGCCGAATGTTAGCTTCAGCCGGCAGCAGCTACTGGCACGGCCGCATTGCGCACGTCTACCTCAGCCTGGCCCGCTGGCAGTGGCGTCGCCGCCCGCTCACTGCCGCCAGCCGCGCCTTGTATGGTCTGATTGCCCTGCTGCTGGCAGCGCCACACTGGTCCCGTCAAGAGTTCTGGCAGGCGCTCCGCGCCGACCACGTGCCAGGGACTCTGCATTTTGTTCAGGTGGCAGGGGAGGAGGAAGGGTAATCGAGTGGCGTAGATAGTCCTTCTATATCTATACGGTGAAAAACGAAAGGGTTACTGCCCAACGGCGGTAACCCTTTTTTGTTGGCTCGTCTCATTATTCAAACTCGTGAGAACTGGCGGAAGCCAGGGGCTGCTCCTACCTTAACGCCACTCCTTTCATCAACGCCGCGCCCGCCTTCTGCGTCGTGCGCCAGAAGGTGAGCAGCAGGTCGCGAGGATCGTTGCTCTCCACAACGTTGTTGTAGGGCAGTAACGCGCCTTGCCAGCCGGCCGTGTGCCAGGTGGCGGGAGCGGGCAGGGCGGACTGCAGCAGCTCGTCGCGCCAGGGGTAGGCGGTGATGTAGAAGTAGGGGTTGGGGATGCCTTCGTCGCCCGTGGAAAAGCCAAAGGCCATCTGCTCGTCGGCGTACTCCGGATTGTTGGGGTCTGCATCGGGGACCAGGTTGCCCGAAAACCAGGCCAACGCCAGGTCGAAGTGGTGGGGCCAGAGCTGTACCGGGCTGGTCTCTTCCCGCAGCTCGCCGCGGAACTGTTTGAGCAGGATGTCAATCTGGGAGAGGGCCAGCCAGTAATCTTCGACCGCCATTTCGTCGTAAGCCCGTCGCTGGTTGTCAGAGAAGGGGCTGCGGTCAATCTCCACCTCAATGCCCAATGTCTCCAGCGCAGCCAGCACCTCCTCACTGAAGTCGCGGAACGACTGGCCGCGCACGCTCATATCCCACCAGTCTCCCTCGTTCGTGGAAATGGTCAGCTCGTGCGTCGCCAGGTCCAGCAGCATCTCAAATGTCAGCTCCCCGGCTGGAATTGGCGTCGTGGTCAGCCCGCAGGCGGCGGCGTGCAGGCTGATATGCCACCAATGCTTCAGAGGCGGCGTCTGAGCGCGGCGAATGGCGCCCAGGAGCCGGGCATAACCGTGGATGGTATCGCGGGTCGATTGCCATCTATCGAGTGCAAGTGGGGGAAAACTGACGTAGGCCATCCTCTTTTCCTCCTGCTATCCGCGCTGAATGTGGATCTTGATGACAATTGTACCATAAGGCTGCAGAATTCAATTCAGCAGCTAACAAAAGGGCATAGATTGACCAAGACATCCGATTTCTCCAAGAAATCGGATGTCTTCCCGCGAGTAGAATTGAATTCTACAGCCCTCTCAAACGCGCCGGGATCAACTCTCCATGCACCTCGATTAACTCATCTACCATGGCCCTGATCTGGTCCAGATCCAACTCCGCTGCCGTGTGCGGGTCGAGCATCGCCGCGTGATAAACGTGCTCCCGCTTGCCGGTCAGCGCCGCTTCCACCGTCAGCGCCTGGGCGTTGATGTTCGTCTGCATCAGCGCTGCCAGTTGTGGAGGGATCGTTCCGATGCGCGTGGGCTGGATGCCGTTGCCGTCTACCAGGCAGGGCACTTCGACACAACAATCGGCGGGCAAGTTCTCGATGAGGCCCTGGTTGGGCACGTTGCCATAGATGGTGCGCGGCGTACCGGTTTCCATGCTGTGGATAATCTGCGGTGCGAACTCGGCGCCGCCCGTGGTCTCAAAGGGCATATCGCGCCCGGCAATCAGCTCGTCGTGGATCAGATTCCACGCCGCGATTTGCGCCTCACAGCGGCGAGGGTATTCGTCCAGCGGGATGTTGAAGCGCTCCAGCAGATCTGGTCGGTCGCGCTTGATGAACCAGGGTACGTATTCGCTGAAATGGATGCTTGATTCCGTAACGAAGTAACCCAGGTGCTTGAGCATCTCATAGCGCACGCGGTCGGTGTCTGGCACGCGTCCCTCTTCGAGCACCTGGTGCAGGCGCGGGTACAGGTCCTCGCCGTCCCGCTCCAGGCGCAGGAAGAAGGCCATGTGGTTGATGCCTGCCACCACATAATTCACTTCTTCGGCCGGAACCCCCATATTATCGGCCAACTGCCTGGCGGTGTGGGGCACGCTGTGGCAGAGACCCACGGTATTGATGGGGCTGGCCTTTGTCAGCGCCCAGCAGTTGATGGCCATGGGGTTGACGTAGTTGAGGTGCAACACATCAGGGCACAGCTCTTCCATGTCGCGGCACATTTCCAGCAGCACGGGAATGGTGCGCAACCCGCGCATGATGCCCCCGATGCCCACGGTGTCGCCAATCGTCTGCCGCAAGCCATACTTCTTGGGAATTTCGAAATCGGTCACGGTTGCCGGCTCATAGCCACCGACCTGGATCATGTTCAGCACGTAATCTGCGCCCTCCAATGCCGGGCGCCGCTCTACGTGACACTCGATGGTAGGGTTCGCCTCATGCTTGCGGGCCACGTGGCGGGCCACAATGGCCGACGTCTCCAGCCGCTCTTCGTCGATGTCGTGCAGGCTGATGGTGGCTTCGGCCAGCTCCGGATAGGCCAGAATGTCGTCCAGTAACTCGCGTGTGAATACGGTGCTCCCGGCGCCGATGAACGTAATCTTGGGCATGGGTATGTTTCTCTCCCAATTATTTCGTCAGGTAATTTACGGCACTCACCAGATGGGGTCTGCTCTCGGCGGCCAATCCTGTAACCGTTCTCATAAACATCATTGCCGGTAGTGCCAGGCTCAATTCTAGCTGATTCGTTGTCCCGAGTTCAACTTCCACCCCATACGTAGCTCCATTGCCATAGCGGCCCATTTCATCAGGACAGTTGTAGTTTTGCCTGGATTAAGGTTATCATACCCTTACAGACGGCTTCCACCGTACGGCCGGAGCGAATGTGCCCGCATCGCTGAACCAGGCTCCGTAGATTAGCAGTAGGAGCGAAATGGCGGCTGGTAATGGGCAGTCAACAATCAGGGTTGTTATCGCCGAAGACCATCATGTGATGAGAGCGGCGCTCAGTACATTCCTGTCACGGGAGCCAGACATCGAAGTGGTGGGCGAAGTTGCAGAAGGGAAGACATTGCTGGGAGTGGTTGCCCAGCAGCAGCCCGATATTCTGGTGATGGATGCTAAAATGCCCAACCACGACCCCGTTGCTGCCGTTACCAAACTGCGCGAACAGTGCCCGGACGTGAAAATTGTGGTGCTCTCGGCCCACCCGCGTCCTGATTATGTGGTGGGCCTACTGAAGGCGGGGGTCAGCGCCTATGTGCTCAAGGACGATGCCCGCGATGCCCTTCTAATGGCGCTGCGAAAAGTGTATGAGGGTGGGGAATGGGTGTCGCCACGCGTCGCCGGCATCCTGATTGATTCGGTGATGAACAACGGGGTGAGCTCCAGCGCCGGCCTGACCGACCGTGAACTGGAGGTGCTGAAATTGATGGCCCACGGTTATCGCAATGACCGCATCGCCAGCGAGCTGGTAATCTCTGAACACACCGTGCGCAATCACATCCACAGCATCTTCCACAAGCTGGGCGTGGAAACGCGAGTGGAAGCTGTCCTTTATGCCATCAGCACCGGCATTGTCTCCCTCAACGTCATCAAGGATTCTTTCCCCGGTTGGCCTTCAGATAATGCAGATACCCCTACAGGCAATTAGTATTTTCGTACTAGAGAGGCAGTACTCCAGAGTCAGGGCAAGTAGCGACTTTGGGTTATGATTTAATACACTGCTTTCTTCGCCTTTTGGGGCAGAAGAATCCCGCGTCAGTCC
The DNA here is from genome assembly GCA_964602995.1 of uncultured Ardenticatenaceae bacterium. Taxonomy (GTDB): domain Bacteria; phylum Chloroflexota; class Anaerolineae; order Promineifilales; family Promineifilaceae; genus JAAYYY01. The sequence goes on from CAZRTM010000164.1 coordinate 5,350, forward strand.
GACGTAATGGAGCTTAGCCCGAGGATGCTTCCCTTCTGAGAAGTAACCAAACGGTGGTCGCCCATGGCCGTTTGTGTAGCCTCGGACTACTCGTAGGGGCCGTCACTGGCGCTGCTCAGACACTATTTCCTGCGTTGTTCAAAGAAGAAATAAACCGTTAACGTCAGGCTCATCGAGGCCATCGCTGTACCTACATGCCTGCTGACAAGATTAGTATTCGAAGGAGTACCTGATGTTTGACCAGATCCTGGCGCCTCTGGATCGTTCTATCGAAACCGAGGCAATAATTCCCCATCTGTTAACTCTGGCGCAAGCCTTTAACGCCCGTTTGCAGATTCTGCATGTATTTGAAGAGAAAGGGGGCCGCACGTCCGTTGATCCTCTGGATTGGTACATGCAAAAGGGTAAGGTCCAGGCTCATCTTAATCAGGTTACCAGTGGTTTGCTGGAAGGTGAGCTTGATGTGGCTCCCGTGTTGCTCGATGGACAGCCTGGCGAGCGCATCCTGGCTTATGCCGACGACATAGAGGCATCGATGATTGTGCTGCACGGCGGTAAAGCAGGCGCACAGGCTGGAAGCGTGACGCAAAAAGTAATCAGCCGCTCGCGCCGCTCATTGATGATTTTGCGCGGGGACGAACATAAGGCTGCTCCCTACCGCCGTATCCTTGTACCACTTGACGGTTCCAAGCGCGCCGAATGCGTGTTGCCCGTTGCCAAGGCGCTTGCCGAGCGCACCGGCGCCACGCTTATTCTGACACACGTGGTGACCCAGCCCCAGATGTTCGGTAACAGCCACGACCTGCAGGAAGCAGTCTGTGAAGTGGTCCGCCGCAACTGGGAAGAGGGTGAAGCGTATCTGGCTCAGGTGCAGGCGCACCTGGACCTGCCTTCTGAACGCCGTCTGGTCGATGCCTGCGACCACATTGCGGCGCTGCACCAGCTGGCAGACCGCGAAGCGGCGGATCTTGTCTTGCTCAGCGCCCACGGCCATTCCTGCCGCAAGAATCATCTCTATGGCAGCGTCGCCGCCAGCTTTGCCTATCACGGCAATACGTCTCTGTTGCTGCTGCAGGACCTCCCGCGACACGAAATTGGTCTCTTGCCCGCCGAACGCGCTGCTGGTGTTTCACAGGAACAATTTGCGCGGCGGCAAAATACGGCGCCGACGATTACGTTCCGCTAATTCCCTACTCCCCGAGCACCAATCGGGCAATCTGCAGCATCGTCTGCCGCGTCTCACGGGCCTGGCGTTGTAGGGTGCGATGCGCCTCCTCTTCGCTCAGCCCTCCGGCCATCAGCTTGCCCTTGGCCCGCTCAATGATTTTTCGCTCCTCCAGCGTTTCCTTCAACTGTGCGCTGCGAGTGCGCTCTTGTTGGCTTTCGGCGAATCGTTTGAGCGCCACGGAGATAGCCGCTGCCAGTTGGCCTGGCTGTACAGGCTTCACCAGATAGCCCTGAATCGGTAGGTCGCTGGCTTTTTCAACCAGGTCTTGCTCGCTAAAAGCAGTGAGCAGGATGATGGGCAAGGGCGACTCGCGGCTTAGCGTGGCCGCCGCCTGTAATCCGTCGGTGAAGGGCATTTTGACGTCCAGGATGGCCAGGTCAAAGTTATGGTTGCGCGCCATGCGCAGGGCTTCCCGCCCATTGTTGGCCGCTGTCACGCTGTGGCCCATCTCCTGCAGCATTGCCTTCAACCCCATGCGAATAATCGGCTCGTCGTCAGCAATCAAAATCCGTAAGTTCATCGCTACTCAATCGTTTCTGTCAGGCTGCGCGG
>CAZRTM010000165.1:0-6800 GCA_964602995.1 uncultured Ardenticatenaceae bacterium
CCGCTGCGGTCAAAACGTTCCTTAGGGACCAGTTGGAGCGTCCGGTCTAGCGGGTGGAATCCTTCGCCACGGCAACGCGTATCTGCGGCCGTCTGCTTCTTTATCCGTAAATGCTGCTCATCATGAGCCGGCAAAGATGCTCTCTGCTGGCGACAACAAAAAGCCCGCTGGAAAAGCGGAGCTTTTTGCATTAGAGGAATATGCAAGCCGGGTGCTACTCTTCTCTTCTCCAGGAAGCAGGCAGTTGGCTGGCATTAGTTGGATTGATTTTCAGTATTTTACCTATGCGCCTGTTCATCTTATGGCGAAGTTTGGGTAACTGGTCGGGGGTGACTCCTGTTGCGCTGAGAACGGCAGCGTCGAGGATAGCGTGTAGCCGCTCACGTGAAATTTCCTGTGAGTCAATTTTCTCAGGCTTCAGGGAAGTAGAGCGAAGCAAAGCGATTTTGTCCATCGTGGTCACTGTTAACTGATCTGTAACTGAAATGCCCCCTTGCTCAGGGGGCTGGGTGGGAAAAATTCTGTCTTAGGTGCCTGACCAGTAGCAATGAGGATGTACCGGCGAGAGCGGGGAAGGAATAGTTGTAATCGGGAAATCGAAGAACGGATAGTGCGCAGAAAGTGTTCAAACATAACAGGTAACCTCCTAATTCGAACATAGCGATTTCTGAAGTTTCAAATCATACGGCGTCTCCCATTTCCAAACTCCAGATCGGATGGCAAAGGGCCGCGAAAGGACACATCCTTTCCGGCCCTTTGTCCGCCTACTCTGTGAAATCGTCTACACTAAGATGATTTCGCAATTTCTTACGCAGACGCCAGATAAACTGGCGCACTTGCTTGGGTGTAAGGTCAGTCAGCGCTGCAATATCGTCTGGCTTAAGCTTCCAGACGACCAACGCAACCAGAACAGCCATTTGCCAGTCTGTTAACTGAGCAAGCCTTTTTATGTGGCTGAGAGCCTGCGACAGATAAGCGTGTTCTTCAGGCTGTAGAGGAGCATCGGCTGGCTTAAATTCATACTCCAGGTTGTCTACCAGCTCCACTTCACCTCGCTGTTTGCGGCTCCGGATTTGATTGAGCGCAACATTCCGCGCAATCGTCCAGAGCCAGGGTTCCAACGGTTGTTGGTCATCAAAGCTATCAATCTTCTCAAAGAACAACTTGAGTGTCTCATGGAGTGCATCTTCAGCGTCGGCCGAATTGCCCAGCATGAACAGCAAGCGGCGGTAGAACCGCTCGCTGAGCCAGAGATAGAACTCCGACCACATAGCCTCTTCCGACGGTGACCACAGACGGCGATGCTTCTCGCGCCCACAGCCTTTGCTACACATCGCATCAACTCCCTTTGGCATACCGCCGTAGTATCCACCACCACTTCTTCTACTACATATTACACGAATGCTAGCCAAAACGTCTCGATCGATTTCTGAATTCGTTTAGCGAGATGAAATACTCTGCTTCCGTGTATTTGTAAGTGAGGTCGGTACAGAGCGATAGTTCTAGAGATGGAGGTGGACAATGACGGGATTAGAGCTATTCCTACTCGGTGCGGTAGTGATGACGATTATTATCCTGATTTTGTGGCCGCGTCCCCCATGCAGCCGATGAGATTAGTAAGCAGGCCGAGGGCTGTCAGTAGCTGCGTGTCGGGAGAGGATGGGTGAACAGGTCAGGCAATATACCTGACCTGTTTCGTGGCGGGGTTATACATCCCCAACTGACAGCATCTGGCGAAGTGTCCATCCCTCTCGGCGGTAGTCACGTTGATTTACGCTGGAAGCCAGCACGATTAACCCATCCATCACTGGCGTGGGTACGTTGACGGCTCTACCTAACTCACTCATTGGCACCAGGCCGAATGGAATATCTTCATGCAGATATCTGTGATCTGGTGTACTCGGAGCCTTAATGAATTTATTCGGTTCGCTCTCAAGTAACATGCGCAGATAGGAACCGCTCTCACCGGCGGCCTGCGATGTTGAGCCGATCTCGGCAAAGATCTGGGGTACCGGCTCCAGGGTCAGGCCCCAGGCGCTGCCGATGGCCATCCGCTCGCGGTCGATGTCGGCGATGACGCGGGCCACTCCTGGTGTGGCGGCATCATAGTAAAATGAGAAATCACCACCTGTGTGCTCAATCCAGGCAATACTGAGAACCATGCCCGGTGGGTGCAGAATGGCATTTAGATTGCTCAGTGACGTGTGCAGGACGCTATTGACGGTGACCAGTGACTCATATATAGAGAGAGCTAATTGGCGCAGCGCCTCGGCGCCCGGCCCTTCCAACGTGGCAAAGCGCACATTCTTCACCAGCGACGAGATGTAGATGACTCTCTCGTCTCGCTTGCGAGAGATGTACGTAAGGGTGTTGGTTTCGCCAATAGCCGGGCGGGTTGGAGCGCCAAACTGTTGCAGAAAATGTTGGAAAGTGAGGGCGCCACCGGTGCTGCCTGGGTTGAGCAGAATGGGAACAGGCTCTGTCAGTAATGGCGCCAGTTGCCTGGCCAGGCCTTCCAGAGCGATAGCAGGAAGGCAGGCCATCAGCAGGTCGGCGCCCTCAATGGCTTCTTCAAGGTTGCTGGTAATCACGGGTAGGGGCGCAAAGCCTTCACCGAGCACTCCTTCGTACTGAACCCCGCCCGCCGCCTGGATACCCTCAATCGTTGCAGCGGACCGGTTGTAAAGATGGACGCGGTGCCCCATTTCAGTCAGATGCGCGGCGGCGGCAAAACCCCCGTTGCCGCCGCCCAGAATCGCTACTGTCTTCATCGTTATCCTCGTTTGTTCGGCCGGCGATGCGGGGCTTAACCCCGCCTCGCCGCAGAGCGCCTTATACTTCTACTGTATAGCGCTGAAGCTTCTCTTCATCTACTTCCACGCCCAGGCCAGGCCCCTGTGGGACCCCGAGACAGCCATTTTCGTAGTGGAATGGTTCCGTTACAATGTCGTCAAGATAGTAAACGCCCGCAATCTGGCCCTCATAATACTCAGCCGGCCGGGTGACGGGGCAGACGCTGGCGAACTCGGCGATACGCGTCGCAGCGCCCAGGTGCAGGTTAGCGGCGTTGCCAATGCCCATTTCGACCGAGCCGCCGATATCGCTTTTGAGACCGACGGATTCGGCCACGGTCGCTACCTGGCTGGCGCGGTAAAGACCGCCGGGTTTTGTGACATATAAAGAAATGATCTCAGCAGCATGTAGTTGCCGAATGCGTAAAATATCCTGCCGCGTCCAGGCGCTTTCGTCGGCCATGACAGGGATCGACACGTCTCGGGCCACCAGCGCCATATCGTTCAGATCGGCCACCGGCTGCTCGACAAAGGCGATATCATATGCTTCCATTTCCCTGGTGATTTGTACTGCCTGGCGTGGAGAGGTATATCCTTCATTGGCGTCGACGCGGATGATGACCCCTGGCCCGAGCGCCTCACGTAGCGAGCGCACCAGGGCAACATCACGCTCAGGATCCAGCCCCGTCTTGGCTTTAATCGTTGTAATTCCCTCGGCGACTGCCTGTACTGCCTCCTCGACGGCCTTCTCATTCTCCATAATACCCAGGCTGTGAGTCACCTTTATGCAATCCCGATACGCTCCACCGAGGAGCTGGTAGACGGGAACGCCCAGTTGCTTGCCGGCGAGGTCGTAGAGGGCGATGTCTATGGCTGCTTTAGCATAGGGATGGCCCTTTACAGCGCGGTCCATTGCGGCATGGATCGGACCGATATCTAGCGGGGAGCGCCCCTTAATCAATGGAAAGAAGTAATCCTCGATGAGGTGGCGCGCCGTTTGCGCCGTTTCTCCATAATAGGTCATGTGCGCGCCGCCCCAGGTAGCAATGGCCGGCGTTTCGCCCCAGCCCACCAATCCTTCATCCGTTTCCAGGCGCACGATTAGGTGGCTGCCAATGGGTGAATCCATCTTGCTGGCCCAGTTGTGGTCTCGCCGCGTGGGTAGTTTCACAAAGTAACATTGAATATTCGTAATCTGCATTGTTTCCTCGGTTGAAAATTTGTCTTCCCGCTCGTTGCAGGTTCAGGCCAGGGCCTCAATCTGCTGAGCGAATTTCTCCAGCATTTGCTTGTTTTCAGCGCCTGTCTTGCCCATCAGGAGAAAGGCGATGTGATCCACATCGCAGGCGCGAAGCAGGTCAATCTTTTCATTCAGGGAGTCCGCCGTTCCAACGAAGGTCACGGCCGAAAGCTCCTGTTTACCAATGTATTTGCCGACGGCGGGCGGCCCACCTTCGGCGTAATCCGACCGCAGTTGCCTGATTTTCTCGAGGTCAAGCCCGAGCAATTGAATCAGCTCATCGGGCATGATGGCAATGAGGTGACCCACCATGTTGCGTACGTCTTGCGGGACCTCGTCGTAGGAATCGACCACCAGGCCCACGCCCCAGGCCACATAGTGCAGGTCCTCTTTGTCGCGACCGGCGCGGCTGCTGCCTACAGCCAACTGCTCCCTGGCCCAGGCGATGGCAGGTTTGGTCAGAAGGCACTCAACGATGGCGCCATCGCTCACTTCACCGGCCATAGCCAACATGCGCGAGCCACGGGCGGCAACCAAAAGGGGGACCTCGACGGGTGTCGGGGATTCCAGCGCTACCTCCGTCATGGGGAAGTAGGGATTATTGCTATTCACTGTTTCGCCTTGTAGCAGTTGCCGTATGAGGTCAACGGCGCTGCCTGTACGCTCAGGGCTGTGACGCTGTGGGATGTCCAGCTTTGACAGAAGCTCTTTACGATTGCCGGCGCCGATGCCCAGCGCGAAGCGGCCCTGTGATAGAGCAGCCAGCGTCTGGCACGAGCGGGCGATTTGCGCCGGATGCCGGCTGAATGGGTTGGTGACGGCGATGCCCAGCCCGATCTCTTTGGTGGCGGCTGCCACCGCGCCAAGGAGCGTGAACGGATCATAGTAGAAAGTCTGGTCAGCGAGCCAGCAGGTGGTAAACCCCATCTGCTCGCCTACCTGTGCTAATTCAACGCAGGCCGTTGCTCCCATTCTGGGAATAAAGCCGAATCCAATGCTTGTCATGCTTGGCATAGGGTCACTCTCTATCCCTGCTCCGCGTCGCTTTCTGACTGAGCTGAACTACCGTTCTCCTGCTCGTGCAGCAGCCAGTAGACGCGTTCGGCCGTAATGGGTAACTCGGCTGGCCAGACGCCGACGGCGTCGCCAATGGCGTTAGAGATGGCAGGGGGCGGCGGGACAATGCTGGGTTCACCGACACCCTTGGCCCCATAAGGACCGATGGGATCAAGCTTCTCTATCATCTCGATTTCAATCGGTGGAACGTCCATGGACGTTGGAACCCGGTAGTCGTAGAGCGAGCGATTGAGCACGCGACCTTCATCGAAGACATAATCTTCCATCGTGGCATAGCCCAGGCCCTGAATCAACCCCCCGAGAATCTGGCCTTCGACCACACGGGGATTGAGCGCTTTGCCTACATCCTGAGCGGCGACAACGCGTAGAATATCCACTTTGCCTGTTTCGCGGTCCACCTTAACCTTGAAGGCCTGGGTGGTCGAAGCAAAAGCAGGGAAGGCGGGCATGGGATAGCCGCGCATACGGCTGCGATCGTATGTGTCGTTGGGGGGGATGAAGCGACCATGCGCCAGGAGTGGATTGGTGCCTGCTCCCGGCTTCTGCACAGAGAAATTGGCCAGCGGTATTGAATAACCTGGATTGTCTACAGCGAAGACGCGGCCGTTTTCTATGCGGAGGTTCTCCGGTTCTGACTCCAGGCGCGGGGCCGCCACTTCGAAAATCTGATCGCGGGCAGCAATGGCCGCAGCGCGCACGGCGTTGCCCACGGAGAATATAATTCGGCTGGCAATGGAGCCGTAGTCGTAAGGCGTTGTATCCGTATCCGCGCTAATCACGGTGACGTCTTCAAGGGCAATACCCAGCTCTTCAGCGACGATCATTGCCAGCGTGGTTCGGGAATTCGTGCCCAGATCCATAGCTCCGGTCAGAAGGTGAGCCGTGCCATCTTCGTTGACCTTCACCATTGCCGACGACCCGACCATGCCACAGGGGCGGATCATCGTCGCAATCCCCCAACCCTCGTCCTCTCCTCTCTCCACGTTGGGCCAATCGAGCATAGCAGCTACGGCATCCAGCGTCTCCAGGGCGCCCACGCTGCGCAGGCGTTGCCCTGTGATCAGCTCATCGCCATCGACCAGGATGTTTTTGCGACGCAGCTCGAAGGGGTCGATGTTAAGTGCACGGGCGATCAAGTCCATCTGCACTTCGACGGCGAACGTGGCCTGGGGATTACCGTAGGCACGGAAGGCGCCGGATATAACCTTGTTGGTGTATACGCACTTGGCGTCGACCCTGGCGTTGGGGACGCGGTAGGGGCCGACGGCAAACAGAGCACCTACAGCGGTGACGCCGGGTCCGGTATCGGCATAGGCGCCCTTGTCGTAGTAGATCTCGGCCTGCCGGGCAACGATGGTGCCATCAGCCTTTACGCCCGTCTTGAGCCTGCTGATGGAGGCGTGCCGTGGTCTGCCGGCGATATGCTCTTCCTCTCGCGTAAAGATCCAGCGAACCGGTCTATTCGTTTTCTGTGCCAGGAGCACAAGGATAGGCTCCAGCAGCGTTTCCTTGCCCCCGAAGCCGCCGCCATGCGTGGTGCCAATAACGCGTATTTTTGAAAGGGGGATGCCCAGCGATTCGGAAACCTGTTCGCGGACCAGAAAAACCCTCTGGGTGCTTGTCCAGATGGTGATGTGTCCAGTTGAGTCCACCTCGACTGTTGTGACGTGTGGTTCGATGTACGCCTGATG
>CAZRTM010000166.1:0-6718 GCA_964602995.1 uncultured Ardenticatenaceae bacterium
TCCAATCTCTGTACCCCTCCGTGTCACGTCCTTCACGCCACATACGGATACACATACAAAATGCCAAACGTCACAATCCAATAGACAACCAGCGCATACCAGAAGCGGGAGCTGTTTTCCACGGCCACGTGGTCTAGTTCCGTGTAGTAGCCCTGCCAGGCCCAGACCTGCACAAAGAGGTTCATCCCCAGAGCGACGACGAGCAGCAGCATCATGAAGCCGCCCAGCGCCCAGAAGATGGAGGCGTAGGCGTTGAGCTGCCAGTTGAATGGCAGGCGGGCGAATTCCCAGAGGGTGACCCCCAGCCCGGCCGCGCCCAGCAGGAAGGCCAGCGCCAGGCCCAGGCGCAACCGGCCCAAATGACCGTTACGCACACTGCGAACGGCCCACCAGAGCACCGCGCCGCCCAACACCACCAGCGCCGTTGCAATACCCGGCACCAGAACGTCAAGCTGCCCCACATTCTGCGGTGGCCAGATGGGGTTCTCCAGCCGGATGTAGAAGTAGGAAAGGAGGAAAGTACCCAATGCGACACCCAGCAGCATGATCGTCAGCGCCATGCTCCAGCGAGCGACGATGTGGCTGCCATTCGGGCGCACCGGTATGCCAAACTCCTCTTCAAACGACTTTTCTTCTTCCGTATAGGGTATCTTGTCGGGCCAGTGCCAACCGATGAGCGCGGCCACTACAATGGCCAGGCCCAGGAATGTCAACCAATGCAGAGAGAATACCTCTGAGCCAAAGATGGTCACCAGACCAACAGCCGCCACCGGTGGCCAGATAGAGGGGCCTGAAACGCGGAACACTTCCTGAGGCTGTCCTTCCAGGGCTGATGTGGTCACGGCGGCCCGCCAGCGCAACGGCCACCCGGTCAGCGCTTCGAGCATGCGCTCTGTGTTGGTCGTGTCGCCAAGAATCTCATCCTCTTCGTAAAGCTCTTCTTGCTCCCACAGGGGATGGCGGCTACGCACAATGGGCAGGTGCGCAAAGCCAAAGTTCGGCGCTGGCGAAGTTGTGGACCATTCCAGCGTATCGGCGTTCCACGGATTATTACCGGCTTCTTTACCACGGCGCTTGCTATAGTTGAAGTTGATGATAAAGGCGAGCACGCCCAGCGCGATGATAAAGGCGCCAACGGTCGAAATCAGGTTAAAGGTATCCAGTTGTAACCCTTCCTGGTAGGTGTAGACCCGCCGGGGCATGCCCAACATGCCTGCAATATGCATGGGGAAGAAGGCCACGTGGAAGCCAATGAAAAAGAGCCAGAAGTGCCACTTACCCAGCGTCTCATTCATCATGCGCCCGGTGAACTTCGGAGACCAATAGTAGATGCCGGCGAAGACGGGGAAGACAACGCCGCCAATCAGCACGTAGTGGAAATGGGCCACCACAAAGTAGGAGTCGTGTACCTGCCAGTCAAAGGGAATGGCTGAGACCATGATGCCCGTGATACCGCCCAGCACAAAGGTGATCAGGAAACCTATGATGAAGTAGAGAGGAACCTTGAGAACAGGACGCCCCGTGAAAATCGTCGTTATCCAGGAAATCACTTGCACGCCGGCCGGGATGCCGATGACCATGCTGGCAGCGGCGAAGAACGTCATCGAGATTTGCGGCAGTCCCACGGTGAACATGTGGTGCACCCAGAGGCCGAAGCTAAGAAAACCGGTGGCGACGACGGCCATCGCCACCAGCGTAAAGCCGGAAAGCGAGCGGCGCGAGAAGACAGGCACAATCATAGAGACGACGCCGGCCGCGGGGATGAACTGGAGATACACTTCGGGATGGCCAAAAATCCAAAAGATGTGTTGCCAGAGCAAGGAACTGCCCCCGGCCTGTGGGTTAAAGAATTGGGTGCCCAGCCGCCGGTCCAGCTCCAGCAGCAGACTCCCGACAATCAGGGGCGTGAAAGCGAACAAAATGGAAAACGCCATCACCAGCATGGCCCAGGCATAAATCGGCATGCGGGCCAGAGACATACCCGGAGCGCGCATGCGCAGGATGGCGATCACAATTTCCACCCCGGCCGCAATCGCCGCCACTTCCGCCACACCAAGCGCCAGCAGCCAATAGTCCATGGCAATGCCCGGCGAATATCGGGGGCCACTGAGTGGGACGTAGGCAAACCAACCGGCATCGGGCACAGTTCCAACGATGAAGCTGGAATAAAACAGCAGACCGCCCAGCAAAAACGTCATCCAACTAAAGGCACCCAGGCGCGGAAAGGGCATTTCACGATTACCCAGAACCAGCGGTAGCAGCAGAATGGCGAACCCTTCCATCATAGGCACGGCGAAAAGGTACATCATCGTCGAGCCGTGCATGGTAAACAGCTCGTTGAAGCGCTGGGCAGACATGAAATTGTTCTCAGCTTCCACCAACTGCACCCGCATGAAGAGGGCAAGGATGCCGCCCAAAAGAAAGTAGAAGAAGGCCGTGTTCATAATGCGGCGGCCTATGACATCGTTCTGTAAAGCTCTGAACCAGCCAAAGATGCCAGGTGGGTCGGCCCAGATGCGCTCCAATTTCTGCTCGGTGCTTAACTGTTCCCAGGGAACATCAGTGTGTACATAACCTGGAACAGGTGGGGCTGGCTCAGTGATTCCGGGGGAATCTATCGTCATGCTTTCTCCTCACCTGACCTACTCCAACGACTGTAAGTAATCTAATAAGAGCTGTAACTCTTCGCCTGTGTAATCAGCCGGTGGCATTAGAACGCCTTCTTTGATGCCGTGCGGATCCATGATCCAGCCGCCGAGGTTGCCACGATTATTAGGTACAGTTCCCGCGCCCAGGGTGCGGCGGCTGGCCATATGCGTCAGGTCCGGCCCTAACTCGCCGGTGGCGTCCGTCCCTTCAATGGCGTGACAATTGATACAGTTGGAATCGAGGAAGATTTGACGCCCTTGCGCCAGTTGCTCGTTAACCGGCTCCACAGCCGGTTGTTGCTGGCCTTCCACCCATTCCAGGAACTCTCCTTCTGCTTCTGCAATCACCACGAACAACATCCTGGCGTGCTGTAAGCCACAATACTCAGCGCACTCACCCCAATAAAAACCTGGTTCATCCGCCTGTAGCCAGAAGCTATTGGTCTGCTCAGGTATGGCGTCTAGCTTGCCATGCAGCTCTGGCACCCAGAAACTGTGGATAACGTCGTCGGAAAGAATGCGGAAGGAAACCGGCTGCCCCACCGGCAAGTGAATCTCGTTAGCTGTCGTAAACCCATACTCTGGATAGCGTACTTCCCACCACCACTGGTGCCCGACGACCTCCACCACCAGGTCCTCAGGAATCTCCGGTTCGCGCAGAGCGCTCTGGGTATAGACGGTAGCGCCAAAAATACCTACCAGAATCAGCGCAGGAATTACCGCGCCGCCCCAGAAGACGACATTAGAACCTTCTGTCGGCTCTGCTCTCTCTTCCAGATTTCCGCGGCGGCGGAACAGGGCAAGCAGCATATAGGCCATGACCACCAAATAGACCAACGAGCCCACGCCAAACATAATCCACCACAATACGTTGATCTGGCGCGAGGCAGGCCCACTGGCCTGGAACATGGACGCTGAATTTTCAACACAACCGCTGAGGAATAGGAGTACAAGGAGGTGCGTATAAAGCCATAGCCACCGCCGTGGCTCCAGCCTGACTTTGTATGCCCTCTTGTCCAAAAAACGCCTCCTTCACACTGATGGTGGCCAGGTGCGAAGCATAATCACCGCAAATTGTCTGGTTGCTCCAGGCTCCGATTTGTTACACCATAAATGGAAGCAAGGCGTAAATACATGTATCTTGGGTACAATATCAGGTATAAAGTGCTCTAACCCCTCGAGCACGCTGATGATCAACGGTCAAAAAGCCAGCACGCCAAGCGGCCCATCTTCGCCGCTGTCCAATTGCGGCTCGGGACGGCCCTGCTGGATGTGCCGCAGGAAGACGAGTTCCATTTCCCTGCCCGTCGCCGGGAACAGATGTGGCCAACCTTTGCGGATGGGCTGAATTTGATATTGCGCTGCTCTCCGGTAGAGGTAGACTGTAGGTGGCCCGGATAGGCAAGGAGGCAGACAGTGTCCATACCATTCCCCGAAAAGTGCTGTACTTACAACATCAGGGAAGAGACCGCCGATGAATATCTCAGCGTCGCCCCCGTTCCCCCGCCCTACATCATCCGTTGGACCGGAACCGGCGATTCCGGTCAACGGTGGATAGTGGTCCCTGAAGATGCTAATACTTGCCGCATTGTGAACTGCGCCAACGGCGAGTTCATGGCTATTGGTGATGACGGTTTCCTCGTGCGCTGGACACATCGCAACGAGCCTGCTCAACAATTCAGATTTGTCAATCACAATGCTGGCTGGTGGAACATTCAGTCCAGCGATGGTAAATACGTCACCGTTGTTCTCCCCTGGGGTCCCGGCGTTGCCAGGTTGAATACGCAGCCGCTCTTACGGAACGAAAGCGATAAGAAGTATCAGCGCTTTAGGCTCGTTCCTGTGGATGAAAAGCAGCCTCCCGCGGTCGAAAAAGGCCAATATGCCCCCGGAGCCATACCCGAAATTCCTCGCCTACAGCATTTCGGCCAGCATCCGCCCGAACGCTCCGATGCCTACCTCATCGGCGAGACTGTTCTGCCTGCTACCCTTGTCGACGATCCCGGCCTGCCCGACATCGTCGTGCGCGTGCAGCGTAATCCTTATTATATCCTTCGCCGCCAGCAATACTGGGATCGCACCCAGTGTACGGGCGGCGATCCTTGCCTCTACGAACACGACGGTCACATGAGAAAGCGTTACGAGACTGAGATCACCTATGGTTATTCACAAACCCAGGCCCAGACGATGGCCAGGACGGTGGGCATGAAGGTATCGGCTGAAGGCTAGGTCGTCTTCAACCCCACAGTCAGCAGCTCGCTCAGCACCACCATTCAGAATAATCTACAGATTCAGGAATCGACCGCGACCGAATACAAAGAATCGATCCGCGAGACGGCAACCCTTTACGTCCCAGCAGAGCGCTTCATCGTCTGCAATTGGGTTCTGGTCAACCAATATACCCTGCTCAATATGCAACGCGAAGAAATTGGCCGCTGGAACGCCATCCAATACGGTGTACTCGTTTCCGACGGCTATCCAAAACCCCTTGAGTTGAACACCTTGCCACCATCGCAATCTGGTGAGGAATTGCAATAGCCCCGCTCCTGACCTGACCGCTCTCACTGGTTCGCCAGTAAAGACGTCCAGGACCGCATCAACGACTCAAGGCGTGCCCGATGCCTCCAACGGCTGCGTGTCACCCGTAATCCAATACGGGCCAGGGCAAAGGTCGCTGGGCAGATCCGGAATCTCCACCGTGGGCGCGTTCCCGCCGCCCATGCTCAAGTCCTGATCCACGCGCCCCACCACCTCGCCCGCGCCGTTCAGCACTTCCACTGTGTCTCCTTCCACGCGCAGCGAGAAATCATAAGGCCAAACTACCAGGATGGCCTCGTCGCCCGCTTCCAATCGCAAACAGCCATTCTCATCCAGCCGTAGCGTACCCTGAATCAGGGCATCCATGCCGACGCCGGTGGGAGCCTGCCTGGGCAGGTAAATCGTCTCTCCATCCGGCCCTGTCGCCGTCTCCGTGTCGGGGTATAGCGTCTCAGGCGGTTGCCCCAGTTCCATGGCGCGCACGGTTACCGTCTCGGGCAGCTCCACCCCCGCCGCCTCAAGCTCTTCACGCAGCAAATCAGGGTTCCCGATTTCCAGATAAACCTGATTCTCCTGCACGCTAATGCCGCTGTTGGCGCCGATCCCCAGCTCTTGCAACGTATTATGTGCCTCCTGCTGCGCCGCTTGCAACTGGGCCAGGGAGTACTGGTGCGTGCGTATCTCTACCAGGTCGGCATAGGGGAACGTCTCCAGATAGGGCGCCATCGTCTGCTCCCCATTTTCAGTGAAAGCCACCACAATACGGAACGCCGGCTCGTGCTGCAGCCAAAGCCCGGCAAACGTCTCCGCCTCGTTCTCCATCAACGCCTCCTGCAGCCCTGATTCGCTCAACGCCTGTTGCGCATCCAGGCGGGCCAGGGCCTCCTCCAGCTCAATTCCCTCTGCCTCTGCATAAGCCTGGGCCTCCTGCAGCAGCGGGTCATTGAGGTCCAATGTTGGTGACGGCTCGGGCGTCGGCTCCGGCGTACTTTCCGCCGCCCCCGGCTCGGCTCCCGGAGTGGAACAACCTGCCAACATGAAAAGCAAAACCACCAGCAAAGCAATCTTCTTCATCACTTCTCCTCCTTTCAGCCGCTCACCAGGCATGGCGAACAGCACAGCTACAAGCGCCTCTACTCTAAAGACGCCACTGGCAAAGGAAAAGTTCCCAACAAAAAACCGCCGGCCCCTTCACAGGAACCGGCGGTTTCATTTTGACTGCAGAATTCTGCAGAATTCAATTCTGCAACTAACGGCGGAAACATGTTGAAAACATGTTAGGAGGCGAGTGTGGTTTTTGCGGTGCCGTCTATGAGGAGGACGACCATGCTTACCGGCGACCGCGCGGAGACCCTTGTATGTTAGAGGGGAAGCTGGTACACCTCTTATAGAGGAGAAACCAGAAGACGGGAGGGCGGTGACGTTCAGGAGACCCTAAGCCTCGAGCTTCTAGTGAAGATTAGCGCCCGCCCTCCAACGGTCTGCCCAAGAACGGACGATATCTTAAGCCCTCTGGCCTTGATGGCGGAGTG
>CAZRTM010000167.1:0-6598 GCA_964602995.1 uncultured Ardenticatenaceae bacterium
GTGCCGCCGGGGACCGCTTCCCCGTCCAGGCGGGCGCTCTGCAGCTCAATCTGCTCGCCGAAGCGCGCCCCCAGTGGGGTGGCCCCGGTCATATCTCCCTGCCACGGGCCCAATAGATAGCCCAGGGGAACCCGGTCAACCCATCTCGAATCTTCCAAACGATAGAGGCGCCAATCTGGCCCGAAGCTGCCCGGCGAATTCAGGGAAAGGGAGAGCGGATAGGCTCCCGTTTCAAGATCGGCGTGGATGGTGAAGGTATAGCTCTCTTCAATCGACTGTCCCGGCTGCCACTGGCTAAAAGGGATCGTGTGCGGGACGACAAACGCTTCATCCAGCAAACGCTCGCCCATGGTCGAGGTCAGGTGGACCAGCACCTCAAACGGACTGGAAAGCGGGCATAGCGCCTTCCAGACGATGCTTACTGTTATCTCATCACCCGGCTCGATGTGAGCCGGCTCCACCCAGGCATCGACCAGCTCGAGTCCTGATGCGGTGCGCAGGCCGACCGCCGCCCCTTGCTCCGGCTCACCCTGGAACTGCCAGACGGTCAGCGGCGCGCGCGGTTCTGCTGCCGAACCACCCCCTGCAGCAGTAGCGTCCGCAGTAGCCGCGTAGACCGGGCAATAGCGAATCAGGAACCAGCTACTGTGGGTGACGCGATCCCAATCTAACTGGCTGTCTGCCAGAACATACGCCGGCTCTTCTTCCAGAACCGGGGCTAAGGCCTCGTCTAATCCTAATCTGCCAGCGGCGAGCACCGCCTTGTCGGAGGCCAGCAGCGGACGCCGGGCATAGTAAGTGGCTCGCTGGCTGGCCCAGAGGGTGCTGCCCGGCTCGCTCTCCGCGGCCACCCACAGGGCAGCCTCTCGCTCCATCTCCTGCCAGACGACCGGCCGGAAATGGTAGCGCTGCCAGAGGGAGGTGACCTCCGCCGCGACCAGCGGCAATGCTACGAGCAGGGTAAGCCCGGCGCGGGTTAGTTGCGGCGACAGTGCCAGCCATTTCTCTTTCTGCAGCCAGGCCAGCAGCCCTGCGCTCCCCAGCCCGACCAGCAGCAACCCGAGCACCGCGAGTAGCGCCGCGGCAAAGCGACTGCCCATTAACAGGCCGCCCGCGCCTGCCAGCAGCAGCAACAGAAGGCCCCGAGAGACGGTAGGAGAGACGGGCCGCAGCGCCGGAGTCAACAGGGTGAGCAGGCCAGCGGCCAGGGCCGGCAGGAACAGCCAGTATAATTCGCTTTCGTGCAGCAAACGTCGGGCGGCAGCTAACCACGCCGCCAGATCTGGAGTGTTCCATACCTGCCAGCCTTGCCAGGTGAAGGCCATCAACGCCAGCACAATGAGCGAGGCCCAGGGCGGCCGGCGTTGCCGCTGCCACTGCCAGAGCAGGAATAGTCCGGCTGCCAGGATCGTGGTTAGATCGACGACAACCAGCAAGAGTCCCACGGCCAGCAACCCTGACCGCCACCGCCGCACTGGGGAATGGGCCTGGGAATGGGCCAACAGTAAGGCAATAGCCACCGCCCAACCGCTGCTGGAACCGCCGGCGCTGATTAGCAGCGGGCTGCAGGCGAGGAGAAGAGCTGCAACCAGATACGGCTGTGCTGGTCCGATCCGCCAGCCCAGGCGGATCAATACCGCGACTGCCGCACTCCAACCAGCGGCCGCCGCCAGCCCTGCTACTGCTGGTGAGGGCAGCGCCAGCCACTCGCTGGTGGTCAGCAGGACCAGGAACAGAGGCTCTGCTGACAGCGGGTCCGCAGACGGAGGGCGCATGAGGCTCCAGATACTGTCCCATCCTTCCCCCGCCAGCCGTTGCGCCTGACGCAACAGGACAAACGCCTCATCGGGCAGATAGGTGCCCCACAGCAGATAGAGGACCAGGGGCAGGGCCATCAGCAGCACGGCAGCGCCATAGCGAATCGGATAACGGTTTACCGCAGCCAGCGCTCCCTGGTAACCTCTAATGTTCCGTATATCGCTTTCCTGAGTGGCTCTCATCACAGTTGGATTTACTCTTCTACTTGCTCTTCGCATTCGCTGGTGGTAACGGTAGATGGTATAACATGCCCCTGTTTGTGCATCTCTTCACATAAGATTATTGCTCGATCTGTTGCACAGGTCAGAAGCGAGCGTTAAACTTACAGAATTGTAAACTAAGATGATACAAGGTACGGGGTAGTTGACCACGGCCTTGCCGGCGAAACGGGGCAGCTTGTCCAGGAATAGTGTGCATGCTGGTTCGATCTTTGCGAACGGCAGAGTAAGAGACTGCTCCGACTCTGATGGGGAAAGAATGACAAATGCAATAGGTGTGCGCTTCCAGCGGCTGGGAAAGCTATATCACTTTGATCTTGGTGATGATACGGAAGTGGAGCCAGGTGACCATGTGATTGTGGAGACCAAGCGCGGTCGGCAGTTGGGTCAGGTAATCGCTTTTATACCGCCAGAGAAGGTTTATCAGGGGCGTGGTCTGCGGCCTATCGAGCGCAAAGCAAACCCGCGCGACCTGGTTATGCAACAGGTGTGGCAGGAGAAAGAGCTTGGCGCTCTGATTACGTGCCGCGAGAAGGCTTCGCAACTGAACATCAGAGATGTGAAGTTCGTCAAAGCGGAGTATAGCTTCGATGGCTCGTGGCTGACGTTCTACTATGCCACTGAGAATAAGAAGCTGAACCTGAACAACCTGCGCAATAGCCTGAATCGCACTTTTAACACGCGAATCGAGCTGCAGCTTGTCGGGCCTCGTGACGTGGCCAAAATTCTTGGCGGTCACGGCGCGTGTGGCAGCCCGCGCTGTTGCTCCACGTTCCTCACCGATTTCAGTCCGATTTCGATCAAGATGGCCAAAGAGCAGGGCATCTCGCTCAACCCTCAGGAAATCACGGGCATGTGCGGACGCCTGCGTTGTTGCCTGATCTACGAATACGAGCAGTATGTGGAGGCCAAGAAGCGCCTGCCGAAGAAGGGTAAGCTCATCGGCACGCCACACGGCGAGGGGCGCGTGCGCGACGTGCTGGCAATGCGTGATGCGGTCATCGTCGATGTTGAGGGCGAACGGTATGAGGTGGCCCGCGAGCAGATCGAGCCGCTGGAAGAGCTGAAGGCGCTGCAAGAGAAAGCAGAGCAGGGCTGCTCGAAGCACGAGAACGGCGGCTGTGACTGTGGCGCCCGCGGATAGCCTGGCTAACTGACGGTCAAAGCGCAACATTGGAATCGAAGCTCTGGGCGGATATAATGATATCCGGCTAGAGCTTTTTTTATGGAGGGCTGGCCGGCATTTGGCGGGTAACGCCAGACCCTCAGCCAGAAGGAGTAATCAGCACTGTGAGTAACACGAGCCACGAGCAGACGACCATTGACAGCAAATGGGCGTGGGATACGGTTTGTGAATTTGTCGAAGATGAAGGGCTGCGCCGCCATATGCAGGCCGTGGGAGCTGCCATGAGCTTTTATGCGCAGCGGCTGGACGCGGATCCTGAATACTGGCGCACTGTTGGCATCCTGCACGATTTTGACTGGGAGATTCACCCTGATCTGGATGGGCATCCAATGAAGGGCGCGCCCATTTTGCGCGAGCGTGGCGTTGACGAGGAGACGATTCGTATTATTCTTTCACACGCTACTGAAGGCTCCGGTGTGGTTCGCGAGAAAGCTGTGGATTTTGCCCTGTACGCCTGCGACGACATTACGGGGCTACTTACGGCCGTAACGCTCGTTCGCCCCTCGAGAGATATCCGAGAGGTGAAGCTGAAGTCAGTACGTAAAAAGTGGAAAGATAAGCGTTTTGCCGGTGGCGTGGACCGCGACCACGTGACAGAGGCGGTGGCTGAATTTAGCGAAGCATGTTTCGGGGGCCAACTGGACCTCTGGCAACATATTGCCAATGTGCTGGAGGCTATGCAGGCTGAGGCGGAAGAACTGGGTCTCGATGGTCGCCTGGCAGCAGCGTAGGCGCCGTTACGGCGGGCGATGAAAACAAGGAAGACAAGAAGGCGAGCATGGCTGAACAAGAATATTTGACGGTTGCCGATGCGTTAGAGATGGTGCTGGCCCGCGTTGAACGGCTGCCGGTGGAACGAGTTCCACTGCTGGAGGCGCTGGGCAGGGTGCTGGCAGAACCGGTCGTGGCCCAGGATAGCCTGCCGCCGTTCGCCAATTCAGCGATGGATGGATATGCGGTCCGCAGCGCCGACGTAGCCGATGCGTCGCGAGAGAAGCCAGCGCGGTTGAGCGTGGCGGGGGACATCGCTGCAGGCTCTGTGCCCGACGTGGTGCTCTCCGCGGGCATGGCGGCGCGAATCACAACCGGCGCTCCCTTGCCCGAAGGGGCTGACGCCGTGATTCCGGTAGAGGAGACAAGCGAGCCGTGGCGTGATGTGCAGCGACCGCTTCCCGGCGAAATTGAGGTTTATCGCAGCGTGGGCGAGGGGGACTACGTGCGCTATCCCGGCGAAGACATTAACGCCGGAGAGCAAGTGTTGCCGGCCGGGCACATTGTGCGACCGCAGGAGATTGGAGTTCTGGCCTCTCTGGGCGTGCAGCAGGTGCCTGTTATTCGCCGCCCACGCATTGGGGTGCTGGCTACGGGCGATGAGCTTATTGCCGTGGACGAAGCGCTGCGCCCGGGCAAGATTCGCAACAGCAACGGGTATGCACAACGTGCCCAGGTGATTGCGCTGGGTGCAGAGGCGGTGGACCTGGGCATTGCCGGAGACACCGAGGAAGCGGTGCGCGAACGGCTGGGCGCTGGTTTAGAGGCGGGCGTCGATCTGTTTGTCAGCTCGGCCGGCGTGTCCGTTGGCGCTTATGATGTGGTTAAGGCAGTGCTGGAGAAAGAAGGAAATGTTGGGTTCTGGCGTGTGCGCATGCGGCCGGGCAAGCCGCTGGCCTTTGGCCACTACCAGGGAGTACCTTATCTGGGTCTCCCTGGCAATCCGGTGTCAGCCATGGTTTCCTTTGAGCGCTTTGTGCGACCGGCAATTCTGAAGATGGCGGGGCACGATAGGCTGGAGCGCCCGAGTGTGACCGTGACCATGCTGGAAGGATTACGGTCTGACGGACGCGAATCGTACATCCGCGCCGTCGTGGAGCGGCGTGCGGATGGCGAATATGTGGCTATGACAACGGGAAGCCAGGGATCGCACATCATGACATCGCTCGTCAGGGCCAATGCCCTAATCGTCGTTCCGGAAGGCGTGAAAGAAGTCGCTCCCGGCGAGCGCTTAGAAGCTTATATGATCGATTGGCCCCCCACAGTCTTCTAGAGGATGGCGAGACGCTGAAATGAGTGCGACGCTCGCAGTGGCTGAGAGTCTGGCTACCTACGCCCAGTTACTACCTGACCACGCTCTGGCACTTATCGTATTTCAGTCTTAGTCGCGCAGCTTAAGCGTACGGCTTAGAATATCCTCGCGGTTACCCTTCCGTCGCTGCTTCCCCTTCTTACTGCTCTTCCCATTCTTCTCGCTATCGAGCTTGCTCATAGCGCGACGCATCGCGATTTCCATGGCTGTGGGCATTTCATCGTTGCCCTCGTCAAGCTCGGCGTAATCCTCGACCGTGGCCACTTCCTCGCTTTCAGGTTTGTCCTGCAGCGCCTTAATGCTGAGGTCAATGCGCCGTTTGCGCTTGTTATAGCCGATTACCTGAACCTCGACCTCATCGCCAACATTGACGATTTCGGAAGGATGCTTGACATAGTCATGGCTCAGCTCGCTGATATGGACCAACCCTTCGCGCTCGGCGCCAATGTCGACGAATGCACCGTAGCTCTCCAGCCGCGTCACCTTGCCCGTGTAATGCTGACCCTCTTTCAGGTCACTCCATTCCACAGCCACTGGCTCGATCATGCTGACCATAATCTGGTTCTGCTCCGGATCAACCTTTTCGACCCAGACCTCAACCTGATCGCCGACGTTGACAACATCGGAGACGCGGTTGACGCGACCGTCGCCCAATTTGGAGATGTGAACCAGGGCGCTGGTTTCAAGACCAATATTGATAAAAGCGCCGTACAGTTCGAGGCGCTCTACAGTTCCACGCAGCTTCATTTTGCGCTTCAGGTCGTTAATGCTGCTAACTTCAGCAATTTCTTCTTGCGTCCCAGCAGCGCTAATATCCCTCGTTTCTTCGCTCATAACTTCACTCCACACATCAATACGTGAACATTGACTTATTCTGCATCACACCGTACACCGACGTTTGCCTGGTGTGTAGAAAGCAAATTTTCACAGCCTTCACGGGGGACAGAATATGTCGTTAGCAGTCGCCAATTATAACAGGGGTAAAGGGGCTGTCAACCGATACAAAAAGACTCTCAGCCCTTGTTTACGGCTGAGAGTCATCTCTATTTTCGCTTCTTTATCGCCAGAAATGGCCGCTTAGAACGGTCTGGGCTGGGATACTTATGCTTATGCTTCTTCCAGCTCAAGCATTTCTTGCGCTACTTCTACTACCTCATCATCTCCACCATCACCATCTTCTTCAGAGAAGCGTTTGGGGATGCGCAGGCCTGCTTCCTGACGAACGAGCAATTCGATCTCATCCATCATATCAGGATTTTCCAGGAGGAACTGCTTCGAGTTCTCGCGGCCCTG
>CAZRTM010000168.1:0-6583 GCA_964602995.1 uncultured Ardenticatenaceae bacterium
CCCGGTGCCGAGGTCCAGGAAGCAGATGGTGCCTCCGTTTGAGTAAACGATGCTTTGCCCATCGGGTGTCCAGGGAGAGTTATGAATGTAATAGGCATTGTTATCAGTGCTATCACCAGTCAGGCGGATGACGTCTCCGGTGGGACTACTTGCCAGGTAGAGTTCGCGGTGAAGGTAGATAGGGAGTGCTGGGTTATAGAACGCATCACCCGGCGTGGCATAGAGCAGGAGCTGCTTTGAGACGGGTGACCAGCTTGCTGCTTCAATATTGCTGTCCGGTAGGGTAAGGGTAACGTACTCCGCGCTTTCTATATTGACCACCTCAAGCGTTGTTCCCTGACCACCGTTGGCGTAGACGAAACCAATCTCCTGGCTATCATGCGACCAGCCGGAGAGCGACAGCAATTCAACATCCTCAGCAACTGTGGTTTCAGCCTGAGTATCAAAATCATATACGACTACGGTCGAGAGCGTTGGCGTCGTTCCGGGAACGGCGTACAGAAGGCGAGCGCCGTCCGGTGACCAATAGGGCACACTGTAGGAAGCAGTCGAGTTAGGAACTGGCGCCATACTCCATTCCTCCAGGTCAAGGATGACCAGTTCCTGGTTCTGCCTGTCCCAGCCGGCAAGAGAGTGACCGCCGGGCGACCAGGGTTGGTTTCGGGCACCTACATCGAGCGGCAGATCCACGACAGTATCTGGTTCCGGCACTACCCACAGCTTTGAGCCAATGGCAAGCATGTTATTATGGGCGCTCGGGTCAATGGAAGCGGGTGTCGAGATTGGAGTTGCGGTCTCCGTTGGAGTTACCGTGGCGGGAATGGGAGTTGGCGAGGGTGCTGGTGTGGGCGACTCAAGAGTTACAATCCTTGCCGCTCTATTTTCTGGCGTCTCAGTTGCGGTACTGTTTGCCAATGGACTACTGTAAGGTGGAAGATTCTTGCTACTTCCGTCTGCGCATGACAGAGTGGACAGCAGGAGAAATGTGATAAGGAACTGTGTGACGCAACGTGTAATCGACATCAGTGAAAGAGTACCGGCTTTCTGAATCTGCACTGAGAGCACGACGTATCAGTCAAAAAGGTCCGGCCGCTGTGTCTGCAATATCTCCATCAGCTCGGAGTAGTTTTGCAGCCGGTCAGTCACGACAAATCCCCTTGTGCCCGCCAATTCGGATGACACGAAGCCGATGAACCCATACACGATTGAGAGCTTATCGATTCCCTTGACGCTAATGGCGCGCGCATCACCCAGGAATGGGAGGAAGTAGGAGACCGCGAGTGGCTTGATATCGCAAATCTCCTGCCAGCTTAGCCAGGGGCTGTTGTAGAGGAGGCGCCTGATTCTGAAGCCATCCGAGGACACCTGAATGGCTGGGAACATCACCATGACGATGACGGCCTGCACCGGCAAGACCATCGAAAGGATAATTCCGAATATCAGACCGCCCGGGGTGACCGGTTCTGCGTTGCTGAGTAACTGGCTCTCTGTGATGAGGTTAGCGAATGCCATCGCCATGGTCGCGAAGCCGAGTCCACTTCCGACTATCGCCATTCCCAGTAGGAAGAACCAACGTATGCGGTGGCGGCGCAGGTAGTCGAACTGCCGTACTTCCGGTGTTGGTTCTTCCCGTTTAGAAACCGCCTTTTGACTGAAGGATCGTTGCTGCATTGATAGTTCCAGACCTTCCGCTGCGCAAAATCAGCTTTTCTTGTGGTCGTCTGTGAGAAAATCCATCATCGCTGTTGCCTGCTCCACCACCCTGACCGGAAAGTCGTTCAGCAATACACAACTGTCCTGGCCGGCCGAGAGAGCGCGCCAGGGTTTGGTGGAACCACCTTTGCTCAGGAGATAGGCTGTAACTGTTTGCGCGTTATCCGAATCGTGGCAATGGGCAGTCTCGATGGCCAGTTCCCCGCTCAATAATCCCAGCACCGTCTTGCGCACCGACGCCTCACATTCTGGATCCTCGGCCACAATGCTGTCGGCCAGCACCTGTGCGTATTCTGGCAGGAAGTTCACAGCAGGAGTCTCGGGTTCGAAGCCGCTTGATATCAGCCACAGTGTCAAGACGTCTTCTGTTGTCACTGGCGGAAACTCTTGCAGTCCGTATAAATCGAGGCCAAGTACGCTTGCTACCCAGAGCTTGTTTGCTATGTCGAACCAGATTTTGTCCCACTGGTCTCGAGGAAAGATGAATGTCTGCGGGCTGATATAGTGGAGATATTCTCGCCAGGTAAATACAGATAGCTCGTCAATAAGGGCGGGTGGGTTGGAATCTGCAAATCTGGGGACGAATGCCAGACTCTCTCCCAACTGTTTCACAGCATGTGGCAGGAAGAGGTCGCTGCCGAAATTCAGATGAACGTGGAGCTCATTCTCGTCCCCTCCAAACAGCCGGAAAAGCCAGAAGTCGAAGAGAAGGGTGGACCTGCCGCCTCTGGCATAGTGTAGTTGTAAGCGGGGATCATATTCGTCCTCGCCCAGGGTTGCTGTGAAGTAACCCTCCTGGCTCATGCCCGAGTCTCTGACTTCACCAGCACCATCCTCCCCAACAACTCCGTCCGCGGCACCTCTACCGGCGGCTGCAGCGTGGCGGCTACGCGGGCGATTTCCAGGTTGAGGAACTCGATTTCCGTGGGGCGGCCGGCGTGGATGTCCTGCAGGGTGGAGATGAGCTGGCCCTGGGAGCCGCTGCTAATGCGCAGGAGCTGGTCCATAAGCTCCTCTGCGGTAATGTCCAGGTTGAGGCGGGTGGTGAGCGCGACACATTCGCCAATGACGTCGCGAGCCAGAGCGGCGACCATTTCGTCACGCACGAAGATGCCGTTGTCGATGTCCAGCAAGGGGCAGATGGAGTTGAAGACGGCGTTGATGATCGCCTTTTTCCACACCTCGCGCTCGATGTTGGCTTCGGTGCGGAACTGGAGGTGGTCCGTGCTCAGGGTGGCGACGGCTTGCTGTAAGCCGGCCTCGTCCCCCTGCATGACGCCAATGGGGCAGACGGTGACCGGCCGCGTCATGAATTCGTATTTGCCCGTGCCCTGGCTGGTGATGTAGAGGACGCAGCGGTAGACGGGGCTGAAGCCGGCGTCGAGGAACGGTTTCTCCACGCCGACGCCGTTTTGCAGGATGACGACAGGGCCGCTGGCGCCCTTCTCTTTCAGCTGCTGCGCCAGGGCCTGGTTGGCGTTGGCTTTGCTGGTGATGACAATGAGGCCATCGAGCGTGGGCAACTGGTCAAGTGAGGCGGTCTGGACAGGGGCGCTGATTTCCTTGCCGTTGCGCACAGTGACGGTGACGGTGCTGAGGGGAATACCGCTGCGGCTGGTGCGAACAGCAACAGCGGACCGCCCGGCATCGGCCATGTAGACGGCCAGAGGAAAGCCAATGGCGCCGCAGCCGAGAATATAGGTGTTGAGGTTGGGTGATGTTGTTGGCATGAATAGAGGATAGCAATGATGGGTTGGGGGTGTCAATGGAGATTGGAGATTGCTTTCGCCGCAGATGAACGCGGATGAACGCAGATGATTGGAGAATTGGAGATTAGAGATTGGAGATTAGGAATCGGGATTCTGCTACGAGACCCGAACAGAGTTCGGTTGGACGAATTTACACGAATTTTCGGTTCGTAGTAGGCGCTTTAGCACCCATACGTGCTACAAACCCAAAAATATCTGCGTCCATCCGCGTCCATCTGCGGCAAAAGCTTGGTCTCTAATCTCCAATCTCCAATCTCCAATCTCTACTCTCCAACCAACACAATAACAACCTCCCGCGGCCCATGCATGCCCATCACCAGCTCCATAGCGATGTCGGCGGTGCGGCTGGGGCCGGAGATGACGACGATGTTGCTCGATTGGCGCATGGAGGTGAAGTTGTCCTGGCGCTGGCGGGCGAACCAGCTCTCCAGGTCGGGCACGATTTGGGAGGTGTGCAGGACGGCGATGTGGACGGGGGGCAGGAGGGAGGTGGAGCGGAAACGGCCGGGACCGCTGGCCAGGACCAGACTGCCGGTGGCGGCCAGGCCAGCCTGTGCGCCGCTGAGGCCGGCTTCGGCGCGTGCTTCGTCTGCTTTGTCGTCAGGGTGGGTGAGGCGGATGCCGGCTTCTTGCAGGGCAGCGGTCAGGCCAGGGAGCGGTATCGCGCCGGGGTCCCAGGCGGCGACGGTGGAGACGCCTTGCAGCCGGTCGAGGACAGTCTGTAGCGCCTGGGCTTCCGTGGCAACCTGATGCACCTCACAGGCCAGCGCTTGGGCGGCCAGGACGAATTGAGCTGCCAGCGTTTGCGGATTGTCGTCCGTGCGCGGCACCACGGGGCGGTAGCTGGTGGGAGCCGTGGCCTCGGGGAATGGAGTGCGCTGGCGCAGGGCGTCTAGAATGCGGCGTTTGCTTTCCTGATTGTCACTCATCACGCCCTTCCTTCTTCTGGCGCTCGGCCCAGAGCTGGTGGAAAGAGCGCGGGGCGAATTTGGGGGACTCGCGGTAGCGCGTCCAGCCGCTGAGGGGGCCGGGCAGGGGTGGGTGGCCAATCAGGCGCGAGGTCAGGGCGGCGCCGCGCCCGGCAGCGGAGAAGAGGCGCGGCGAGCGGAAGGTCTGGCTCCACATTTTCATGCCCATGTTCCAGATGAACTCGTTGTACCCCGCTTGCTCCAGGTCGTGGCGCAGGTCGAGCAACATGCGCGGCAGGTCGATGTCCACAGGACAGACCTCCTTGCAGCGGCCGCAGAGGGTGCTGGCGTGGGGCAGGGGACTGGCGTTTTCCAGCCCAGTCATCAACGGCGTCACCACCGCGCCGATGGGGCCGGGATAGACCCAGCCGTAAGCATGACCGCCGGTGACGCGGTAGACGGGGCAGGCGTTGAGGCAGGCGCCGCAGCGGATGCAGGCCAGCGCTTCAGCGTAATCGGTGCCGTAGATGCGCGAGCGGCCGTTGTCCACGAAGATGACGTAGACGTGCTCCGGCCCATCGCTCTCACCTGGCTGGCGCGGACCGTTAATCATGTGCGTGTAAACGGTGATGCTCTGCCCGGTGGCGCTGCGCGGCAGCACCTGCGTCAGCGTGGCGTAATCTTCCACGGTGGCAATCACCTTTTCGATGCCCACCAGCGCCACGTGCACCGGGGGCAGCCCTGTGACCATGCGCCCGTTGCCCTCGTTGGTCACCAGGCAGAGGGTGCCGGTCTCGGCGATGACGAAGTTGCCGCCGGAGACGCCCATGTCCGCTTCCAGGAACTTCTGGCGCAGGTATTCGCGGGCGAAATCGGTCATCTCCTGCACGTTGTCTGTTGGCGACATCTGTGCGCGGTTAATCAACGTGTCGCGGATGCTGCGCAGGGTCTTGTGCACGATGGGGGCCACGATGTGGCTGGGCGTCTCGCCTTCTAGCTGCACGATGAACTCGCCCAGGTCCGTTTCCAGGACGGCGATCCCTTCTTCCTGCAGCGCCGCGTTGAGGCCAATCTCCTCGGTGACCATGCTCTTGCTCTTGGCCACCAGCTTCGTCTGGTGTTGCCGCGCAATCTCGCGCACGTGCTGGTTCGCTTCGGCGGCATCCACGGCCCATAGCACCTGCACGCCGTTGGCCTGCAGCGCCGCTTCGGCTTCTTGCAGCAGCTCCGGCAGCCGCCGCAGGGCGTGGCGCTTGATGGCCGCCGCTTGCTGGCGTAGCGCCTGCCCGTGCTCATCGCCGTTGGCAAACATGGCCAACTGGCGTTTGCCGTCGGCCTGGCCTGCGCCGAAAGAGACTGCTTCTTGCAGGTCGGGGTCGTTAATGGCAACGCGGGCGGCGGGAATGAAGTTGTTGGATTGTACTTTCATGGCGATCCCTCAATGGCCTCGGCCAGCACATCGGCCACGTGGCGCACCCGTTTGGGCGAGCGGTTGCGCTCCAGGCCGCCGTTCATGTGCATCAGGCAGCTAATGTCGCCGGTCACAATCGTCTCGGCCTGGTTCTGGTTGATGTCCTCAATCTTCTTAGCCAGCATGGCCCCACTGACGTCGGCCATCTTCACGCTGAACAGCCCGCCAAAGCCGCAGCAGAACTCCGCGCTGGGCAGCTCCTGCACGGTGGCGTTTTCCACGTTCTCTAACAGAGCGCAGGCCTGTTCGCGCAGCCCCAGAATGCGCAGGCCGTGACAGGCGTGGTGCAGGGCGAAACGCTGCGGTTGGGGCAACCGCCCATGAAGGTCCGTAATGCCCAGCCCGTCCACCAGAAACTCGGTGAACTCCCAGGTCATCTCTGCCAGGCGCCGGGCCTCAGCCTCCTTCGGCTGACCGGCAAACAGCTTCGGATACTCATGCCGCACCATCGCCGCGCACGACCCCGACGGCGTCACAATCACCTCGGCATCACGAAAGGCGCGCAAGAACTGCCGCGCCACCGCCCGCGCCTCGTCATGGTACCCGGCATTAAACCCCGGCTGCCCACAACAGGTCTGGGCCATGGGAAAATCAACCTCAATCCCCAAATGCTCCAACACGCGCACCACAGACATACCAGTCTGCGGCGACAGCATATCGACCATGCAGGTTACAAACAACGATACACGCTTACCACGAGGGTCAGGCATCAGTCAGCTCCA
>CAZRTM010000169.1:0-6559 GCA_964602995.1 uncultured Ardenticatenaceae bacterium
ACCGCCCCCGCTCAGGCGCGTTCGAAAATCGGCTCCAGCAGGTTGAGGAGCATGGAGATGAAGACGGCGCCGAGGGCGGCCAGGACGGCGGCGGTTTCGCCTGAGACGTAGGGGTTGCCGGGCACGGCCAGTGCCCAGACCATAAATGCCAGGGTGGCGGCAATCAACTTCCACCAGGGCCATTCGCGGGTGGGTGGCACGGGGCTCAGGCCGGATGTGGCGCGCTTGTTGACGTAGACCAGGAACAACAGCAACGGTGTGATGATGGTGAAACCCCAGTAGATGTCGCCGGTGCTGATGCGGGGGAAGATGTCTTGCAGGGCCGGCGCGGCGGAGAGGGTGGCCACGTAGAGCGTAATGACTTCGGTGGGGATGTACTTGACCAGCAGGTTGAGGGAGCCGGTCACCATATTATTGCGATCCACTTCCTCGCCTTCCAGTTGCGAAAGCGCGCTGGAATAGGCAGCGGCCCCGCCACGGCGCACAATGTACGGTGGCTGTCCCGCCGGTAGCTCTTCCGGGTCATAACCACCGATGCCGTTCTCTTTTGGCCTGGAAGCTACATCCCGCCGCAATACTTCACTCGTAAGCACGTTGATACTCATCGAACCCTCCTCCTTCAGGGAACCGACACGCGTCTGGAACTCTTTCGCAAATTTCACACAATTTTAACACAATTTTCACGCCTTGTGAAATAGGAAGGTTGGTTAGTACCAAAGAAATATAGAAAGTGACGGGGGTCGGGTTACAATCGGAGGGAACTCGGCACCTGAAAGCCGCCAGCAAGAGATGTTTGCCCGGCCCCACTCCGAGCTTCGCCAACGTAGTACAACATCGCAATACATCTCGGCTGGCCCCCGTTTGGCCGGTTCAGGAGAATACCATGCACACATCGACACCTGTAGAGATTAAACGGGGGATGGCTGATCGTTTTGGGGGGTATCTGGATGAATCCACAATGCGTATTGTGGTTGAGATTGCGCCGATTTTTACCGAAAACTCGCTACTGGCCTTGCTCGCCATGCGTGAAGCGCTCTCTCAGCGGGACGGGGAGCGGCTGAGGATGGCGGCGCATACGCTGAAGGGGACCAGCGGCAACCTGGGGCTGGATCGGCTCTCGGCGATGTGCGAGCATCTGGAGGAGCTGGCGGAAGCGGACGCCTTTGCCGCCGCGGCGCTGGAGCTGCGCAGGCTGGCCGCGGAGTACCGCCAGGTGCAGGAGGTGCTGGACGAGCTACAGTGCCCAGAGCAGCAAGAGCATTTTTTCCGGGATGTTGTGTAGGGCGAAAACGGTCCCAGCATGTTGGTGTAGCGCCTAGGGAGTAGCATCATCCATCACGCGAATGAGTATAACTGTGACGTCCGCCTGACGTATCACGCGCTCGGCCACGCTACCCAGCATCAAGCGCCGGACTCCCCCATTGCCGTGAGTGGACATAACAATTGTATCAGCATCTAACCTCTCGGCTACGCGAACGATTGTTTCTGCTACCTGAGCACCTTCCACTATCTCGACGTTCACCCTGAACCCTTGTTGCGCAAGTGAGTCGCGAAGGCTATGAAGGTACTCTCTGGCTGCTTCGCTGCGATATTGAGCAAGAGCTGCAATCTCCGGAAATGATGCCGCATAGCCTCGTTGCATAGAGAGCAAAGTATCGACAGGGATGACGACGCACAATAATGTGATGTCGCTATCAAAGCGAGTGGACAGTTCTCGAGCAGCGGTTAGAGCTTCCTCGGCGTACTCGGAACCATCTAAGGGGACTAGAAGATGCTTAAACATGACGCCCTCCCGAATCGCTTCACAGAACTTCCGGCGCTGAACCTGATAGTCAGGCGCCTCCACTTTTTACCACACGACCGAACAGCAATTACTGGCGTACCGGCGACCACATAGAGTCAAGATAAAGTCGCTGTTCATCGTCATCGTAGGCCAGCAGCTCCGCGTAACGTCCCCAGGAGACCATCGTTTCCAGCTGCGCTTCTGCTTCTGGCCCGGGAAACTCCAGCTCCAGCGCCGTCTGTATGACGTCTCTATTAAGCTGCTGGTTCTCGGCAGCGTCCAGCATGTTCAGGAGCCACTTGAATAGAGGCAACCGGCGGATGCGCATTGCAAAAATCTCCTTGCGCGCCAGAATGCTGGCCTCGGCAAACGTCTCGCCCAGCGGCGTCACCGTGATATCGCCTTCATCGATGGTGGCAAAGCCTAACAACTCCGCTGTTTCAACCAATTGTAGTAGATGGTTGGAGTTGACACCCAGCTCTTCGGCCAGGCGGTAAATGTCTGCGCGCCTGTCGGGCAAGGCAGCCACCTGCTCTAACATGCCAGACAGATCGCCGATGGCGACGTGCGGCAACTGCCTCGTGACACCCGGTTCGCCCGGCGCCGTGCCCAGCTCAACGTGCTCGGGCTGCGTCTTTCCCGCCAACGTGGCGTAGACGTAGTCCACAATACGTTGGAATTCGGGCGACTTGCGGTCACGTGGATGGGCCAACGCGACAGCGACGCTGGCTACCATGCGGCCAGGATTCTTGTCCATAATCAGGATGCGGTCAGCCATGAAGACCGCCTCTTCGATGTTGTGGCTGACCATCAGGATTGCCTTTGTGGGGATGCTACCCCCTGTCCAAAGTTCCAGAAGCTCGCCACGCAACGACTCAGCGCTGAGCACATCGAGGGCAGAAAACGGTTCATCGAGGCATAGCAGCTCCGGTTCGGTGACCATGGCACGCGCAAAGCCTACCTTCTGGCGCATACCGCCGGACAGCTCGCGGGGATAGGCGCTCTCAAAGCCGTCCAGACCCACACGGTCCAGAGCATCTATAGCCCGCGTCGTGCGCAGCTCGGGCGGCATCCCCTTGGCTTTGAGGGCCACCGCCACATTGTCCAGCACGGTCAGCCAGGGGAAGAGGGCAAAGGTTTGGAAGACGATGGTGGCGTGCGGGTTCACGCCGTGCAGTGGGCGACCGCGGTAAAGCACCGTGCCTGCAGTGGCAGTCTGCAAGCCGGTGATAATGCGCAGCAACGTGCTCTTGCCACAGCCGGAAGGGCCAAGCAGGGCGGCGAATTCCCCCTCTTGTAGAATCATGTTCACGTTTTCTACAGCTACGAAGCGCCTCTCGCCGCTTCCGTACATCTGTGTGATGTCCCGTAATTGCAGTAGTGGCGTTGTCTCATTCATTGCTCTCACTCCATACGATAGCGCTCTTCTGCCAGAACGTAGAGGCGGCGCCAGAACAGGCGGTTAATGAACACCACAGCCAGCACCATGCTCAAGGTAGCAGCCAACAGCAGGGGATAATTCCCCGCGGCGGTGGCCTGGGCGATGGTGGCCCCCACCCCGGTAACTTGTAACGTCTCGCCGCTGAAGACGACGTATTCGGCTACGATGCTGGCGTTCCACGCGCCCCCACTGGCAGTGATGGCGCCGGTGATGAGATAGGGAAAGAGCGCCGGCAAGATGAGCGTCCGCCACCGCTCTCTGCGGCTCAACTGCAGCAAGGAAGTGGTGTATTTGAGATCCTGAGGAATGGCGCTCGCCCCGGCGATAATGTTGAAAAGTAGATACCATTGCGTGCCCATCAGCATCAACAACACAGCCGCAAGGTTGAGACCAGCCGGCAGCCTGAGGATAAAGAGTAGCACAACCGGAAAAAGAGCAGTGGCCGGGATTGAGGCCATAATCTGTACCAACGGTTGCAGAAAGCCTGCTATGCGCTGGTTTGTGCCGATGGCCACGCCCAGCGGCAACGTCCAGGCCAGGGCGAGGACCAGGGCCAGGGCAACCCGGAGCAACGTGGCCAGCAATCCCACACCGATGACACGCCACTCAGGCAACGTAACCTCTAACAGTAACAGAGCCGTGTGATAAAGCCCATATAGGAGAAGGAGGCCGGCCATAAGGGCCAGCAACATGACCGGCCATGATCGACTTGCTTCTGCCGTGCCGTGGGCGGAAGCAGGAGCAGGTCGTTGCAACCAACGGTCGAGCCGTTCGCTGAGGGGCGCTATGATGCGGCGGTTGAGCACGGCGGGCAGATGAGCACCACGCCACAGGTCGTAGAACCAGGAGGCCGGCGGGTCACTGCCTCTGACCATTTCCATTTTAAAGCGGTCGGACCAGGCCAGAAGTGGACGCCAGACAATCTGGTCCAGGATGACAATAACGGCGACAAGCGTTGCCAGACCCCAGGCGATGGCAGAAAAATTCCCTGTATTTGCCGCTTCTTGTAAGTAGGCTCCAAGCCCCGGCAAGCGGAAGTCACGCTGCCCTACGGTGAATATCTCCGCCGCCATCAGGAAGAACCAGCCGCCGGCCCAGCTCATCATACTGTTCCAGACAAGGCTGATCATGGCAAATGGCAGCTCTACTGTTTTGAAGGTCAGCCAACCGCCAAACTGAAAGGTTTTGCTCACTTCACGCAGCTCTTTGGGAATGGTCGTCAGCGACTGGTACCAGGCGAATGTCATGTTCCAGACCTGACTGGTAAAGATGAGGACGATGGAGGCGATTTCGGCCGCGACATTCTGGGGCAAGATAGCGCTGAGGCTGAGCAGGACGACGGGCAGAAAAGAGAGAATGGGCACGCTCTGCAAGACGTCCAACAGAGGCATCATCAGTTGCTCGGCGCGCCGGTTATAGGCCGCTATTCGGCCATAAACCAGCGTAAATATCAGGGAAAGCAGATAGGCCGCCGTCATGCGTCCGACAGATAAGGCTGCATACCACGGCAAAGCGCGTGGCGCCAGCGAGATGTCTGGCCCTGTCACGACATCAGGAGCGCCAAAAGCCAGGCGCACGCCAATGTAGAGCAGCACGGCGACGAGAACCAGAGCAACAAAGTCACCCCAGGTGAAGGCGTGTCTGTGACCCTGTTCGATTTGGAAGATTTGCCAGCGCCGTCGCATTGTGCTCTTCCCCTTGTCTCAAATGAGCCGAACTTTCTGTCTGAACCGAGCCAACGAATAGTAACAGAGAGAATGCAGGCGGGGCAAACAGTGTGGGACGTCGGCGGAATCCAGGAGTTATCAGGCTTGCAAGAGGGTCATAAAAAATGCAATAATGAGAAGCACAACCTCAGGGGCATCCGGTTGGGGAAGCACACAACCAGGCCATAAGCAAATCCGCCTTTTGTCGGAGGTGCAGTCCAACCAATAGCTGACGAGGGAGACAGCCGGAATCCTTTATGATAAGGGCGGATTACCTATCAGGAGTAAGGAGAACCAAGATGTCTTCGCTTAATCCACGTATCGCTCGATTCTGGGAGCGCGCACGTAATCACCGGGCGTTTCTCCATCTGTTGTTAGCTCTCGTTATTGTTCTTACCGTTGCTGGCAGCGGGGTCGTCGCTGCGCAGGCTACCATTCCCACCATCACCATCGTCTCCGTAGCCCAAAACGACAGTGTGACCATTCGCACGCATAACTTCCCGGCCAACCGCAGCTTCACAGCGCGTATGGGCGCGATGGGTACGCGAGGCGTCAATGGCACCGTGGTGGGCACGACCAACTCCGGCGCTGGCGGCACTTTCGACGTGACCTATGACATCCCTGCCAATTTGCAAGGGGCGCGTCAGATTGCGATCCGCCTGGAAGCCAGCGGCGGCTACTATGCCTTCAACTGGTTCTGGAACAGCACTGCCGGCCCTGCCCCCAGCACGCCGGTCGCCACCCCCAGCACACCGGCTCCCACACCCACGCCCACTGGCACACGCACGACCACCATCCCCACCTTCCAAATTCTGAGCGTAGCGCGCAACGATTCGGTGACGATTCGCACGGCCAACTTCCCAGCCAACCGTGATTTCACCGTGCGCATGGGCCCCATGGGCACGCGGGGTGTGAACGGCACCATCGTCACCACCACCAACTCCGGAGCGGGCGGCAGCTTCGACGTCACTTACGACATTCCCGCCAATCTGCACAACTCCTATCAGATCGCGATTCGGCTGGAGTCGACGAGCGGCGGCTATTTTTCCTACAACTGGTTCTATAACAACACCACTAACTAGGCTCCACAACTCTCTTCCCGAGGCAGAGCGCCCCAGAGAATCCCTTACTCTCTGGGGCGCTCTCTTTTTCCCGGGCGCGGGGGCTGCTGTCCGGGCCGATCCGATCCTTTGACCAGCATTCTCCGACCAAAGTCTCAGGAGTAAATTCCGCCTCTTGGCGCATGAAAGTGGGGTGGGGTTGCTGCAGAATTGAATTCTGCAGCAAGTGGAGAAGAAGCGTGTTGTACAGCCAGTTGGTAACTGGCTGAGCAAAGCGATTTACCAAATCGCTTTACAAAGCACTGTACAGCCAGTTGGTAACTGGCTAAGCGATTTACCAAAGGGTGCGTTTCAAATGAGTTGGAACTATCGCTCGGGCCGGTCTCCTGACCGCGCCCGCCGCTCTCATGTAGACAGGTGGCGCGGTCGGGAGACCGGCCACAGCACTCATCACAACTGGAATGAAACGCACCCTTTACCAAATCGCTTTACAGGCACCGCTTACCAACTGAATACTGAACACTGATTACCGATTACCAACTCACCGATTACCGCAACTTGCGGAACA
>CAZRTM010000170.1:0-6330 GCA_964602995.1 uncultured Ardenticatenaceae bacterium
ACCAGAGATGATCCTTCGTGTGAATTGTTATATCTTGCGGGTACAATGTGAGGTACAGGTATGAGGAGGCGTTTTGATGAGCAAATGGCAACGCGTAGTAGCAAAGACCGCCAGCTCGCTTGAAGATCGAGTAGATGCCCTGAAGGCGCGGCTCTGGAGCCGGCGGGATGCGAACCGTGACATGATAATCATCCCCTATCTGGGCTACGGCACAGATGGCGCGGTGTTATCGCGCGGGCGAGTGTTGCGCGATAAAGGGATTGCCAGCGCACAGGCAGATGACTCATTGTGGGATAACGTGCTGAATATGTACCGTCGCATTGAGAGCGACGAAGTGCCTGGCGTGAAAGTCAGGGGCAGGTTCCACGAGCTGGAAGCCGAAGCGGTCACCGATAACGAGGGTTATTTTTCACTGGCTTTTGCGCCACAGTGGTCTGGCTCAATTGAGCGGCTATGGGAGCAGGTCGAGCTGCAGCTTGTGGGTGAGGAACCGGTCTATGCTACGGGGCACGTGCTTTTCCCACCGCCTTCGGCCCGTTTTGGGGTGATCAGCGATATCGATGACACGGTATTGCAGACATACGCCACAGAATTGCTGCGCATGGCGCGATTGTTGTTTCTGGGCAATGCGCATACGCGTTTGCCATTTCCCGGTGTCGCTGCGCTTTACCGGGCCTTGCAGGCAGGAGCCGGGGGCATGGAGGGGAACCCGCTGTTCTACGTTTCAAGCAGCCCCTGGAATTTGTACGATTTGCTGGTCGATTTCTTCCAGTTGCAAAATATTCCGCTCGGCCCCATCCTTTTGCGCGATTGGGGCATCAGCGAGACAGAGCTGCTGCCGACGAACCATCACAATCATAAGCTAGAAGCGATCCACAGTTTGCTGGATTTCTATCCAGACATGCCGTTCGTTCTGGTTGGCGACAGCGGGCAGCAAGACCCGGAGATTTACAGCGAGGTTGTCTCGCGCTATCCGGGGCGCATACTCGCGGTTTTCATCCGCAATGTAACCACCGACCGCTCACGCAACGAAGCGATCACTTTGCTGCGAGAAAAGGTGGAAGGAGCGCAAAGCCAGCTGATCCTGGCCGATGACAGCCTGGCAATGGCCCAGCACGCTGCCGAGCAGGGCTGGATTGACGCGCTGATTCTGGAGGATATTGAGCTTGAAATGCAGCAGAACGAGGCGGCGCCGACCCCCGCGGAAGCATTGCTTGAAGGCGAAGAGGCGTAGGGCTTTCGATTGCAAATAAAAAAAGGCCCGGAATGGTGCGCCGGGCCTTTTTTGATTCTCGATTTATCCTGGCGAAAGCTATTCGGCGCCGACTCTTTCGTCGACGAACGTCTGAACGAGGTTGATGCTTTCCCAGACTTCCGCGGGAACGTCGTCGGTGCCATCCAGAGCCGCAATGGCGTGCATCCGCTCATCCGTCTGCACCGTCAGGTTGTACATGAAACGGTCGCAGCAAGTATCTTTGGGTATATAGTTCTCGTTTAGCTCGAAGTAGCCTAACGCTTCCAGGTCGGTGATCAGACTTTCAATTTGCTCCGGTTCAGCCTCTGCGGTTTGCACATTGCCTTCCGCCCCGGGCTTTTGCGCGTCCTCGACCTTTTCCACGCGGCCATCAGCGTAGATGCGCCACTCTATGACCTGACCGGCAATGCCACCACTCTGGTTGAGAACGATGATTGGCTGGTCTTCGGGGGCGCCTTCACCCACCTGAATCTTGTTAGCGATACGCACTACATCGCCTTCGGCATCAGTACGGACTTCATAAGGCTCGCCATCTACAGAGAGCATGACCAGCCAGCCCGGGGTGATGGCTTGCAGGCAGCTCTCGGCCGGGCCGCCCAGCCCGAGGCAAGAGTCGCTCCATTCGCGGCGTTCAAAGCTGACCACTTCGATGTTAGCGATGTCCAGGCCCAGCTCGTCGGCCAGCACCTCGCGGGCGCGGACGGCAGCAGCCGGTTGTTCGGCGTCAGCATCGGCCGTTTCCAGAAAGCGGACGACGTCACCCTGTACATCTGTGCGGACCTCGTAGACGCGATCACCGGCATTCAGAATCACCAGATAACCCGGCGTAATGACCTCGGCGCACATTTCGTCATCTTCAGGAAGGCCCAGGCAGGCGTTCGGCCATTCAGTTTCTTCCACCGATTCTACTTCAATGTTGCCAATATCCAGGCCCACTTCTTGCGCCAGGGCATCCAGCGCTGCCTGGACAGCGGCGTCGCTGTCTGCAGCCTCGCCGCCACCGGCGCCATCGGGCGTTTCGGCCACATCTGTTGGCTCTGGCATCTCTGTCGGCTCCTCTACCGGCGCCTCGGTGGGGTCAGGAGCAGCGCCCGGTTCAGCACCACTTGGCGCGCATCCGACCGCCAGCAACAGTGCCAGCAGAAGCCCGATGACGTATGTTCTCTTTTTCTTCATGTGTTATGTCTCCTCTTGAAAACAGGAATTATTGTTCTCTTTCTCAGGCCCATTTCTGTGCCAGTCGCTCATATAGACGTGGGAGTGGTTGCATAAGTTCCCGTAATCAGCAGCAATTTGCCTCCTTTGGACGAGTCGCTCCATTAAGCACCGATCTCACTATTCTATCATGTGCATTTATATACCTGTCCGGTACCATGTAGGGTATAAATTGGGAAGAGATAGATTGATTCAGGTACTGCCGCCCAAGCAAGTGGGTGTTGACGACTGGATGACGCTGGATGACGTTGGATGACGCTGGAAGATGATTGAAAATAATGCCAGCCTGGCGGAGGCGCCGGCCGGGTTAATGGAGATTGTTGACGCGTGGTTCGATGCACGTGGCTGGAAACCGTTTCCATTCCAGCGCCAGGTGTGGGCTGCTTATTTGAAGGGGCAGAGCGGGTTGATTCATGCGCCAACGGGCACAGGCAAGACGTACGCCGCCTGGTTTGGGCCGTTGCTGGCCTGGATGGCCCGTAATGGAGCGCCTGAGACGTGGGCCGCCAAACCGGCTCCACCGCTGACGTTATTGTGGCTGACCCCGATGCGCGCGCTGGCAGCGGATACGGAACAGGCGCTGGCCGCGGTGGCTGGGGAACTTGGCCTACCGTGGACAATTGAACGGCGCACGAGTGATACCTCCAGCTATAGCAAACAGCGGCAGTTGCGCAAACCACCGGCGGTTCTGATTACAACGCCAGAGAGCCTCTCTATTTTGCTTTCACAGCGGGATTCAGAAGAGCTATTTCGCCATTTGCAGGGCGTTGTGGTTGACGAATGGCACGAGCTATTGGGCAACAAGCGCGGGACGCAGGCGGAGCTAGGGCTGGCCCGTCTGCGTTGGTGGCGCCCTGAGCTGCGAGTCTGGGGGCTTTCGGCCACGCTGGGCAACCTGGAAATTGCCCTTGACGCGCTGTTGGGTCTGGATGAGCAGGGTAAGCGGCGCGAGGGGCTGCTCGTCGAAGGGCTGCTGCCATCCGATGTTATCATCGACTCACTCATCCCGGACGATATCCGCCGTTTTCCCTGGGCCGGGCACATGGGGCTTAAGATGCTGCCACAGGTGGTGGAGGCCATTGAGGAAGGGCAATCCACGCTCGTATTTACCAACACGCGCAATCAGACGGAGACGTGGTTCCAGGCGCTTCTAGATGCGCGCCCCGATTGGGCGGGGCAGTTGGCGTTGCATCACGGCTCGCTGGCGGCAGAGACGCGCCATTACGTGGAAGAAGGGTTGCGCAGCGGCGAGTTGCGCTGCGTGGTGGCGACTTCCAGCCTGGACCTGGGCGTTGA
Source organism: uncultured Ardenticatenaceae bacterium (assembly GCA_964602995.1). GTDB lineage: Bacteria > Chloroflexota > Anaerolineae > Promineifilales > Promineifilaceae > JAAYYY01. The sequence goes on from CAZRTM010000170.1 coordinate 3,767, forward strand.
TTTTTCGCCGGTGGACCGGGTGCTGCAAATTGGCAGCCCCAAGGGTGTGGCGCGATTGTTGCAACGGGCGGGGCGCAGTGGGCATAGCCCGGGCGTGGTCAGCCGCGTGACCTGTGTGCCGGCGCACGCGCTGGAGCTTGTGGAGGTCGCCGCGGTACGAGAGGCTGTTGCACAGGGACACCTGGAGGCGAGAGAGCCGCTGGAAAAGCCGCTCGACGTGCTGGTGCAGCACGTGGTAACCGTGGCGCTAGGCAGCGGTTTTGAACCGGATAAGCTGTTACAAGAGGTGCGCCAGGCCTACAGCTACCGCCAGTTGACAGAGGATGAATGGACGTGGGTGCTGCAATTTGTGGGCGGAGGGGGTCCGGCCCTGGAGGCCTATCCGGAGTACCGCCGTGTGGCGCCAGAGAATGGCGTCTATGTGGTGCCGGATAAGCAGACGGCGCAACGACATCGCATGTCCATCGGCACGATTACAAGTGACCCACAAATTCAGGTCAAGTATCTGCGAGGCAGCCACCTGGGCAGCATCAACGAGTCGTTCATCAGCCGCTTGAAGCAGGGGGATAAGTTTGTCTTTGCTGGGCGGGTGCTGGAGTTCATTCGCATGCGGGACATGGTGGCTTATGTGCGCCGCGCACGGAGTACGTCGGGGGCTATCCCGCAGTGGACGGGCACCAGCCTGCCTATTTCACAGGAGCTGGGCGCCGCCGTGCGCAAGAAGCTGGCCGAGGCGAGGGAGGGCGTCTTTGAAGATCCCGAGATGTGGTCCGTAAAGCCGATATTATCCCTGCAGAGGCGGATTTCGCGCATACCGGGACCGGATGAGCTGCTGGTGGAGCGGGTGAAAACGGGTGAAGGCCATCACATCTTTTTCTACCCCTTTGAAGGCAAGCTGGTACACCAGGGGCTGGCGGCGCTTTTTGCCTATCGCCTCTCGTGCCTGCGACCGAATACATACACCATGACGGCGAACGATTATGGGTTTGAGCTTTTATCGCCCGAACCTGCCCCGCTTGATGCAGCATTGGCTGGCACAGAGAGCCTGCCGCCGTTGCTCTCGACGGATAGGCTGTTGGATGACATTACGGCCAGCCTCAATGCCAGCGAAATGGCGCGGCGGCAGTTCCGCGAAATCGCCCGTGTAGCAGGGTTGGTGTTCCAGGGCTTCCCAGGGCGGCAACGAAGCTCGCACCAGCTTCAGGCGTCCAGCACTCTATTCTTCGAAGTCTTCAGCAAGTACGACGCGGACAACCTGCTCTTAGCGCAGGCCGAGCGCGAGGTGTTGGAGCGGCAGTTGGAACAGGGGCGATTGAGCCAGACGTTGCGGCGACTGGCGACTTATCCGGTAGAAACCGTATTTTTGGAGCGGCCTTCGCCGTTGAGTCTCCCCTTGCTGGTAGACCGCATGCAGGCGAAGTTAAGCTCGGAGAAGCTGGCGGATCGGGTGCGACGGATGACGGACCAGATGGAAGAGTGGGCGACCGATGCGTAGGGAGGCCGTGGTTGAAGTTGCAGGCGAGCAATTGCGGCTGTTGCCAGAGCGGGCGCTCTACTGGCCGCGGCAGAAAACGCTCTTTATTGCCGACCCCCATTTTGGCAAAGCGGCCGCCTTTCGCGCAGCCGCCATCCCCGTTCCTGCAGGGACGACAAACGAGAACCTGAGGCGGTTGGAGGCAGCGTTAGAGGTGACGGGAGCGGAGCGGCTTGTGTGTCTGGGCGACCTGCTGCATGCACGGAGCGGGCGCGCAGAACAGACGATGGGTGCGCTGGCGGCGTGGCGCGCTAAGTATCAGGCGTTAGATTTCTGTCTGGTGCGCGGCAACCACGACAGGCACGCCGGGGATCCACCGCCGGAGTGGCAAGTGCAGGTGTTGGAAGAACCAGTTCAGGAAGCGCCATTTGTCTGGAGGCACTCGCCGGAGGCGCACTTGCCAGAGGTGGATGTGAACAGCTATGTCCTGGCCGGTCACCTCCATCCCGCTATTCGCCTGGGGAGAGGGCAGCTCGGGGAGACGTTGCGCTGTTTCTACTTCGGTGAGTCGTATGCGGTTTTACCGGCGTTTGGTGATTTTACAGGGAGCGCAACCTTGCCAAAGCGCAACGGCGCCCGCGTTTTTGTGCTGGCGGATGAGCAGGTGCTTGCTGTTCCGACGTAGAGATCCTTCGCTCCGCAGACTCCGCTCAGGATGACGCGTTAGCGTGACGGGGGGGATAGGACTGCGCTTGGGATGACGCCTTGCCCTCCGTCATTCTGAGGCGACAGCCGAAGAATCTCGCGCGTGTCGGTGCCGAGATCCTTCGCTCCGCAGACTCCGCTCAGGATGACGGGGAATGGGACTCCGCTCAGGATGACGGGGAATGGGACTCCGCTCAGGATGACGGGGGAATAGGACTCCGTTCAGGATGACGCGTCAGGATGGCATTTGCACAATGTAACTTATCAGAGCGCTAGAGAATGAGCATGGCATCGCCGAAGGAGTAGAAGCGGTACTCCTTCTCGACGGCAGTGCGGTAGGCATCGAGGATTTGTTCGCGCCCGGCGAAGGCCGAGACCATCATCA
>CAZRTM010000171.1:0-3373 GCA_964602995.1 uncultured Ardenticatenaceae bacterium
GACCTCGTTATAATGGACACTACTTTGCGGCAAGCGAGAAATACCTGCTGCAGCAACAAACAGTATAGATGGGCCGGTTGAGGTATTCAAGCACCGGCTTCTCAGTCTAAGACAACGGAGGATGGAATGAGCGAACCGATTCAGGTCTTTATGACGGCGGGCGACAAAGAAGAGGCGCAGCGCATTGCGCAGGCCATTGTGGAACAGCGGCTAGCGGCCTGCGTGCAGGTGCTAGGCCCCATTTACAGCAGTTATTGGTGGGAAGATGAACTGGAAACGGCCGAGGAGTACCTGTGTCTGATGAAAAGTGACCGCCGCGTCTATGACGAACTGGAAGCGGCCATCAAAGAAGTGCACTCCTACGACACCCCCGAAATCCTGGCCATGCCCGTAACGGCAGGAAACCCCGATTACTTACAGTGGTTACAGCAAGAGCTGAAGCAGGGAAGTTGACAGGTTTTTGCCACGAATTACACGAATTGACACGAATGTTGTTGGTTGGATAGTTGGTTAGGAAGTACTTGACCCATCTAACCAACCAACCATCTGCGTCCATCCGCGTCCATCTGCGGCAAAAGCTTAATCTCCAATCTCCAATCAACCAATCTCCCCCAATTGACACCGCGAACTAATGTTCTATATAATAAAACTATGGACGCGCTAGAGAAGTTATCCGTGCTGGCTGAGCAGATGGATTTGGAACCGGCAGAGGAAAAGCGGCCGGGGCAAATTCCATTGCCTATGGCTTCGGTAGATAGCCCGGCGCGCTTGCGGCAACCGGCTGCCGCGGCCGATGGCGCACAGGCTGGCTCGACCTTGCCCTGTGGCATTCCCCAAACCACAGATCGCAAAAACCGTTACGGCATTTACAACGCCGTGATGCCCGATGGCAAGGTGAGGCCACTGCTGAAGACCTTGCTCACCTCCGCTTGCGAGCGCAACTGCTACTACTGCCCCTTCCGCGCGGGGCGCAACTATCGCCGTGCCACCTTTAAGCCGGAAGAGATGGCCAAAACGTTCATGGATATGCAACGCGCGGGTATGGTGGATGGCCTGTTCCTCAGCTCAGGCATCATCAAGGGCGGTGTGGCCACACAGGATCGGCTGCTGGACACGGCTGATATCCTGCGCAACAAATACCGCTTCCGCGGCTTCCTGCACCTGAAAATTATGCCTGGCGCGGAGCGCGATCAGGTGCGGCGGGCAATGCAGCTGGCGGACCGCATTTCAGTTAATCTGGAAGCGCCGAACACGAAACGGCTACAGTCGCTGGCCCCGCTGAAGGTGTTTCTGGAGGAATTATTGCAGCCACTGCAATGGGCGGAGGAGATTCGCCAGACGGAATCGCCGCAGATGGGCTGGAAGGGGCGCTGGCCTTCCACCGTAACCCAGTTCGTCGTCGGCGCTGTGGGCGAGAGCGACCTGGAGCTGCTGACGACGACCAATTACCTCTACCGGCAACTGCGTCTGCGCCGTACTTACTTCTCACGCTTCCAGCCCATCAACGACACGCCGCTTGAAGCGCACGCTCCGGAAAACCCCTGGCGCGAGCACCGGCTTTATCAGGCCTCCTTTTTGATTCGTGACTACAACTTTGACATGGAGGAGATGCCCTTCGACCAGACCGGCAACTTGCCCCTAGACGTAGATCCCAAGGAAGGGTGGGCGCGGCAAAACCTTATGGAAGCCCCGCTGGAGATCAACCGCGCCGATCGCGAAGAGCTTCTCCGCGTGCCGGGCATCGGCCCTAAAGGCGCAGAGGCCATCCTTCGCGCCCGCCGCCAACAAAAATTGCGCGACCTACAAACCCTGCGCCAGCTCGGTGTGGTCACCACCCGCATGACCCCATTTGTCCTGCTAGATGGTCGCCGTCCAGCGCAGCAGTTGCGGTTGTTTTGATGATTGGAGATTGGAAAATTGGAGATTGGAGAATTGGAGATTGGAGATTTGTGTCAATCTCCAATCTCTAATCTCCAATCTCTGATCTGTTTTAGAACGGTACGTTGCCCTCAGTGTCATACAGCGAACTTAACCACTCATTTAGCCAGTTCATAGCGTTTTCGAACTTTGTGGCGGGTAGTTCCTTGTAGGAGTTAATACTATAGCGGCGGTATAGCTCGCCGTAGACGCCAGCGTACTCATTGCGCTTCGTTCGCTTACCCAATTCGTATGCTACAGCCTTTACCGCCTGACTAAGCTGGCTGGCCTGTTCAGGTGTGATGCGGTGCTTTGGATCGCCAAGTGTGGTTTCTATCTCTTCCAGGCGCTTGCTGTACTCATCTAGCCGCTCGTCGTGAACATCCAGGCGTGAACCCTGAGAATCAAGACGAGCTTCCAACATGATCTGGTTGCGTGCTAACTTGACCAGCGCCTGGAGCATTTTGTACGCTTCGACCGCTTCCGATGAGCTTCTTTCAAGTATTTCGTCGAAGTCGCTTTCAATCGTCAGCCGGCCTTCCTGAAAGGCCTCCCACAACACCTTGGCCGCTTCGCGCTGATAGCGTTCGATTTTGTTGCGGCGTTCTTCTTCAGAGATGCGCCCCGTGTTTACGCCTGCCAACCACAACGGTATCAGGTCAACACGCAGCATACCGGCAGTCTGGTTGCCACCGGGTGTTTCGATAGTGGCGCGGCGAAAACCGTCAAGGAGGATTGGCTGCCTGCCGATCCGCTGCGACTGCCCCTGGCGGTCCAGGCCAATGGCATCAGAGAGGTGGCTGATAGAGACGTAAACATGGCCATCTTCGGCCCGGATGGCAATAAGCTCGTCGTCCATGAAATAGACGCTCTTCTGCTCAATTGCCACGATGATTGCATCTTCAGAGGGATTACCCATCAGATTCTCCGATTCTGTAGATTTCTGCTTGCAAAGGGGTATGTATGGTGCATACCCCCTCCACAATGCTCAAGCTGCTCCAAAGGGGTATGTATAATGCATACCCCTTGATATTGCCACAATTGCCAGTCCCCCCTACCCCACCGCCTCCTGGTCCGTCGCACGTGCAATAAAGGCTCCAATTTTCTCAAACAGAGCGTCGCGGTGTTGCTCATCTTCGGTCAACACATGTTGTGCGTCGTCCAGCCAGATCATCTCTTTCTCTGCGGAACCCAACTGTTTGTAAATACGCTCCATACTGTCCGGTGGGACGGTGCGGTCGGCGCGAGAATGGGCCAGCAGCACGGGAGCCTGTACGCGGGGTAACGCTGCCTCTACAACTGGCAGGTAATCGACTAGCTGGCCCAGGGAAAACGTGGGCGTGACCGGATAGCGGCTGGCGCGCTGGTCCTCCGTCCAGTGCGGCTTAGGCAGGAACGGCCGGAGGCGCCCATAGAGGCGCAGGAAGCGCAGGCGTGGATCGTCCGGCATGTAGAT
>CAZRTM010000171.1:3473-6309 GCA_964602995.1 uncultured Ardenticatenaceae bacterium
GATTCAGTGTAAGCACTATACAAAAGGCGGTCAAGCAGAGGCCACACGCACCAGCTCGCGCAGCACCAGCAGGATGTACTCGGCGTAAAAGAGCGCCCACAGGCTCAGGTAGAAACGGGAGACAGAGCGGGTGTTAGCGGGATCGGTGCGCAGGCTAAACAGCCAGAAGAAAGCCAGCGCTGCCAGATGGGTAACCAGCAGCACAAGCTCGCCCGTAGCAGGCAACTGTACCGCGGCGAAGAGGATGGGCACCAGGTAGAAGGCAGTCATCAACCAGCGACCCAGGCGGAAGACGCGGTGGGGGCCGAAGCGCACAGTGAAGGTGCGCATGGTATAAGCCTTATCACCCTCATGGTCCGGGATATCTTTGTAGAGGGCAATGACAAGGCCAAAGCCGAAGAAGAAGAGGGTGATCCACAGGATCAGGGGAGAAGGCGCCGGGGGCAGACCCATCTCGCTGCGAAAATGGACATAGAGGCCGAGGTTGCTGCTGACACCGCGCACACCGGCAATGGCCAGGGCAGCCCAGAAAGCGTGCCGTTTCAGATGCAGCGGCGGCAGAGAGTAGATAGTGCCGACCAGAAAGGCAATGCCCACCGTCAGGAACAAAAACGGCCCCAGTGCTGCTGCCAGCGCCAGAGCCGCTACGCCGGTGACCAGAACAATACGCCGCGCCTGCTGGAAGGTGAAGTGACCGGCAGGCAGCGGCAGATACGGTTTATTAATGCGATCAATCTTCACATCAGCCATCTGGTTGAGACCGACGACGTAGATGTTGACACAGAGGCTGGCAATCCAGACCAGAGGCAGTTGCCACCAGAGCGCGGCGCTGCCGCTCACAGCGGCGCCAGACAGCACGAAGAGCGCCACCACTTGTAAACTGGTGGCGATGATGGTGTGCGGCCGGCTGAATCGAAAGAGTGCGGATAAATTATCCACAGATGCCCCCGGTCTTTGCCTCTCAGGTAAGCCGTTGCACCAGTTGACTTACGCGAGGCTCATCCCAACTGATGAACTCGCCGCTCCACTCAGCAGGAGCGTATAAGGCCAAGGCGGCCAGCGCCCGGCCGGGCGCTTCCGGCGGCAATAATTCGCCACTCTCATGATAATGCACGAAGCGGCGGTGGCTTTCTTGCGCCATGCCGGCCTGGCCCTGCTCGCGGATAGTACGCTGCATCTCCGTGTCCACCACACCCGGTCGCACGGCGAGCGACACGACCTGCGGCTCCTCGGCCGCCAGCACACTGGTGAAGTGGTTAAGCCCGGCCTTGGCCGCACAATAAGCTGACCATCCTTCTGTGGCGCGCACAGCCGCACCACTGGAAACATTAATCACTCGCCCTTCCCCCTGGCGCAGATAGGGTAAGGCGAAACGGGTCAGATAATAGGGACCAAGCAGATTGACCTCAATGTTCAGACGCCAGGTGTCGGGGTCGGTTTCGGCAATGGGAGCGATGGGCGTCAGCATGCCGGCATTGTTGATGATCGCATGCAATTCGCCGAAGCGTTCGACGGCGCGCTCCACCATCTGGCGGCAGTCGTCGGGCCGGCTGACGTCTGCGGCCACAACCAGGGTCTGCAGGCCACTGCTGTCAAAGTGCGCGGCGTTCTCCTGCAGAGCTCCTTCTGAACGAGCGCTCATTACTACGTTCGCCCCTGCCTCTACCAGAATACGAGCCGCAGCAGCTCCCAGCCCCCGCGATGCACCGGTAACCAGAACCGTTCTTTGTGCCATGCAAAGCCTCCCGTTTCCTTAATTCCCGCTCACTCAATCCGCTCTGATTGTACTGGCGTGTACTGATAGGGCAATTGCAATGTACGCGGTCCATGGCGCCGCGCTTGTGTGACCAGTCTTCGGTCTTGGAAAAGAGGCTCCCTATGTCTATACTAGAGACAGGAGGCTCGCCAGATTGGAAGATGGTTGGATGAAACGCCCGGGCATTCCTCAAGCTGCAGTGTAACCCAAACGCCGGCGCTCAGCTTCAGGGTCCTGGTCCGTTCAATTTGTTGCATTAAGTCGGAAATAGGAGGAGGAGAAGTGAAGCCCAGGAGAGAGTTGAACGTAACTGTCTGTCAGTTGCGCTGTGGTGCGCCGTTAGCAAGTGAGTGGGAGCGTCTGCTGGCGCATGTGCAACAGCAGAAGAGCGATTTACTGCTGCTCCCCGAAATGCCCTTCAGCGCCTGGCCGTTCGCCAGCCAATGGTTTGATGCCGATGTTTGGGCGGAAGCAGTCGCAGCGCATGACGTGTGGCAGGAGCGCCTAAAGGAAGCGCCTGTCGCCGTTGCCTTTTCGCGCCCTGTCATAGAAGACGGGCGGCGGCTGAATCGGGCGGCGCTGTGGCTGCCGGAGGATGAGAAGCTCATCCTGGGTCACGCTAAGGCATACCTGCCGGACGAAACCGGGTTCTGGGAAGCATCGTGGTACGAGCCGGGCGACCGTTCATTTGAGGCGGTTAGCACCACCGTGGGAGGCGAGGAGCTTTGCCTGGGCTATATGATTTGTACAGATCTATGGTTCATGGAACACGCCCGTCACCTTGGTGAGGCTGGCATCCACCTGCTGCTGACACCTCGCTCCACGGAGAAACGGACGGTGGATAAGTGGCTGGCAGGTGGGCGAGCAGCAGCGGTCATCTCCGGCGCCTATTCTCTTTCATCCAACCACTATCAGGACGAGGGTGGTCCCAGCCGTCTTGGCGGCCTGGGGTGGATTGTAGGTCCGGACGGTGAAGTGGTGGCGCTAACAACGCCGGACCGCCCGTTCGCTACGGCAACCATCAACCTCACTGGCGCCGAGCGAGCCAAACATACTTACCCGCGCTATGTAGAGTCATAG
>CAZRTM010000172.1:0-6126 GCA_964602995.1 uncultured Ardenticatenaceae bacterium
CCCTCCGTCACGCTGACGCGTCATCCTGAGCGGAGTCTGCGGAGCGAAGGATCTCGGTGTGGTGTTTAGTACGAATCAATTTAACTAAGTAATATCTGGCTTTTGTAGGAGGGAGATATGGGTGTGACGGCGATTTCTGCCAGTCCTCGCATTTCTTCAATGAGCGAGGGGAAGTGGATTTGCAACCGGCGATGGGACCTGGTTTTCATTAGCCTCAGTGTGATTCTGGTTCCGGTGCCTTACCTGATCTGGCTGCTGATGAAGGACGTTCTGATGGTGGAGTCGGACTTCGGGCGGCAGGCGGTGAATCTGTTGATTGCGGCGCTGATTGGTGGGCCGCATATGTATGCCACCTTTACGCGCACGGCGCTGGATACGGAGTTCCGGCGCAATTATGGCATGTTTGTGCGCTCCTCCATTGCCATTCCCCTGATTGTCATCACCCTGGCGCTGACCAACCTGACGCTGTTGCTGACGATTTTCTTCTTCTGGGCCTCGATTCACGTCCTGCACCAGATTGTGTTCGTGGTGGAGGCGTATAACCAGAAAGAGAATAAGGCGCTGCGCACGACGCTTTCGCCGCTGTCGCGAGGAATAGATTATGCCGTGGTGCTGACCAGCCTCTACCCGCTGGCGGCCTATCGCATTGCCATTACCCAGGATTTCGCCATCGGGCCTAACAATCTGAATGACGTCATCCCCGCTTTCTTTGAGCAGCCCTGGGTGGTCTATGCGGCCGGGGCGGCGTTTGGCGTGTCGCTCATTGCCTTCCTGGCCAAGAGTGCCATAGAAATTCGTGATGGCACGGCCCACCTGCCCAAGATTATCTTCATCACCCTGACGGCCGCGGCCTCCTTCATTGTGCCGGCTCTGGGCAACCTGGATACGGCGTTCCAGGGCATGAACGTCTGGCATTCGTTCCAGTATCTGGCGTTGACCTGGTATATCAACCGCCTGCGGGCCGACCGTGGCGATTTGAAGCAGATGCCGCTGGTGGAACGGATTTCGGCCGACGGCAAGGCCAAAGTGTTCTATGGCTTCAACCTGGCCCTGACCTTCGGCGCGGTGATCATCATCGGCGTGGTGTTCCTGATTTTGCACTTCGGCATTGGCGGTAAGTGGGCTGAGGCCAGCTACGCCATTGAGACGTCATACTATATCGGCGTGCTCTCTTTCCTCTGGATCCACTACTATCACGACCACTTCCTGTTTACGCAGGCGGAGTCGGTGCTGCCGTAGGGGGAGATTAGAGATTGGAGATTTGTAGGGGCCATTTGATAAATGGCCCTTTTAGGAAGGCTGGGAGAGTTATTGGTCTGGGCCTAGTTCGAGGGCCTGGCGCAGGTCGGCGAGATGTTCCTGTTCGTGGTTGGCGATCCGTTCGCAGATTTGCGCAATGCTCATGGTCGCACCGCTGCCGTGACGGCCGCTCTTTTCCCAATCCGCTTCGTCCAGCTCGTCGATAAACGCCAGCAATTGCTTGCGGTTATCTTGCATCATGGCCATTAATTCAGCCGGCATCCTGTCATCCAGTTTGGCAATGCCCTGCGCATTATATTTATCCAGGTCAAAATCCTGACTCACGCCAGAGCCGCCTTCGCGTATATTCTTCATCAGGCGCAACATGCCGCCTTCAGCCCAGACCAGGTGGCGTAGCACGTCGCGGGCGGTCCAATCAGCCTGGTGCGATGAGTAGACGAGGTGCGTCCAATCTTCGGGATCCATCTGCTGGATCACATCAAGGGTCGCTTCACGGGAGCTGTTGAGCTTCTCTCGTAATGTCTGCTTCCTTTCTTCAGTCACCGGTTACCTCCGCTATTTTGAAATTAAGCTCGCCATTCGCGGCATCGACAACGACCTCAGTCTGATCATTTCGTTGCTGGGATAGCAAGAAATCGGCCAGCGGTTCGCGCAAGTAGCGGCTGATGATACGCCGCAGCGGCCTTGCGCCAAACTCCGGCTGGTCGTTTTGTGCCAGTAACCAGCGCCGCGCTTGCGGCGTGATGGTCAGGGAGATGCGTTGCTGTTGCGCAAGCTGTTGCTCGCGCTTCAGCAACAGGTCCAGAATCTGGGCCAGGTGATCGGGTGCCAGTTGGTGGAAGAAGATGATGTCATCCAGCCGGTTGAGGAACTCGGGCCGGAAAAAGGCATGAACGGCGTCCATCACCAACTGCCGTTCGCGCTCGCCGACCACCGGAACCAGCAAGTGGCGCGCACCAAGGTTGCTGGTCATGATAATCACTGTCTCGCTAAAGGTGGCCAGCCGCCCCTGCCCATCTGTCAGCCGCCCTTCGTCCAACACCTGCAGCAGGACGTCGAAAACGCGGTCGTGCGCCTTTTCCACTTCGTCAAAGAGGATGACGCTGTACGGCTTCTCGCGTACGTGGTCAGTCAGTTGCCCGCCTCCTTCGTAGCCCACATAGCCCGGCGGCGCGCCAATGAGGCGGTTCACGCTGCCTTCATTCTGATACTCACTCATGTCCAGCGTGAGCATCGACTCCTCAGAGCCGAACATGAACTCGGCCAGCGCTTTGGCCAGCTCCGATTTGCCCACGCCGCTGGGGCCCAGGAAGAGGAAGGAGCCGATGGGCCGTTTGGGGTCGCGCAGGCCCACGCGGGCAATTTTCACAGCACGGCTGACGGCCATCACCGCCTCTTCCTGGCCGATGATGCGCTGGTGCAGGTGCTCGACCATGTTGGCGTAGCGGCTCTGCTCATCGGCGCTCAACCTGGCGATGGGAATGCCTGTAAGCTGGCTGGCGGCGAGCATCACGTCGTCGCTATTCAGGTGGTTGTCGCCATCTGCAGCTCGCTCTCGGGGGTTGCCGCCCTCAAAGCGCGCCAGATACTCCTGATTGGCCATACGCACCATAGCCGCGGCGCGGTCCGCCAGTTGAACAGCGGCGGCGGGCAAGGCTATGGTCTTGATATACTGGCCGGCCAGCGCCGCCGCCGTCGCCAGCGCGTCTCGCTCCACTTCAATCTCATACTCCTGCTCCAACCGTTGCTTGTGGTAGGAGAGCATGGCTATCGTTTCGTCGCGGCTGGCGGCGGGCACGTCCAGGCGGTGCGTGTTCTGGCGGATGAGAGCATCCTGGGCAAGCTGGTCATAAGCGCCGGGCGTGGTGGTTCCCAGAATTACCTGCTCGTTCTGCAGCAGCGCCTTGTGCAGCTCGCGGCTGACCTGTTCCGGGAAGCGGGCGCGCAGGCGGTCGGCAAAGAAGCGTTCGATGCCGGGCACGACGAGGACGCCGCCGCTGGCTCGTCGCAGCGCTGCGCGCATGGTAGCCAACGGATTTTCTAGCAGAGCGGTCTCGTTCATCTGCACCACGCTGCGCAAATCGGCCGGTCCCTGCTCTTCGGCCAGGAGCAGGGCCAGGCTATAGGCCAGGGTGCGCTTGCCAGCGCCTTCGGGACCGACGAGGATGACGTGGCGGTCCTGGGCCAGGGCCAGCAGGCTGAGCAGCTCGCGTAGCAGCGCTTCACGCTGGTAGACAGGCTGCGCCTGGCCCTCTTTGGCCTCCTGTACGAAGTCATGGATAGCTGAAGTTCCTTCTGTCACAACGTCGTCGAGCAGGGCCACAATGGCGGCCTGGGAGATGCCCAGCTTTTGCAGCACGCCGTAGGTGGTGACCTTGATATCAGACATCACGGCCAGCGCGTGCCCGCTGGTGACTTTCAGCTCGTCACGGGCCTGGGCGATGGACAGCCCCTCGTCAAGGACAACCAGCATTTCGTCGGAGAGCGGGATATTTTTGCCGAAGTCGTCGGTGAAAGAGAAATTGGCGTCGCGCCCCTCTGTGAAGCGGGCCATTCGTTCCACGCGCTGCTCCAGCTCGGCCATGTTGAAGCCACGCTGTTCGGACAGCGTTCTCAGAATCTGGTGCGCGGCCGATTTCTGGTCGTTCAGGAACGTGCGCAACAAGAGCTGTGGCGTCAGCAGCTTCTTGCCATACTGCTCGCGCAGGCCGGCGGCTTCGGTCATCAGCCGTGAAAGTTCAGGTGAAGGAATGTTGGGATTCAGGTTGCCCATAGTACTCTCAATCTTATAAAAGGTCTTAATGGTGCGCCAAGTATGGTACACCGTCGCCAGTGCAGCGGGCAACCGCAAGCGTGAGGGCCAGGCAATAAAAAAGGCCCTGGCTCCGCAACCAGGGCCTTTTCTGGAATTCAACAGCGCTTATCAGGCATCAGTATCAGGCATCAGGCGCTCATCGTCTCGCCGGGGGCTTCTTCCTTGATTAGCTCGCGTTTGAGGACCTTACCCACTGTGGTGCGCGGTAGCTGATCGCGGAATTCGACGAGGCGGGGGTATTTATAGCGGGCCAGTTGCTCTTTGCTCCACTCGATCAGCTCTTCCTCTGTCAGGTGGGAACCTTCTTTCTTTACCACCCAGGCCTTGACGGTCTCGCCGCGCAGGGCGTCGGGCACGCCAGCGACGGCGACTTCCAGTACGTCGGGGTGGGTTGCCAACACTTCTTCGACCTCACGTGGATAAATGTTGTAGCCGCTGGCGATAATCATGTCCTTCTTACGGTCTTCGATATAGAAGTAGCCGTCTTCATCCATGCGGGCGATGTCGCCGGTGTAGAGCCAGCCATCGCGCAGCGCATTTGCGGTCTCTGTCGGCATTTGCCAGTAGCCGGTCATATTGCTCGGCCCTTTCAGAATCAGCTCGCCCAACTCGCCGGCCGGCACATCCGCATCGCCATCTTCAGGATCCACAATGCGCGCTTCGACGCCCGGCAGGGGCAGGCCGATGCCCGGCCGGTTCTCGCCGTGCAGGGGATTGGCATGGGTGGCGACGTGTGCCTCCGTCAGGCCATATCCTTCCACCAGTTTGCCGCCGGTGATTTCCTCAAAGCGGGTCTTGGTCTCCAGAAGCAGCGGCGCCGAGCCAGAGATACAGGCGCGGATGGAGCTGACGTCAACCTTGCCCTGAATGACCTGGGGATGGTTGTTGATGGCAATATACATCGCCGGCACGCCGGGGAACAGGGTCGGCTTGTATTTGTTGATGCTATCGAGCAAGTCGGAAAGGTCGCGCGGGTTGGGGATGAGCACCATCGTGCTGGCGCCGGCGACGGCAAGGTTCATGGCCGTGTTCATGCCGTAGGAGTGGAACAGGGGGATGGCGGTGAGGACGATTTCTTGGGCGTCCCGAAGGTCAGGCATCCAGGCCTTCACCATCAGCGTATTGGCAACGAGGTTGCGGTGCAGGGCAATGGCGCCTTTGGCCACGCCCGTGGTGCCGCCGGTGTATTGCAGCAAGGCCATGTCATCGGCGCTGACCTCTACATGGGCGGGCGGTGACTGGCGGCCTGCGGCGAGGAAGTCCTGGAACCAGGTGTCGCCCGCTTCCAGCGTCACGCGGTGCCCCTCCTTCTTTTCCTTGGCAATGGTGAACAGGAACTTTAGATGGGGCGGCAGGTATTCCTTAATATTGCTGACGATGACGCGCCTGACATTGGTGCGCCCCTGCTTCTGCACGTGCTTCAACTTCTTATAGAAGAGGCTGAGGACGAAAACAGTTTCTGCGCCGCAATTTGCCAACTGGTGCTCCAGCTCCCGTTCGCTATAAAGCGGATTGGTGGCGACGACAATGCCGCCGGCTTTGAGAATGCCGTAATAAGTGATGACGAATTGGGGGGTGTTGGGCATATATATGACAGCCCGGTCGTCCTTTTGGAAGCCGTTGGCTATCAGGCCCGCGGCGAGCGCGTTGCTGAGGTCGTCTAACAGGCGGTAGGAGATCCTGCTTCCCTTGAAGATCATCGCCGTCTGCTCCGGATAGTCACGAGCAGCGCGTGTCAGGAAGTCGTGTAGGGGGTGGTCGGGTACCTCGATAGAATCGGGCACGCCTGGATCATACTTTTTCGTCCATGGTTTTTCCGTGTATGTCACGCTCATGACTCCTCCTGGCGCAGAACTGTGAATTTGTTAATGGCGAAGGACTAAATGGGTTTTTGGGATAGGGGGGTCGTCGCCGCCCTTACTCTTAAGTATAGCCAGTGGGGGGCTTGTGTGCCAACGATATTGCAAAGGGGGTGTTTCATTTAAGTTGTGATGGATGCTGTGGCCGGTCTCCTCATTGTTGCTGTGGCCGGTCTCCTCATTGTTGCTGTG
>CAZRTM010000173.1:0-6125 GCA_964602995.1 uncultured Ardenticatenaceae bacterium
CAGTATTCAGTGAACGGTATTCAGTTGGTTAGTGGTGGTGGACGGTGGACGGTAGACGGTGGACGGTTGGATAGTTGGCTGGTCTAACAAACAATCCACCTAACCAACTAACAAACCAACAAACTAACAAACCAACCATCTGCGTCCATCCGCGTCCACCCGCGCCGGGGCATCTGCGGCAAAATCTCCAATCTCTAATCTCCAATCTCCATCCTCTCCAACCGCCCATCAATCACCCTCAACGCCTCCACCATCTGCGCCAGTTGCTCGCGTTGTGCTGACAGCTCGCGGGCCGCGGTGGCGTGGCGGGCGTCGTAGGCGGCGAGGCGGGTTTCTTTGTCTGCCAGATGTTGCAACAGGGCCTGGTTGAACGCTTCTTGCTGCGCGGCGATGGGGTCGACGACGGGGCGTGTGGCGACGCGGCTCCAGGCGTTGCGCAGGCCGGCCAGGAGTGGGCCGAGCAGTGGCACGCGGGAGCGGAATTGGAAGCGCTGTAGAGTGGCATGGGCCTGCAACTGGGCAGTGGGCGTTGATTGCTGCAAGCGCCAGACCTCCTGCCGCAATTCTGCCAGCGCTGTGGCCAGTTGTTCAGTGGCGGCATCGTCGAAGGCCGGCGCGCCGTGTTGTTGGCGGGCAGCAAGCGCCTGGTGCAAGGTGCGCAGGGTGTGGGCATAGGCACGGGCCAGGGAGACGCGCCCGCCGGTCTGGGGCAGCCAGGCGCGCTCGGCGGGAACTGTTTCTTGCAGAAGCTGTTCGGCCGTGGCGTGCTTGAGCAGGAAGCGCCAGCGGCTGCTGTGGAACCAGGTCAGGTAGCTGAGGCTCTCCTTGCCGGTGAGCACCGATTCCTCGTGCAGCGCCACGGCGTCGGGCACGTAGACCACGCGGTAGCCGGCGCGGCGGGCGCGGAAGCAGAGGTCGGCGTCTTCAAAGTAGAGAAAGAAGCCTTCGTCCAGCAGCCCGATTTTCTCAAGTAGCGAGCGGCGCACGGCCAGCGAGGCGCCCACGACATAGTCCACGTCGCGCCTGGCGTTGTGTTGCGCTTCATCTTCGTCCAGCCCGTGGTAGCCGGGCATGGCCTGTGGGAAGTGAATGGCGCCGCCAGCGTGTTGCAGCCGCCGCTGGCCTGATTCGGTTGCGGGGTAAAACAGCTTGCCGCCGGCGATGCCAATCGATTCGTCTGCCAGCAGCCCCCCGACTAAGGCTCGCAGCCAGCCAGGCTCGACGATGACGTCGGGGTTGAGCAGCACGGCCACGTCGGTTTCCAGGCGACGCAAGGCTACGTTGTTGCCCCCGGCGAAGCCCAGGTTGACCTGGTTCTCGATGACCTCTACCTGGGGAAAGTCGCGCCTTACCACGGCGACGGAGTCGTCAGTGGAAGCGTTGTCCACAACCACCACGCGGAACGCCGGATAGTCCTGCGCCAGGAGGGCAGGGAGGCATCTCTGTAGGAGGGTAGAGCCGTTCCAGTTGAGGATGATGATGGTTGGCATGGTGGTTTGAGATTGGAGATTGGTTGGATAGTTGTTAGTTTGAAAACGTAGATTTTGCGGATGGGACCGGCGTCGTCATCACAGCATTGTACCAGATGTAGGCGGTCAATGGCTTGCAGATTGGGTAAGATTTCAGTTTCGAAGCGGCGGTTGCTGTCGTAGACATTGACCAGAATATAGCGGACTTCTAGCTCTCGTACAGATATAAGGTAGCGGGGGAAGGTCAGTTTTCGAAGGCATCTTCGAAGGGGCGCTCCAGTATCATTGTCGCCGGGTTGAGCGAGACGGGGTAGAGCATGGCGACAGTTATCAGGACAAAGGTAACCAGGGCTAGAAGGGGTTTGTTGCTCCTCGGCATGGTCGATGTAGGCACGTATGCTATAAAAACCCGTGAAAAACGGGCAGATGGTCTGGCAGCCGGCGTTTTGGCCGGCAAAGCAAGAGGGCGGTCACTGACCGCCCTCGCTGGCTGAAAGCCTAACGACTGCTTCTAGTCAAGTTGAAGCGTCGGTACGAAAAGCTGATGCGGATCGACGAGCACAATGCCAGAGCGGACGTTGTCATTCTCGTTCGATTCACTGATGACATTGTTGCTGTCAATCTTCACCCAGAAGCGGTGCAGTCCGGGCGACACGTCGTTCCAGGTGACCGAAGCCGTTGTCGTGTCGCGCGCACAGGCCATGACACCGCCGCCATCCTGTGGCGCGGCAACGGTTGTTGAACCGATCGGTTGAGTCAGGGCAGCGTTGCTATAGAAGGTAACTGTGAAGCCGGCGCCGGGATTGCGATTGCCGTTGTTCGCAATCTCGACAGTCAATTCCACGTCTGCCGTAACACCGTTTGCGTAACCGATTGAAGAATTCACGCTGGCAGGTTTGAGGTTTACATACAGCGGTTCTGAAAGAACATAGTTGCGGAATCCCTGACCGACCTGAGTTAAGCCGTTCTGGGCCTGGTTCAAGAGGTTGCTGGAACCACCGGTTTCGTTTACAGGCACGTAGGTGGCATACCAGAGCCACTGCTGGACCAGGCGATTTCCGTCCAGAGGATAACCCAGATTAGGATCGGTCGCGGTATTCAGATAGTTGAAGGATGCATTCAGGAAGTTTGTCACTCGCTGTTGCGTAAAGCAATTTCCGAATTCATCCTGCAGGTAGCAGCGCGTGGGATTCACTGGGTCATCATAATCGAGAAAGACATACAACTGGGAGAACTCAGAGATGATGAGTGGCTTATGTCTCTGCCCATGATCGGCCATCCACTGGCGCATGCCGCGCACTTGCTGGGCGAAGATAGTCATGTCATCGTGTTCAGCATAGCAGTGGACATCAGCACGAGGGCAGAGCGCTGGATTACCGCCACTATCCAGTATGGCAATTGCCGGGTCGGTGCCGAGGGCGACATGGGCGCCAGTTCCGGTCCCATCAGCGCGCTTTTCGGGGAGAATGTAGAGGTGCATATTCCAGACATCCACCGGCATCGGCTTGCCAAATTGGTTCAGATAGGCATCCCAGACCTTGTCCATGTATTGGAGACGGCCCGGCGAGATTTGTACCAGAGCGGAGTTCGCAACCTGGGCGTTGGGGTCTCGAGCCTTGATGAAATGGTAGGCGTCATGGTAAGCCCGGGCATATACACCTGGGTAGGTGTCCCCCTGAATTCCAACGCGATCCACTTCGTTGCCCACGATCCATAGCGCACCTGGTCTTTGTGCAATGCGAGCGCCCAGACCAGCCTCTGTCAGAGGTGGATTAGCCGTATAGGTGGGAAGATAACCACCCTGTCCATCCCGATCCTGGCGGATGGAAATGACGGGCACAAACTCAGCATCATTGGGCGCAGCTTGAGCAGAGACAGAAAAGTTCAGGTACCAGCCAACGCCCAGATCATCGAGCCACGATAAATGGGAACCCTTTCCTAGGGCAACACCATACCGGCAATTGCCATAAGTCGCTTCTGTTACTTCAGGATCCTGCGCAGTGGATACCTGGTATGCGGCGAGAAGCGCGGCGACGACCAGAGCTAACACTACCAGTATCCGTGGGGCAAATTTGTTGTGACGTTCTACCATCATTTCTTACACCTCTTAAAGTTGTTTTCCCCTTCTATCCACGGCTGCCTCAACTGTACACAGGAATTACCACAGAAAGAAGGATCCATAGGTTTGCAGCGAGCAGCACTGCTGCCATAGCCATGACGAGTCCAAGCCGAACGCGGTGGTCTGGTGGCGTCAGGGCCAGAATCCCTCCAGCAGTCAGCGACGTGAGCAGAGGAATTAGGCTGAAGAGGAATCGAAACTGCGGCTGAAATCGATTCAAGTTGATTCGAACGAAGGTTAACGAACAGGCAGCGAACCAGATCAGAATGATAGCGAATGGTGTGAATTGTTGCCACTTCCAACCGGCCGGCGGTTTGCGAACGAGCTTTATCCCGCCAATTGTCAGCCCCACGGCAATGAAGGACCACCAGACGACGCTCTGCCAGGTAGGGGCGGGAACGTTCATCCAGCCAAAATATGCCCACCCGGACCTTAGCATCATCCGCCCAACGTCGAGCCAGTACGATAGCTGGGTAGCATCGGGGCGAACGTTGGCAAACACCGTTGTTGTCTGGAGATAGTGCGCGCGCAAGGTGGGATGGGCGGCAATGGCAACAGCAGGTATGAGGAGTATGATAGCGGATGACAGTGCCACGTGCAGATAGGTTGAGCGCGGGCTATCGCGGTCCAGGAACTCCAGCACCAGGGTGACGGCCAGTGGGGCCAATATGAACACCATATTGAGCTTGGTGAGTATGGCTAAGCCGGTGAGCAGGCTGGCAAGTAGAAAGCGGTATGGCCTATGCTTAAGGAGCAGGAGTGTGAGCACTGCCGCGGCCAGTGCGGAGGCCAGTATATCGTTGCTGATGGCCCGGCTCATGAAGAGATACTGGGGCCATCCCGCGACCAGCGTCGCGGCCATAACCCCGACAAAAGCTTCACCGTGGAACAGATTTTCCGCTACCAGGTAGGTCGATATGACGAGCACGCTGCCCACCAGAATGGATAGGATTCTCAAGGCGAAGAGGGTTGCTGGCTCAGTCACCTGCCATATGTTACCGTTTTCCTCGCGGGCAAAGAGGGCGGGAGATATACCCCATTGAGGATTGGTTGCCGGGAACTGATAATGTAAGGGGGCGTTGGTGAGGCGGTGGACAATCTGCTGTGTGCCTCCGGCCATGAGGTAGTAAAGAGGCATGTGATAGCACATGCGTCCTGATAACACGGTTTCTGGAGACCACCATTCGCCGGATGGGGGCGGATCTATCTGTGGGATGCGCTGTAGCCGAGAGACCTGCTCGACGCACTGTAGATGGCCCGGCTCATCTGGTGATTCTCCCGCGGGGATGGTGACAGCGTACATCAGCGCCAGACCAAAATAGAGGGTCAGTGGGATAAGCAATAGACGTCGATTGCGCGGCGATTGGCCGCTGATTGCTGGTTGTTTGAGCGTCCGCTCAGTTCTCGCGACTGTTAGCAAGGTGAGTCTCAGCCTCGGGCGCCCACTCCCACTGCGCGGGGATGGTGAGCAGGCCGTGTAGCTCTTGTGGGTCGCCGGAGACGACGCGGAAGCTGTAGGCCTGTTCGTGGTGGTCATAGGCCACCGGTAGGCGGCTGTCGTGGACGGCAACAGTGACGTGGTAGCGTGCTGGTAGGAGGGGGAGTTCTGCGATGTGGTAGCGGATGATGCCAGGGCCATGCAGGACACCGATGTCCAGGCCGCCAGACTTCGTGTTGGGGCCGTTGACGTGTACGCCGTCCTGGCGGTAGATGGCCAGACCGAATTCGGGGTCTTCGATGGGCTTGTGCGCCATGTAGGCGATTTCTATTGTCAGCGGGTCGCGGTGGTGGAAGGTGTCGGTCTCTTGACCATCCTGGTTAAGAAAACGCACGCTGCTGATTTCAACCTCGCGCGTGCCCCACCGTTTGAACTGCTTCTGGCCGTTGCTGTGGGCCGGGCTTTGGCCCTGGTTGTAGGTATTGTAAGCGTCGGCCATGTACTGTCCGGCAATCTCTTGCACCGAGCCGGCGGCCTGCAGCTTGCCGTGCTCAATCCACAGCAACTGTGTGCACAGGTTGCGCACCATGTCCAGGTTGTGGCTGACGAGCACAATGGTGACGCCTTCCCGCTTCAGATTGTAAATCTGCTCTACGCACTTGGTCTGGAAGCGCTGGTCGCCTACGGCCAAAATCTCGTCCAGGATGAGGATGTCGGGTTCAACGTGGATGGCGATGCTAAACCCCAGGCGCACGTACATGCCGGAGGAGTAGTGCTTGACCGGCACGTCGATGAAGTTATCTAGCTCGGAGAAGGCAACGATGGAGTCGAAATGGTTGTCGATTTCGGCCTTGCTCAGCCCCAGCACGGAGCCGTTGAGGTAGATGTTTTCGCGCCCGGTGAGGTCGGGGTGGAAGCCTGCGCCCAGCTCCAGCAGCGCGCTGACACGCCCGCGCACCATGATGCGCCCGTGTGTGGGGCGCAGGATGCGGGTGATGAGCTTCAGGGTGGTGCTCTTGCCGCTGCCGTTGCGCCCGATGATGCCCAGGCACTCGCCCTGGGGCAGCTCGAAGCTCAGGTCGCGCACGGCCCACAGCTC
>CAZRTM010000174.1:0-2797 GCA_964602995.1 uncultured Ardenticatenaceae bacterium
GGTCATCGACAAAAGTGATAAGTAGCCAGGTGAAAACATGCTGGCGGCATCGCTACCTATCAGGTTGGTAGCATTCTTAACATGTTTTAACATGTTTCCACCGCTAGCTGTAGAATTGAATTCTACAGCTACCCCCCAATCTCCGACATCACCCGGTTCTTGGGCACCACATTGTGCGCCAGGCCGTGGCCCCAGGGCTTGTCCCAGATGCCCTTTTCAATCAGCTCCTTCATCTCCTCATCGCTGGCGCCGCCACGCATGGGACCCATCAGGTCCACCTCTTTCTCGCGCAGCAGGCAGAGCCGTAGCCGCCCGTCGGCCGTCAGCCGCGCGCGGTTGCAGCCGGCGCAGAAGGGCTGCGTCACGGAGCTGATGAAGCCAATTGTACCCTGCCCCTCTTCCAGCCTGAACAGACGCGCCTCGCCGTCCAGCTTGCCCCCATTCAGCAACTCCAGCGGCCCTAACGCCTCGGAAATCGTCTGGCGTAGCTCCGCTTCAGGCACCACACCCGCCTGCTGGAAATCAGAAACGTCGCCAAAGGGCATCATCTCAATAAAACGCACCTGCCACGGCTGGTATAGGGTCAGCCGCGCCAGGTCCACCACGTCTTCCTTGTCGTTGTAATTGCGCACCACCACAGCGTTGAGCTTGATGCCCATTCCCGCCGCTTCCGCAGCGTGGATCCCGCGCCACACTTCCTCGACGTCGCCCCAACGCGTCAGCTTCTTGAACTTCTCGGGATTCAGCGTATCGATGCTGATATTCACCCGCTGCATCCCCGCCTCCACCAGATCCTGCGCCATCTTGTCCAGAAGCAGGCCATTGGTGGTCATGGAGACCGTCTCGATGCCCGGCGTTTGAGCAATGCCGCGCACAATCTCCACAAAATTGGCGCGCACGCTCGGTTCGCCGCCCGTCAGCCGGATTTTGTGGAAGCCCAACTCAGAAAAAATGCGCACCAGACGCATAATTTCGTCGTCCTGCAGCAACTCAGAACGGGGCCGGAAAGTCATATCTTCCGGCATACAGTAGACGCAACGCAGATTACACTTATCGGTCAGAGAAATACGCAGGTAGTTGATTTCACGCCCAAAACGGTCGAAAGACATAGTAATCTCGCTCTCAGAAATGGCTCAAGATAGGACGGACTAGACTAGATTGGCAGAATTGCCCGAGCGCGATAATCCAATAATCGCACATTTGTACGACGCCTAATCTACTGTTGATCGCGCTGTTTGTCAAAGTTTTTATCAATTTTTTCTACTTTATTTACCACCCTGGCAGCCAATTGCGCCGCACTAACGTAATTCGGATACAAATCCATACAATTTAAAAGGTGTGCGAGGTATATAAGCATAAAACGAAGCCTCGACGAAGTTGGGCATCGCGAATTTAACGGATTACGGGAACAATCGATTCCTGAAATTCGTCTAATTCGTGGCAAAGACCTCAGAACGAATAGTTCGCACAGAAATAGTAGGTCAAACGACTATTTTGACCCTTACCAGAATACCAGGCACTCGTTATAATTTTAGCTAGAGAACGTTGCCCGGTCCTTGCCGGTCTTTAAGAACCGCCGAGCGTGCTCTGGTTACTAAAACCAGGCCGTACTCAGCGGTCTTATTATGTCAGGACAGATTTGTATTGGCTTATGCTTAGACGAGATTTAAGACCGATTTTCCAACGAGGAGAATAAACGTAGATGCGAGGTAATAAGAAACCACCTATTCCAACATGGCTCAGCCTGTTGCTGTCGGTCACCTTCGTCATCACCGGAATCATCGTTTCGATCTTCGCCTTTCTGACGGTAGAGGCGGTGCTGGCTGCTGCACGCCAGCCGCTCAACCCACTGGAAGCGGCGGCCATCGAAGCATCGGGCACGGAGCTGCCGCCCCTGGTACAGGAAGGGGCTATTCCCACCTCGGCGCCAAATGAACCGACGCCGACGCCAATCCCTGAAGTAGAGGGCCTGAGAGATGACGAGCGCATCACGGTGCTGTTGATGGGCATCGACCGCCGTCCCGGCGAACCGTTCATCTCCCGTACCGACTCAATGATGCTGATCTCGGTCAACCCGGCCGACGACACCGTCTCCATCCTATCTATCCCACGTGACCTTTACGTTGTGATTCCAGGGCGGGGCCGCGATCGCATTAACACGGCCTTCGTCTACGGCTCCCAGGGCAACAACCCGCCTGGCGGCGCAGCGTTGGCCATGCAAACGGTCGAGTACAATCTGGGTGTGCCGGTTGACCACTACATGATGGTCGATTTCGCCGCCTTCATCCGTGGTGTAGATGCCATCGGCGGCATTGACGTCGAGGTTCCCTTCGAAATCTACGACCCGCAATATCCTGATATGAACTACGGCTACGATCCGCTGCACATACCCGCGGGCATGCAACATTTCGATGGCGAGCTGGCGCTCAAATACGCGCGCACCCGCCACCAGGACAACGACTTCTACCGGGCGCGCCGCCAGCAGCAGGTGCTCATGGCCGTGCGTTCCAAGCTGCTGAGCCTGGGTGCGGGGGAAATGCTGAGGCAGGCGCCTTTCCTCTATCGCCAGCTAGAAGAAGGGGTACGCACCGACCTGAGCCTGGAGCAGATGCTGCGCATGGCCACCACGTTGAAGGATATTCCCAGCGAGAACATTCGCAGCGAGGTCCTCGACCATAACTACGTCACCGGCTACCGCACCGAAGGCGGCGCCAGTGTGTTAATCTTGATTAACGAGAAGGCTTCACCGCTGTTGCAAGAGTTGTTTTATAATTAACTCAGTCAGGTTGGTTTTTGT
>CAZRTM010000174.1:2897-6069 GCA_964602995.1 uncultured Ardenticatenaceae bacterium
AATCGCATTCCCAGGCCGAACTATGAATCGACAAACTTTCCGTGAACGGATTACACAAGGCCCATTGCTCCTTGATGGGGCGATGGGCACTGTGCTGCATAGCCGTGGCATTCCCATCGACGAATGCTTCGACGCCCTGAACCTGCGAAACCCGGCCCTGGTGGCCGATGTGCACCGCGCCTATATCAGCGCCGGGGCCGACATCGTGGAGACAAATAGCTTCGGGGCCAATCGCTTCAAGCTGGCGGAGCACGGCCTGGAAACACAGGTGCGCGAGATAAACGCCGCGGCCGTCAGCATTGCCCGCCGCGTGGCACGGAGCTTCTTCCAGCCTGTCCTCCTCGCCGGTTCCGTAGGCCCTCTGGGTGTGCGCGTGGCTCCGCTGGGTCGCGTCTCCCTGGCCCAGGCTCAGGACGCCTTTGCCGAACAGATGGGCGCGCTGGCACAGCCGGGAGACGGCGTGGAAGGCGTGGATTTGATTGTCGTGGAGACGGTGACCGACCTCAAAGAGGTGGAAGCTGCCGTCGCCGCCGCTCGTCTTGTGGCCCCTGACTTGCCCCTGGTGGTGCAGATGACCTTCACCCGCGACGACCGCACGTTGCTGGGCGACACCGCGGCTACCGTGGCCCGCCGCCTGTCCGAGCTGGATGTGGACGTCATCGGCGTCAACTGCAGCGGCGGCCCGGCTCAGGTGCTGCGCCTGCTCTCCATCATGCACCAGGTAGCGCCCGAGCTGCCCCTCTCAGCCATGCCCAACGCCGGCTGGCCCCAGCACACCGAGGGAGGCCGCGTCCTCTACCCGGCCACACCTACCTACTTCGCCGATTACGCCCGCTCCTTCGTAGAAGCTGGCGCAGCGCTGGTGGGCGGCTGCTGCGGTACCAACGCCGACCACATCGCCGCCATGCGCCGCGCCCTGGACACACCGGCCACCGAACGCCGCGAGCTGCCCACCGTGCAGTTGGTGCGACGCCAGCGCGGGACCACCGAAATGGTCGACTCCCCCACCCAACTGGCCGAGGCCCTGCAAGAAGGGCGCTTCATCGCCACCGTCGAAATGCGCCCGCCCAAAGGCATTGCCACACAGCGCCTTCTGGAAGGAGCGCGTATGCTCAAGGCAGCGGGGGCCAATTTCCTGAATGTGGCCGACAGTCCCCTGGCCCGCATGCGCATGAGCGCCTGGGCCGCCGCCCATCTCATCCAGCAAGAGGTGGGCCTGGAGACCATCCTGCACTTCCCCACCCGCGGGCGCAATCTGCTGCGCATCCAGGGTGACCTGCTGGCGGCCTACGCCATGAATGTGCGCAACCTGTTCGTGGTCATGGGCGACCCCACGCACATCGGCGATTATCCAGAGGCGATGGACAACTATGACATCGTGCCCACCGGCCTGGTGCAGCTCATCAAGCAGCGGCTTAACAGCGGCGTGGAGCAATCAGGGGAATCGATCGACCAGCCCACCAACTTCGTCGTCGGCTGCGCCCTCAGCCTGGACCCCTCCGACCCGCAACGCGAGTTGCGCCTGCTGCAAAAGAAAGTGCGCAACGGCGCCGATTTCGCGCTGACTCAGGCCATCTTCAACCCCCAGGCGGCGCGTGATTTCATAATCCGCTGCCGCCAGGAGCTGGGCGAAGAGATGGTGCCCATCATTGCCGGCATCCAGCCCCTCTACAACAGCCGCAACGCCGAGTTCCTGCACAACGAAGTGCCCGGCATTAATATCTCGGCCGAACACCGTGAACGGATGCGCGCTGCCGCCGACCCCCAGGCCGAAGGCGTGCGCATTGCCCAGGAAATACTGGAAGAGGTGCGCCCCCTGTTGCAGGGCGTCTACGTCATTCCCCAATTCGGGCGCTACGACCTGGCTGCCGATATGCTGGATGCTGTGCAACAGCCCGTCCCTTAGCTGCTCTGTTAACCATAATTTTGAAAGCTGCTGTGGCCGGTCTCCCGACCGAGCCACCGGCCTTATGAAGTTTATGAAGTAGCGGGCGCGGGGGCCGGTGCGGCCATAGGAGACCGGCCCGAGCCATACGAAACCAACTTGACTAAACACTAGCCGCTCTGTTTCTCTCCCTCTTCCCCGGCTTCCTCGCTGCTTCTGACCAGCCACGAACGCGCCTCTTCAACCGCTTCCGTGGTCGATTGCAGGATGATTGGCGTCGCTTCATAAGCGCGGACCGGCCCTGTCAGGCGCAACTTGCCGCTGCGCACCACCTGATCATACGCTGCATCGCTCATACCGGAGAGGTAGAGCCGTCCCTCCACAGCCCGTAGCTCTTGGGCATAACTAGAGAGCACCTCGATCAGCGTGGCCCCTACGGTGTTATGTCCGCGCAGCCGCAGCACAACTACCGGCCGCTGCGCACCTCGAACCTGCGGCAACAACCGCTCCAGCGTGCGCGCGCCCGCGTAGTAGAGGTGCCCATATACGTCGAGCACTGTAGCCTTGTTCGATTCCAGTTGTTTGGGAGGGTGGCGCTCTTCAATGCGCCCATCCTCACGCCTGACCAGCTCCACAATTGAAATATCGGCTGAGGATTCGTTCAGGTAGAGCATGGCCGAGAGAACCACGCCAATCGCAACCGCTGCCTGCACCGGCAGCAGCAAGGTGGCCAGAAACGTACTGGCGGCGGCCAGCCGGGACGACCAGCCGACTTCCCAGATGGACTGCAACTCCTGGGGTTTGATGGTGCCCAGGCTGGCCAGTATCAGCAGGGAGCCTAGCGCCGGCATCACAACATAGGACACCAGCGTGGGGAAAATCACCACAATCGCCGCCATCCAGATGCCGGCAAAGAACACTGACCAGCGCGATTGTGCCCCTGACAGCACATTCACCGCCGTTGTGCCCAGCGAGCCGCCAACGGGGAGACCCCTGAAGAAGCCTGCCGCCACATTGCCTGCTCCCTGGGCAATGAAATCACGAGATGCGCTGCTGCGAGAGCCGTCGGGATTGGGCACGCTCTGGCTGACCCCTGCTCCCTGCACCAGGACAATCAGCGCCACGGCCAGCGCACCGGAGATGACAGAAGGTGTGAAATCAGAGAGGGAAGGCAAGAACGGCGCGGGTAGCCCGCGGGGAATCTCCCCCACGTCACGCACGATTTGCACGCTCTCCCACTGCAAGAACGCCACCAGCAGCGAGGGAATGACGATGGCCGCCAGTGTG
>CAZRTM010000175.1:0-5841 GCA_964602995.1 uncultured Ardenticatenaceae bacterium
GCCAAAGCGCAGGAAGGGCAGGCTATGGCGTGCCAGCAGGCGCACAATGCTCAGGTCCAGTCGATCTAACGATTCTCGGAAGTTGATTTTGTTAACTCTACTCATCTTGCCTCCTCGCTCCCCGTCAATCCTGGGTCACGGTGAAGGTGCCGCGCATTCCTAACTGTTCGTGACCGGGGATGGTGCAAATATAGGTATAGGTGCCTGGTTCTAGCTCCACGGTTAGTGTGGCGCTTTCTCCCGGCTCGATTTTCGACGTCGTCTCTTCGACGCCATTGCCACGGATAGAGAAATCGTGAACCATCGTTCCGTTGTTCTGTACGACGAAGATAATCTCTCCCGCCTTCGCCTCACTTGCGCTTAGCGAAAACGAGAATTCTTGCGCCTCTACCGTGATGTCGCCCTCATTCAAATTGTTTCCACTCTGGCTTTCGCTGATGGGCGCGGAACTGTCGCCGCTGCCACCACAGGTCACCGAAATAGCCACTAAGATAATCACAAGAATGAGGAGCCAGCGTCGTGTCATACTGCTGTTCATCATTCACTCCTTTACTTGTTTTGTTGAACGAACGTGGGAAGTTTACAACTCGCGAGGGTGATTGCAGTTCACCCGCGTGGGGTGAAAATGCGGGTGAACTGCTTCACGGTACCTGGCTCCACTCAACTGCACTTCAAATCGTTCCGGGCTGTTACGAAGCCAGTTGCGGTTGCGCCCGCTCATCCTTAATGTCGCGTGCCAGCCGCATGCCTATACCGATGGCCGCCAGGCCGACCAGCAGGTGGATGACCTCGATAATCCAGTGTAACGATCCCTGTAGTAAGCCACTCTGGGTGAGACCCAAAACGGGAACGATCACACCCCAGACGATTGCCACCAGGGCCAGGCCGCGGTTCGCGCCTGTTATCAGCGCCACCACCGCCAGTGTCCATAGCGCCAGAACCAGTATTAACCCGGATAAGATGTGGACCGGAATCAGGCTATAGGCGTTGCCTGTCCAGAAAAGCAGGCCCAGTATGATCTGGATCGCACCTGTGATTCTCAGCACTGTTTGGGCAATAACTCGAATCGTGTCCATAACTAAACCTCCTTGGGTTTAAGCTTTCTCAACTGTCTCTAACTGAAATTTGCTCCTGTATCGAAGCTCTGAGGAGAGTTTAGGATGCAGCAGAGTGAATCCACATCACCCGCAGCGGGTGATATGGAGGGTGATGTTCGCCGTGATGGGCGCGAAACAGCGGGCCTGGGCGCGTTTAGCCCGGTCCCGCTGTTTCCTATTGGGTGCTTTCGATGCTCAGGTTGCTCGCGCCGCCCGCGATGCAGATGTCGTAACGGCTCGTGCTGTGCTCGAATTGAGGGCTTTCCAGGCGTATTTCGCCGCCAATTGCTCCGAAGCGCTGGCCGTAAAATGCCAGCCGGCTCGCCCCACTGCTGATTTGGATTCTGGTTGCGGTGCCGGCCGGTACACGGAACAAACCCTGGCTAATACCGCCGGAGAGGTAGATGAAGGTGGTGCCTGACGATTTGGATAGCTTTAGAGCGATCTCGCTGGCGCCGCCCAGGATATCCAATGATCCTAACTGCAGTTGTGACAGATCAGCGTCGAGCCGGGAGACGCCGCCGCGCAGCTCAATCTCCCACGGTATCGAGGCGTTTATGCTCATGGTCGCGCTCAATCTGGACCAGTTGACCAGTTGTTCCAACAAGGGAAAGCGCCCATATTTGATTGTCACAATGCCGTTCTGCATCCAAACCTCGGGGATGGCGCCTTTGAACTGCGCCCAGAAAAGGGCATTCAGACCAGGCTCGCCCTTGAGCCGCAGGCTCCCCGCGCCCGAGGAGAAGATCAGCCGGCCGTTTTCTAAAGTTCCCAGCGGCGCAGAGAACTCCTGACTCGCCCCGCGCTCCTCTGCTATCGATTTATTATCACCGGGGACCGTACTACTCTTTGTGTCGTTCATTGTTCATCCTAATCTGTCACTACTTAGTTAAGTTGTGTCTTCCAAGAGTCATGCTGAGGCGACCACCGACGTCATTCTGAGGCGACAGCCGAAGAATCTCGACGCATCGAGCCAGAGATCCTTCGCTCCGAAGACTCCGCTCAGGATGACGCGTCAGCGTGACGGAAGGGATGGGTTTGCGCTCAGGATGACGAGCACTATTGATTATCTTGACGATAGCTTATGACAGATAGGACAAGGGGGAATCACCCGCAGTGGGTGAAAAGGGGGGTGATATTAGCTCTCTAACAGCGGCTCCCAACCCTGCTCAATTGGCCTTGCTCCCTGGCAAGCGCACCGAACTGCTACAATAAATCTAACTGTTGTGCCGCTTCGCGCGCTTCTTCACGGCTGCTGACGTCGAGCTTGCTGTAGATGTTCTTGACGTGCGTCTTCACCGTATTGACCGAAATAACCAGCTCCTCGGCAATCTGGGGATTGGTCAGCCCGGCGGCCAACAGACGCAGCACCTTTTGCTCTTGCTCAGTCAGTGGTTCGAAGAGCTGGGTCGCGCCGTTTTCATGGGACGCCGGCATCGACACCGTCCGTTCACGCTGCTCCTGGGCCAGGGCATAAAGCAGGGCGCGGCCATAGCCCACCAATGGGCCGCCGGCCAGTGACTCGTCCTCGATTTGCGAAACGGTTTCTCGCAGCAACTGCGCCAGCGCCTGACCGTAGCTCAGGAATACGCGCCGGAAGCCGGACGCCTGGCCCATTTGCAGCGCCCGCATCAGCATCTCCCTGGCCTGATCGGGGTGGCCCGCGGTCTGGTGCGCCAGGGCCATCGCAATCCTGATTTCCAGCTCCCGCTTCACCTGCCCTTGCCCCTGCGCCTCGGCCAGCCACCTTTCCAACTGCGGCAGCACGTCGCTCTCCCCCTGGGCAATGCGCAGACGGGCGAGCATCAATTCCTCCTGCTGGCGCTGGATGTGCCACGTTTCGTTGCCCGAGAGCGCTTCGTGGGCAGCCCACCGCTCTGCCGTCGCCAGATCATCATCAGCCAGCGCCATCTCGACGCGGGTGACGCCGGGAAAACGGAGTAAGAACGACTGCCTGCCGCCGGACATAGCCGCATTCAGTAACTGTTGCGCTTCCTCTGTTCGGCCCTGCGCAAAGCGGATTTTAGCCAGCACGATGGGGCTGTCTGCCAGCAAATCCCCTTCCGGGAACTGCTCCACGCCGGGAACCACCTGCGCCAGAGCTTCGTCAGCTTCCTGCAAGTCATTGCGTTCCAGGGCCAGCGCCCCAAGGCCCAACAGGGCGCGCCGTCGCCGGATTTCTGCCTGCACCGGCGTCATCGGCGTCCTCTCGGCGAGGGCCAATGTTTCGCGGAATTGCTGTCCAGCCTGGTCAAGCTCGCCCTGCAAATGTAGGATCTCGCCCAATAGCAACTTGGAGTCCAGCGTGCCGTAGATGTTCTGCGCCGTCTGGCAGCGGGCCAACGCCTGGGACACGGTCTGCCGCGCGCTGTGCAGGTCGCCGCTCATCATCTGGTCTACGCCCAGCATAATCAGGCTGATTCCGCGCCACTGGTTGTCACTTTGTGGCAGTAGTTGCAGCGCCTGGCGAGCGAAGTCGAACGAGGTGTCGTATTCGCCCTGCAGCCAGTCCACGAGCGAGTGGAAGGCCAGCACCTCGCCCAGCCTGTGCTCATCTTCTTGTTGTTGCCAGTAGCGCTCGGCAATCTGCAGCGGCACGCTCACCCGTTCTTTCGTCTGCCGCGCGTGGCGGTCGGAGGTGAAGAGGATAGCGGTGGCGAAGGTCATGCAAATGGTGGGAAAGGCCTCAAGGACTGGGACGGGAAGCTGCTCCATCCAGCGGCGCAAAGTATGAAACTCGTTCTGTACCAGCCGTGGCGCAATGATACGTTCGATCAGGGCCGCGGCTGCTTCGTAATCGCGAGCATAGAGCGCGGCCTCGGTCGCTTCGGGGAGCATGTTGTGCTGCTCGAACCAGTCGCTGGCCTTGCGCGCCAGCGTCTCCAACTGTTGCTGGCCCAGACGCCGCCGGGCATGGTGGCGCATCGCCTCCACAAAAAGGGCATGATAACGGTACCACCGCTCGGCCCCCGCTTCTGTCACAGGGGTAATGAAGAGGTTGGCCCGCTCCAGCCGCTCCAGCACCAGCGTGCTGTCGTCGCGACCGGTCAGAGCATCACAGAGCGGCCCCGTCAACTGGTCCAGAATGCTGGTTTGCAGCAGGAACTCTTGAATGTCCTCCGGCTGGGCGTTGAAAACGTCGCTCACCAGATATTCGAGGATAGGCCGGTGGCTGCCGCTGAAAGTGGTGAGGTACTGCTCCACCTCTGGCTGCTCTTGCATGCGTTGCACGGCCAGCGCCACCAGCCGCAACCCGGCGGGCCAGCCTTCGGTGCGCGCCGTCAACTGCTCCACCACGCCATCGGACAACGCAAAGGGTAGCGCCATCTGCAAGAATGAGCGCACTTCTTCCTCTGTAAAGCGCAAGTCGGCCGTGTGCAGCTCGTTCAGCTCATTATAGGCGCGCAGCCGCGCCAGGGGCAGCGGCGGATTCTGCCGCGTCATGAGAATCAGATGCAGGGTCGCCGGGAAATGGTCGATGAAAAAGGCTACAGACTCGTGGATCTGCTGCGACGTAATCAGGTGGTAATCTTCCAGGGCCAGCACCACCTTCCCCGGCAGGCGCGCCATCTTGTTGATAAACATCGTCAGCAGTGGCTCGAATGGTGGGTCCGCGGATCTTGTGAGAATGGTCAGGGCCGGTTCATGGCACTCTTCCCCAAATGAACTGCACGCGGTCAGCACATAACGCCAGAAGCGAACCGGGTCATTATCCCCCTCATCCAGCGAGACCCAGGCCAGCGGTGGCAGACTGCCCGCTTCACGCTGGTGCGCAATCCACTCACTCACCAGCGTCGTCTTGCCAAAGCCCGCCGGGGCCGAAATGAGCGTCACCTTCTGTTCCAACCCCTCATCCAACCGCTGCAACAGCCGCTGGCGCGCAATCAACGGCCCCCGCAACTGCGGCGGCATGAGTTTCGTACTCAGTAGCTCCTGCCCGTCCGTTAGCTGCTGGTGCTCTCGAGTCATAATATGTTATCGGGTCCTGAATAAGTTTACTCTGACGTGCAAAAAGCCTAGAAACGTAGGATACCACGTTTCCTGTAGGCTCACCCTCTATACGTGGTTGGGGGAGATGGGTTTCAGCTTGATGCCAGGATAATTTCGTGCTTAGATACGAAGGATGCCAATGCTGATATAGTTAGTCAGATTACATGATAACAACGAACAGAGAGGACTCACCATGTACGGACTAATCGGAAAGATGATCGCCGCCCCAGGCCAGCGGGAGGCGTTGATTGAGATTTTGCTGGAGGGGCAGAGTGATATGCCGGGGTGCCTGAGTTATATCATTGCCCGTGATAAGGAAGATGCGGACGCGCTGTGGGTGACGGAGGTGTGGGATAGTAAGGCCAGCCACCAGGCGTCACTGTCGCTGCCCGCGGTGCAGCAGGCCATTGCGCGTGGCAGGCCGCTGATTGCGGGATTTGGCGAGCGATTTGAGACGGAGCCTGTGGGTGGGCATGGGTTGGTGGGGAGGGGAGACGGTGGACGGTAGGCGTTATGGCTGTAGAATTCAATTCTACAGCTAACGGCGGAAACACGTTAAAACGTGTTGGCGACCTGGCTACCTATCAGGTTGGTCTGCACCCCTAACATGTTTTCAACATGTTTCTTTTTTTAGCTGTAGAATTGCATTCTACAGCTTACTCCGTCACCAAATTAATCGACCGGATCGCAAAACTCAACACCCGCGTATCCCGCTCTCCGTAGTTGGCGGGGCTGAAGTTGCCGGCTTCTAGGG
>CAZRTM010000176.1:0-5730 GCA_964602995.1 uncultured Ardenticatenaceae bacterium
TGGTGCGCCAGATCGAAGTGCCCTGGGCCTTCCTGGGCGTCCTGGCCCTGTTCTTCCTGCCGGCCTACATGCTGATTGCCGGCTTCATGACTGCGATAGGGTCTATCGCCACTGAGACACAGCAAGCGCAACAGATTGCGGGCATGTTGAACCTGCTCTTTGTAGCGCCCTTCTTCTTCACCGTACTTGTCTTCACCAATCCAGATAGCCCGGTGTTGCTCTTTCTCACCCTGTTTCCCACCACGTCATTCCTCACCGTCGCTTTGCGCTGGAGCTTCACGGCCATTCCCTTCTGGCAACTGGCGGCCGGCTGGCTATTGACGCTGGTCACGGCTGTTCTGGCCATCTGGGGAGCGTCGCGCATCTTCCGCGCGGGGATGCTGCGTTATGGGCAACGGCTGTCGCTGCAAGAGGTGGCCGCCGCTGTTGGGCTGGGGAGGAAGTAGCCATGCGCAATGTACTGCTCGTTATTCGCAATGAAATTCTGACCACGATGTCAAAGCGGTCGTTCTGGCTGATGACATTCATCTTTCCCCTAGTCATCATCCTGCTCAACATCGGCGTGCCACTGATAGCAGGCAGCAGCATTGAAGAAGCGCCGTCCTTCGTGCCCCAACCGGCGCCGGAAGGGCAGCCCCAAGGGGAGCAGGAGCCACCCACGCAACCGCCGCCCGAGCAACAGACGCCGCAACTGGGTTATGTTGATGACAGCGGCATCATTACAGAGCTGCCGCCTTCCCTGCCTGAAGGGTTCTTAACGGCCTATGGCCACGAAGCGGAGGCGCAGGCTGCTCTGGAGAGCGGAGAGATCAGCGAGTTCTTTTTGCTGGGTGAGGATTATCTGGAGAGCGGTGAGATTGTGCTGGTGGAGAGCACCTACCAACCCCTGGGTGATACACAAGAATCGCTGATGCAGTACATCATTAACTACAACCTGACAGGGGATGCGCTGCTGGCGGCGCGCCTTGTGAACCCCGCCCCCGCGGTCGCTCGCCATAACCTTGCGCCGGCAACAGGCAATGATGCGGATGGCCCGTTGACGTTCATTGTGCCTTTCGCCGCCCTGTTCATCTTCTTCTTCCTGCTCACATCAAGCAGTGGTTTCATGCTCTCCAGCGTGACGCGCGAGAAGGAGAACCGCGTGGTGGAGATCCTGCTGCTCAGCCTGCAACCGCGCCAACTGATGCTGGGCAAGCTGTTGGGCCTGAGCGTGGTGGCCTTTTTCCAGATGGCGGTCTGGGTTGGCGGCGGCTATCTGCTGTTGTCCCAGCCGATGCCGTTCTTCGACGCTGGCAACTTTGAACTACCTGATGGTTTCCTGTTGTGGGCAGTGGCCTATTTCGCGTTAGGCTATCTGCTATACGCTTCGCTCATGGCCGCCATCGGCGCGCTGGCGCCCTCCGCGCGCGAGGCGGGCCAGTTTACGTTTGCCATCATGCTGCCACTGATGATCCCGCTCTGGATGTTGAACACATTCATCAACAATCCCGATGGCGGTCTGGCCCTTTTCCTCAGCCTCTTCCCGCTCACGGCGCCAACGTCGATGATCACGAGGCTGACGACGGGCAATGTGCCTCTGTGGCAGGTGCTCGCCGGGCTGCTGGGGCTGGCGCTGACGACGTACCTGGTTGTCTCGCTTGCCGGCCGTTTCTTCCGCGCCGATACGCTGCTCTCGCTGGCGCCCCTGCGCTGGCGGCGGCTGCTGACGGGGTGGCGCGAGTAGGGCGCTCTGTCTTTCGCATAGTATACAAAGCGGATCGACAATGTCTTCGAAGTCATCGAAAACGGACGAGTTACTGGACGAGATTTTCGACGGCCAGCGCACGGCATTTCGCGCTGAATTTGGCGGGTGGTTACACCAGTCGCGCCGCTTTCGGGAGTTTGCCACCCACCATCGCACCAAGATACGGTCCAAGCTGCGCAAAGCGAACAATCTGAAGGATGTGCGCGCTGAGCTGGAGACGGCGCTGCTATTGCTGAGTGAGCGGCGCTTTGAGCTGGAGTATGAGAAATATGCAGCGTTGAAGGAGCGCGGGCCGGATTTCACGGTGACGTTCAAGACGCACACGCCGTTCAATGTCGAGGTGCGGCGGCTGAAGGGGGAGGGCGATGCCGCGCTGGAGAGTGGGACAGGCAAGCTGGTGGCGGTTATTGGCGAGAAGGTGCGACAGATGCCGCCCAGTATCGTGAACCTGTTGTGGTTGGTGGCGGAAGGGGGCGTTCACGCCGATGATGTGGAACAGGCAGCCGTCACGCTACGGCAGATGGCGGAAGCGAAGGAAGAGGCATTTTTCAGGAGGCGCGGCTACGGGGACGCACGCAAATTCCTGAAGCAGTACGCGCAAATGAGCGGGATTGTGCTGCGGCAGGATGGGCAACAGGTGGTGTGGCTGAACCCGCTGGCGCGGCACGTTGCACCGCCGGAGATTGTGCGGGCGGTGGAGGGGTTGGAGATTGGTTGATTAGAGATTGGAGATTGACGTTTACTCCAACCCAATCGAGAACATACTCTCCAAATCGTGGCGGGAGAAGACGCGGAAGGCGATGAGGGTTTCGGAGTTGGTGATGCCCTTGATGTGTAACATCTGCTCCGTGACCAGGTCAGCCAGCTCTTCGGTTTGCGCCACGCGGACGATGGCGACCAGATCGTAGCGCCCGGCGACGGAGTACACTTCTGAAATGCCTTCCAGCTCGGCCAGTCGCTCGGCGACTTCGTTGATGCGCCCGTGCTCGACGTTGAGTAGGACGACGCTGCTTATCATGGGGAGTCCTCCTTGGTGTTGTGTTTCAGGTATTGTACCGTAAGAGGGGGGAATTGGAGATTGGTTGATTAGAGATTGGAGATGGGGGAGCAGTTTAGGTTTGTAGTGGGCGCTTCAGCGCCTCTTTTGAGTGTAGCGCCTCTTCGTCTTTTCCTTCCATATTCAATTGAGGCCGACAGTTTGTTCACTGTTTGTCAACTGCCGTTTGTTACCCTGCAAGTATGCAATTGAAAGCGTTTATTGTGCGCATCTGGAGCGATGGGGGCGGGCACATCGGCGGCCATGTGAATGACCCGCTGACGGGCGAACGCCTCGTCTTTCGTAACTGGCGCGAGCTGTGGCAGATCCTGTCCAGCGGCCTGGACGCGCCAGGAGAAAACCTGCCAGGAGCGCAACCAGAAGAGGTATTTCAAGATGACTGACAGAAAAGTAAGCGTCACCATAGCTTGCGGGCTACTCCTGCTCGTAATGTGGGCCTGGAACGTACCCTTTGCTGTAACGGCAGACAGAACGTCCGTTTCTGAGTCCGCTGAGCCTGGCGATTTTGTCCAGAGTGCGCGGCTCGTAGCTGATGATGGACAGCCATTCAGCCAGTTCGGCTCCTCTGTTGCCGTGGATGGCAATACGCTGGTCGTGGGCGCTTCGTATGGCCCTTCAATCGAGTCCGTAGACGGCTCCGCGGCTCCCGGCGCGGTCTACGTCTATGTGCGCGACGGCGGCGGCTGGTCCTTCCAGGCCCGGCTGACGGCCAGCGACGCAACATCCGGCAACCGCTTCGGCCAATCGGTAGCCATAGACGGCGACACGATTCTGGTGGGCGCTCAACTTGCCGACATAGAGGGTAATGAGGATCAAGGCGCCGCCTACGTCTTTACGCGTAGCGGCGATTCGTGGGTGGAACAGGCGCGGCTGGTTGCCAACGACGGCGAGGCCGGGGATCAATTTGGACGCTCTGTGTCCCTATCTGATGACGTGGCGCTGGTGGGTGTCGATTTCCGTCCGGTGGAAGGTCAGCCCCGGCAAGGAGCGGCCTACGTTTTCGCGCGCAGCGGAGATAGCTGGTCAGAGCAGGCCAGGCTCGCGGCCAGCGACGGCGCGTCTGGCGACCAGTTCGGTTATGCCGTTGCACTGTCGGGATCGACGGCCATCGTGGGCGCCCGCGGCGCTACCGTTGACGGCAATATTATACAGGGCGCCGCCTATGTGTTCACCTATTCGGGAGATGAATGGGGTGAACAGGCGAAACTCACTGCCAGCGACGGGGACACCGGTGAGTCGTTTGGCCAATCTGTGGCCTTCGACGGCGAGACGGTGCTCATCGGCGCCCCATTGGCCACGTTGGATGGTACCTATGGCCGGGGAGCAGCTTACGTCTTTACGGGCAGCGGCTCGGACTGGAGCGAGCAGGGCAAACTGACGGCTGCTGACTATGAAAACAACTTCCAGTTCGGTTCATCGGTGGCGCTGGATGGCGATACCGCATTGGTAGGCAATCCTTACGGAAGTAGCACTGAAATTCAGGGCGCTGCTTATGTATTTACACGGAGTAACTCCCTCTGGTCCGAGGAAGTGAAGCTGACCCAGAGCGATGGTGCGGAGAGCAACTTCATCGTTGGCAGCGTGGCGGTGGCCGGGCATACGGCGCTGATTGGTGCGCCGCATGCCAGCGTCAATGGCAACCCAGGCCAGGGCGTGGCCTATGTGTTTGAGCGGATGCAAGGGGAATTTTCACTCTACCTGCCGGCCCTCAGCGCTGATTAGTTGTAAGTCACTGAGACGGTTTCCAGACAAAAAAGGAAGATCACTTATGAATCCTAAGAGAAAGCAACCCCTGCTCGTTGGGCTTAGCCTGATCCTGGTCCTTTTGCTCGTCAGCGTGGCGACAACAGAGGCGCTCAGCGGGCGCTCAGGTTCGCCCGGCGAGGGTAACCTATATTTCAGGATGTTTCTGCCAACCGCCTTGAACAATACGGATACAGGGGGCCAGGATAGTCCCGACCCAACCGGCGCTGGCGTCACCGTTGTCATTCTCGACCGCGGCATCGACTGGCGACATCCCGACTTTCTAAACCCCGATGGCTCCACGCGCATCAAGTGGATTCTGGACATGAGCGGCCAGACGAACTGGTGTGCGCCCGGCCAACCCGCGCCGGTGGAATATTCGGAGGACGATATTAACGCTGCCCTGCGCGGGGAAATCACCCTGCCGCACCGCGACGCCGTGGGACATGGCACGGCCACGGCAGGCATGGCTGTAGGCAATGGCTCGGCGCTACCCGGCGCACCGTATGCCGGAGTGGCGACCGAAGCAGACCTTGTCATTGTCAAACTTACGTCGGAAGGCACGCCAGCGCACGGTTCGGTTCCGGCCGAAGCGCCTATTAACGGCTGTCTGGATGATGCTCTGGACTGGGTGGATGAGAAGATTGAAGCCCTGGGCCAGCCTGCGGTTGCCCTGTGGAACGCCGGGACGCAGTGGGGACCGATTGACGGCGCCTCCGCCGCCAGCCGCAAGATTGCCGAACTTTTTGGGCCAGATAGGCCCGGCCGCGTGTGGGTGGCCCCTTCTGGCGACGAAGGGTCGTTGCCCAACCATGCTGGCGGCCAATTTGCCTCTGGCAGCGCCACCGAACTCTCTTTCAATAAGCTCACATCGACTACGAGCTATCTCACCGCCTGGTATTCTGGGGAAGCGCCGGCCAATGTCTCTATCCGCCTGTCCAATGGCACGGTAGTAGGGCCGGTGGGACCGGGCCAATCGGTCAATGAGAATGGCGTCACTATTGTGCAATACACACCGGGTAACGAATTCTATCCCTGGACGTCTCGCGGTCCGGTAGTCGCCGAAGCGGCGGTCGCGCTTCGTGAGCGCGTCCTTGAGGTTTCGCCGTATCTCCTTCCGGTACTCCACCGACTCCGGCTGATGGAACGCCAGGGCCTGGAGCTCGGTGCCCGCGCGGATGGCGGC
>CAZRTM010000177.1:0-5417 GCA_964602995.1 uncultured Ardenticatenaceae bacterium
ATATGAATCTGTACCAGTCTGCGCTATTTCCCTTTTTACAGCGATTTGACGACGAACAGGACCACAACCTGACGCTGAGTCTTCTGCAACTGGCGCAGGGGACGGCCGTGGGCCGTTGGCTGCTGCGGTCCATTGCGGGCGACGTCCCACGGCAGGAAGTCCGCCTCTTCGGTCTGACCTTTCCCAACATTCTCGGTGTCGCTGCCGGTTTCGATAAAGAGGCTGCGGTTGCCAATGGGTTAGCCCTGCTTGGCTTTGGCCATGTGGAAGTGGGCACAGTGACGCCCTGGCCCCAGGCGGGCAACCCCCGCCCACGCATTTTCAGATTGCCTGGTGACCGCGCGGTCATTAACCGTATGGGTTTTCCCAATGAGGGCATGGTACGGGCTGCAGTACGCATGCGCAAGATGGATCGCCTCCAGCCGTTTGTGCTGGGCGTCAGCCTGGGCAAACAGAAGGAAACACCCCTGGCGCAGGCCGCCGATGATTACGTTGCTGTAATGCGCGCCGTCTATCCGTATGCTGATTACCTTGCTGTGAACATCAGCTCACCAAACACGCCAGGCTTGCGTGAGTTGCAGGGTAGTCGCTATCTTGAAGAATTGTTGGACCGCCTGCTGGAAGAAAACCATAATGAGGCGCTCAGGCATCAGCTCAGGCCACGCCCGCTGTTGCTGAAGATTGCTCCCGATTTGACGTGGACTGAGCTTGACGAGATTCTGGCAGCGGCGATAGAGAATGGCGTCAGCGGCATGATTGCCACCAACACGACGACGGCCCGCGGCGGCCTTCGCAGCACAGGCGCCATAAAAGAAGAGAGTGGCGGCCTGAGTGGCGCCCCATTAGCTGCGCGCAGCAACGAAGTGATCCGCTATATACACCGGCACACAGAGGGCAAACTACCCATTATCGGCGTTGGCGGCGTTCTTGATGCTCGGGATGCACAGGCCAAGCTTGATGCCGGCGCCTCTCTCATCCAGGTCTATACCGGCTTTGTCTACCAGGGACCGGGTATGGCAGGAAGGCTATTGCGCGAGCTAAAGAACCTGCGCAGCGCCCACGATTAGATAATGATCGTTGTACGCATCGCCGTGATATGGTTAAAGTAAGCTATAATTCGGTAGCTTACGGCTAACGCAGCCAACGTAGCCAATATCGCCAGCCCAGGTGATTTGACAGATTTCGGAGAATGCGCGAGATGGAGAAACGACTGACCGCATTGGTATATGGGCGCGTACAGGGCGTCTTTTTCCGAGAGACGACACGTCGTGAAGCGCAGCGGCGCAATCTCAGCGGATGGGTGCGCAACGAAAGGGACGGCAGTGTGCGCGTTGTAGCCGAAGGGCCGGAAGAGGCTTTGCAAGAACTAGAACAGTATTTACACCACGGCCCGTCGGCGGCCCGAGTTGAACGAGTGGAGACAGAATGGGATGAGGCAAGCGGAGCGTTCAGTGGATTTAACGTACGACACCAGTAAGGGTGGCAACGGCAATCGCGAACGAGTTGCCTGGGCTATCCTTCTGGTTAGTTTTGTCGTCTGGCTCATCCTCGTGCTGGCCGTCCCTGTTGGTGTCAGCAGCTTTCTACAAAATGCGTCACGGCCACTTGTCCTTTTGGTTCAGGCCAACGAGGGCACGGTAGGCCTGACAACCCCACAGGGACAGCGCGATGCGATTTTTGTCGGCGAACCGGCGCGCAGGCTGGAGGGAAAGGCCAGTGTTCTGACCAGTACGACTGACACAGCCCTGGTGAACGTATATACACCGGATGAAAGCGAGGCGTTAGCGCGGCTGCAAATTTATGCCAATACGGGGCTGGACGTGACCAGCGCGCGCGCCCCCCGCTTCGGGCTGAGTAATAACGACCATGAACTGCGACTCAGTCTGACTTCGGGCCGCTTGCGCATCAGCCTGCCAGTACGTGACGGCAGACCAACGGTTGTCCGTGTTTCCACACCACAGAATGGTGAAGTGCTGCTGGAGCAGGCTGGGGAGTACTCCTTTGATGTCACCAATGCGGCCACGAGCGTGGTTGTTCTGGAAGGCGCGGCGCTCATTCGCAATGAGAGCAGTGAGCTGCCCTTGCAGATTAACCAGCGCGGCCTGATACCGGCGGAAGGCCAATTAACCGGCCCGCTGGATAGCGAGCGCAATCTGGTGCGCAATGGCAACTTTGATGAAGATCTGAAGGGATGGACGCCGCTGACTCCCACGCCGGGAGACGAGGCGCAGAGCGCGGCCGATGGCACGATGAGTGTGTTGCAAGTCGATGGAGAAACATTGCTTCGCTTCTTGCGGGTGGGGCAGGGTCCTTATGAAATGGAGCTGCAACAGGTGGTCAACCAGGACGTGACCGATTTCGCCTCTCTGGAACTGCACGTCACCATGCGCATTGTTGACCAGAGTCTGGGTGTCTGTGGTGTGCAGGGTAGTGAATGTCCTCTTTTCGTCAGGATTACGTACATTGACGTTCATGGCGCCGAGCAGGTCTGGCAGCAGGGGTTCTATTCCACAGGCGAAATCGTAGCCGGCTCCACGCCCGATATCTGCCAGTTCTGTGCCACACCGCGCATCCCTCATGTCCGGGTGCCACAGAATCAGGTCTACTTCTTTGAGTCGGGGAATCTGCAGGAGAAGCTGGCCCAGCAAAACATCGCGCCGCGCTTCATTGAACGGATCAGCCTGGTGGCTTCTGGCCACAGCTTTGAAACGCAGGTTATTGACGTGGGGTTGATCGCCAATGAGTAGGCGACCTGGGTGACGTCTATTTACTCCTGCTCAACGCTCCAATTTTTGAGCCACTCTTCAAGCGTTTCGGGCGAATTGGCTACAACGGGCGTGAAGATGGCGCCGGGGTAGTTTTGTTTGAACCAGGCGGCAGAGAGAACGCCGGGCCAGTGGTGAGGATTGATGGCCAGCACATGGCGCTCCTCGAAATCGCCCACGCCGGCGTCGTCGGCAGAAAAGCCGACGGTGTAGCGACCGGGATAGCTGCCACGGGCGGCGGCCACGATCCACTTTTCGGTGGCCGTTGGCGGCAGCAGGACGTAAACGCGCCGGTACTTCTCTCGCGGCTCTCCACTCGGCACCAACTGTGTCTGCTCCGACACGCGCACGAGCCGTTGTGAGAGGAGGCGGGCGCCGCGGTCTCCCACAAAGCGGATGTCATATAACCCGGCATGATCTGGTGTGAACGTGTAGCGCCAGATGGTGCGGTCATCTTCCTGGCTGCTGCCGCGGTAATCGACCGCGCTTTGTTTGCCGTCGGGGCGTCGAATTGTCAGCTCGACAAAAGGGTGGTTTTGGATTGAGGAGACGGCGACAGCAACCTTTTCCGCCGGGCGCGGGTGCTCCGGTTTCAGGATGATGTGTGTGTCTCCGACACCGATGACGGTAACGGTGCGTCTGTATCGCCCGTCGGGCAACAGGACGGCATTGCGCCAGAATATGGATTGCTGCCGTTTGGGCAGCGATGGTGCTGAGCGAAGGTAGACGGTGATGACAGTGGCCTCGGCCGTGGCAGTGAGGCGCAGCGTTTCCCAGCGGCTCAGTGGTTCGGCGCTATCGCTCCACTCTACCAGAGGGCTATCGGGATCCAGGCCACCGGTGGGGTCAATCCCAATCTGCAGATTGACATCACTGGCCTGGGCGCGGCTACCCGGCTCATCATCTTCGCTGGACCAGGCCTGCCCCATCACCGACAACACATAGCGGTTGCCCGGCGCTGCCGGCAGTTGCTGCCATAGCCCTGCTACGTGTGTGCCATAGGGTGTCATGACCTGCTGGGCAGGTTGTCCATCCAATGAGCTGACAGCAAATATCGGTTTCTGGTTCTTCCACTGGGGATCCTGCTCGCCGGCTCGCTGCCACCACGGCGCCCAACCTGCTGCCGTTTGTAGCTGGTCGTCGTTGCGGTAAGCGCCTGCTTCCCCTGCAAAATCTCCGTTCTGTAAAAGGTTTACCTGTTCCATAACGATACAGAGCCTGAACTACGCTATAAGGATCAATAGGGAGCCAGCTTTATGCTGGCTCCCTATACAACTGAACTAACTTAACTTCCCGATTCTATGGTTTCGGGGATGTCATAGGTGCTGATGGTGTAGTTGAGCGTCTCGAGGTACGCGTCTTCATAGGGATTGTCATACATCGTCGTGAAGAGTAAGAACGTTGTGCCTCTGGTCTCCAGGAATGATGTACCGCTATAGTCGCCGCCTGGCGATTCCCATATGAGTCGTTCGCTGCCATCCGGCTGAATCTGATCGTCCAGAATGCGGATATCCGAGGCGTAGTATTCGCGCAGAAGCTCCAGGCCGAAGGCGCCGGCCTGCGAACGGCTGATCTCCTCGCCGTCGTCATAGGTGATATTCTGGATAACGGCGTGTTCATCTGGAGAGTAGAAGGTGTCTACGATGACGGACTCTCCCTGCGTGTTTTCATAGCGCCAGGGCGTTGGCACGTCGATGGTGAACAGGCCATTTGCCTCTTCAAAGGTATAGATCCAGTTGTATTCAACCTGCTCTGCGGCAGCTTCAGGGTAAACCTCGATTGCGTGGGCGACCTCAATAAATAAGTCGCTGTAGGCATCGATGCGGTCTTCGTCTGACCAGAAATCGAAGCTATAGATAACTGACCCATACTGTTCGTAGAGGGTAATCACTGTCTGAGGCACGCCGTCAAAGCTGAGGCTTTTGGAGATAGTTGCTGCTCCAATATCGCCGTCTATCTCCTCATTTAGCGTAACGTAATTGTCGAAGTCACGGAAGAAGTTGAGATCGCGATTTTTGACGAAATTGGTAAATGCGATTGCGTCTAGCTCAATAGCGGTGTTTGTCACTTGAATGTAGATGTAGCCTGAGGAGTCCGGCGCGTCAAAAGAAGCGGAGGATTCGTCTTCGCTCGCCGTCCAATCTTCTGGTGGGTACAGAGCAAAGAGACCCTCAGCATGTTCATATCTGGTGCTGGAGATTTGGCCTGCGGATGGCAGGTCGTCTACGGGCACCACTGAATCTCTGGTTGGCGCCGGGCCTTTCGTGGGCTGGGCGCTGATTTCTGTTGCTTCGGCCTCGGGTTCGGCGGCCGTTGTAGCTGCCGGTTCAACTTC
Organism: uncultured Ardenticatenaceae bacterium; assembly: GCA_964602995.1. Classification (GTDB taxonomy): domain Bacteria; phylum Chloroflexota; class Anaerolineae; order Promineifilales; family Promineifilaceae; genus JAAYYY01. The sequence goes on from CAZRTM010000177.1 coordinate 5,101, forward strand.
TGGTTCATCAGTTGGGGTTGGCGGCGCGGTGGTCGCCGTGGGGGGCGCCGTTGTCTCAGTGGGCGGTGGGGCTTGCGTAGGCTCTGCCGTAGGGTCCGCGCCTGAGAAAACGCCACAGGCGAGGAGTGGCAGGCTTAATACCAATACAAATACAAGTAGATACCGAAAAGATTTCATTAGTTTGGCTTCTCCTAGAATGGCACGATCCTTTGCAGCATGAAGTCAAAGGATTGTTGAGTCAGGCCTATTTTAACACCGCCTTGTAGAATGCGGCAGACGTATAGTGCATAGATTGGGAAGAAATCACTAGTCGAAGC
>CAZRTM010000178.1:0-5416 GCA_964602995.1 uncultured Ardenticatenaceae bacterium
AGCAGGAACTGTCCTTCCGACTGGACTGCCGCCCAGAGCGAAGCATCTTTCCATCCACCCATGCCCTGTTCGACGACAGTACTAACCTCGTATCCCCGCTCGCGCAGCCATTCAGCCGCTATTGGCGGTAAATCCTCATCCACCTTGATGTGCATCTCAACTCCTGAAAGGGAGCAACAGTTCCTGGCGCATCACGTCGGCAGCATAGGCAAGGGCCGCTTGAATATCAATTAGAGATAACTGCGGGTATGCCTCAAGGATTTCCTCAGGCGTCATTCCGTCCGCCAGGCTGCCGATAATCATGGTTACAGGAATGCGTGTTCCTATGATGCATGGATCGCCATGGTGGAGTTCAGGATCGATTGTGATATGCTCTTTCCAATCAATACGAGCCATTGTTGAACTCCTTGACTAACGCTTCCTTCTTCTTAATTGTAGCATCATTTGGATCCACTGGTGAACCTGTCACGCAAACCCCAACCCCCGTTCCTTCAAGGAAACATACCGCCCCCCGCCAGCAACTATTAGGTGGTCCAACACGTCGATATCCAGCAGCTTACCGGCTTCAGCAATCTGCCGCGTCACATGCACGTCCTCGGGTGAGGGCGATGGGTCGGAGGAGGGATGGTTGTGGGCGACAATGATGCCCGCTGCCGGCGCTTCAATAGCCGGGCGAAAGATTTCGCCGATGCGCACCACGCTGGTATTCAGGCTGCCCTTGTAAAGAGAGCGCGTACCAAGGACACGGTTGCGCGTGTCCAGTAACATCACCCACATCTCTTCCTGCTCCAGACCAGTCATCACCGGCGCGAGTAACGCTACGGCATCAGTTGGGCAGGTGATGCGCGGTGGCTCATCACCCTCCGGCAGCTGCAACCGGCGACTCAGTTCCAGCGCCGCGGCCAGACGCGCTGCCTGGGCGGGGCCGATACCTCGCACCTGCGTGAGTGTCTGCTGGCTGGCCCGCGCCAGACGGTGCAGAGAGCCGAAGCAAATCAGCAGGTCCTGGGCCAGATCAAGCGCATCGGCCCGGCCCAGAACGAGGGCCAGCAACTCGGCGTTACTCAACGCATCGCTGCCGTGCTGTTTCAGGCGGTACAACGGCTGGTCGGCGGCCGGGAGATCGCGTATGCGTCGACGTGGCTGTGCCAGGCGCTGTTCCTGAGCATAGGCGAGAGCAAGCTGGGTTGGCATGATAGTTATCCCCTAGCTGCCTGGCTCAGCGCCCAGCGCGCCTGCTCGGCCGCGAAGCGCGCCAGGAGCGCCTGCTGCGGGTCTGGACGTTCCACGTCTTCGGCCAACGCTTCCAGCACAGAAGCGGCGAAGAGCAGGGCCGTGTAGAGATGAGAGACCTGACGGGTCAGCTCCAGCGCTGTCTCGTTGGCGCCCTCTGCGGCTGCAAGGGAGCGGAGTACCTGTATAACTGCACTGCTCGCAACTGGCAGGGAAGCATCGACCAGTTCATTGAACCCATAGGGTGCAACCAGCAACAGCCTGCCATCCTCTGTTGCCAATACGTCGCCCATGGAAGTGGAGCGAGAATGAACAACAGTAGTCACGTTGGGATGCTCAAACCAATCCATCCCCAGGTGCTGCGTGAAACGATAGGCGATTTCTGGTTCCTCGCTATCGACGATAGCCGCCAGATAAAGGCGGCGCAGGTCGGGTGTCTCATCGCTTGCGCCGCGGTAAAACTCAAGAAAGTCAGGATTATGGTAGACGTAGATGGCCATTGCCTCCTCCATTTGCCCGCCATTCAGGGTCCGAGCGCCAGGTTGCCCGCAGCGGCCGTACCCCATCCAGGTGAATGACGCCTGCGCTGGCGACGGCACAGCCCTTGTCTGTCAGATAGGCCACCACGCGCTCCTTAAGCGCCTCCGCCCGCTCCCAGGCCACGTCATACTCCTTACGCGCGGGATCTGAATGGCGAGGTACGGCCTCGTAAATCTGCACGCTGGCCACCGGCAAATAACAGGCCAGCACGTAACCCTCATTGCTGATAGTGCGCACGTGCACACCGACACCTGCCAGGCGCAGGCCCGGAATTTGGGACGAGGCAGATTCGGTGACATCAAGCGCCGTGACGCGAACAATGTTGGGCGGCGCCTCGGCAACCAGCTCTTCAAGATGCGCAAACTGGATGACAACCATGCAACACCTCCTGACAACAAAAACCGCCGGCGTGTTGGCTGGCGGTCAAAGAATGACAGTCACCAGAGTTGGCGCGATTCGCGCCCTGTTCGGACAACGACAACAAAACTGTGTTCGTCGCTCACCAGGAAGTTGCTATAGTCAGATCTCCAGGAACTCCAGGGAACAGATGAGAAGCGGTGTGATATGTCCGAATATGGAATAGTGTACTTGCTTCCAGAAACAGTGAGAGAATACCATGAGCCGCTACGTCTCCACGTTGAAAAGCGATTTGGCCTGACAGACAGTACACGATTGAACGCTCCTTCACATATCACAATGAAGTACCGCTTTGAAGCACAGAATATTACTGAGGTCGAAGACGTCCTCTCTGATTTTGCAAAATCTCAGGCGAAAACTAATTGGTCTCTCAACGGTTTTGGTCGCTTTATCAATTCAGATTTCTATGTCATCTTTATCGATGTCGCTGCCTCGCAAGGAGCCCGTATGGCTCACGCCCGACTCCTCGAACAGTTGAGGAAATTAAGTTGGATACAGTGGAGGCCGTATGACCACGCTGCCCTCCACTATCACGTTACAATTGCCAATCGCGGCCTCACTGCTGAGAACTTTCAAGCTGTCTGGGACTATGTACATCAACTGCCGCGACCAACCTTTGACCTGTTCTTCGACAATCTTGCGCTGCTAAAGATTGAATCTGGGATTCACACGGTTTACCGGCAGTACGACTTCCAGGGCTCATGATGTCAGTCGCATCACTGGTCTGGCGTGGATCATCCCTCTCTGTTAGCTGCGAAAAGCTGCAAGAATTGTTGGCTCTGTCAGGGGCGCACTCCCGGTTATAGGCGGCTCCATTGTGAAGTGGGTTGCCATCTGGGTCAGTTCGCGGCGCACGAGGAATTGGTAGGCATAGTGCGCCCCCAGCGCTGCAACCTGCTGGTTCACAACCAACGACTGTTCCTCTTGCAGCACCAAGTCGGCGCATGAGAGCGGGCTGGCATCAGCGGGCGGTGGCTCCAGCAGCATTGGTTCCTGGACATACGGTGAAGGGAGGCCCGTACAGAGGCCCAGCCGGTCAAATTTGATTTCATCCGCGCCTGTCACATTCCCCAGCAATACCTGACCTGAATGATGCTCATTGCCCAGGTCCAGGCAATACCAGCGACCGTGGCCTGAGTGGATGACTCGCGCAATCTCCCGTCGGGCGAGGTGATTGTCCACAGCCGAGATGATCAGGTTCGCTCCCGGGCGAAGGTCACATCCGGCCATCCAGGTATCGAATCGCTCTGCCGAAAAGGCGGCGGGAACGGCTGTGATGTCCAGACCGAAGGCGGCGTTCAGGCGCAAGGAGAGGACATCAGCTTTAAAGCAACCCACCTCGTGCTCGGTGAAGTTCTGGCGCAATACGTTACGGCGCTCGACCACATCGTGGTCTATGAAGAACATTGTCACCGTCACACCCTTACGGCGCAGGTGATAAGCCAGCCGCGCCAGAGCAGGCCCCAGCGCAGACCCCGTGCCCCCGACACCGGCCAGGACCACGGTTAACCGCTCGACCGGTGGCAGCATAACGCGATACCGCCGCTCTATCTTAAGCGTCTGCATGACGCACTCCTCTCCCAACCTTAGAACCATTGACGTCCACAAACTTACCCGGTCCATCAAAGAGCATATTGACCGGCAACGGAAACCAATAGCCATAGACCCCCAGCCGTAGCCGGATTTCAGGCTTGGTATCCAGCCGGCCGATAACGCCGTACACCCGAAAACCCTGTTCGTCACTGTTATCCGTCGCCGACCAGAATGCACGCATGTTGCCATGGGAGTGCAGGTCGAGGATGATGTCCGCCGTATGTCCCTCGGCCGCGACGACGCTCGCGGCCGTTGCTCTTTGCGGCGGCTTGAGGACTCGCACGCGAGCACTATCGTGGTGGAAATGATAGAGCGCCTCCTTAAGCCCCCTGTTCCTGCAACGCGCATTTCGCGCATCGCCCAGAACCGCGTCCAGCAGCCAGCCAGGCAGACGCCGCACCTTGAGGGTGAACTGCGGCTGCAGCGGGGCCAAGCCACGGATAGGGCAGCGGGCAATCGGCGCCAGCACGTCAAAGAAACGGTTTTCGGCGCGGAGGTAGAGGCCAGCTGCTGCCATAACGTACTGGTAGCCGACAGCGTTATTGAGAGGCAATGGATTTCTTCTGTGGACGTGATAGGTGGCAACACTGTCTAACATAGCTGCTCCCTGAAACAAAAAAGCCCCTCGGGCTGGATTACCGGAGAGGCCTCTCTTGTTGTGTATTGGGACAAAACAGGTAGGAGGTGCGGTCAATCCCCACCGAAGAAGCGCCTGTACGTGTCGTGGTCCCCAATCCAGAACCAGGTAACCGTATCCCCTTCCAAAATACCCAGTGCTCGCACTCCCCGCGTTATCCGTGCGGACCAGATTCTTTCCTGAGTGTTAATGCACTTGAAGCGCAAAGAGGGATGAAAGGGATTCTCAGCCCACAACTCGTAAGCTTTACGAGCGCGGCTCTGAATCGACGGATCTAGCGAATCGTAGGCATCCCAAAAAGACGGCAACGTGTGCGATTTCACAGCCGTTCAAAATCCATTGGCTCCGCTTTGCCCGCTTCTACTTCCTGCCGCGCTTTTTGAGCGGCGGCTGCCAGCTTCGATTGAGAGCGCGCAAACTGCTCATCCCACAACGCCTCGTCCTCCAGATCCGCCAGATACTCACGCACATGCTCCACTACTTGTTCCTGGGTTGTGGCCGGTAAGCGTTCCATCATCTTAACCATGGTCGCAATCGCAGTTGAATTCATCTTCGTCTCCAAATTCCTGGCTGAGCATCGATTACCGTCGGGTTTACAACGATTTGTTCTTCACAAGCAAAATCTCACCGCCATTATAATGGAAAATCCAGCGTCGTGCGCGCTGGCATTAATTCGCCAACCGGAAAGCGCCTCGCATCTTCCAGTTGCTGCCATAGGTGGCGCACATCTTCTGGATAGCTCTGGCTCTTGTTCGCCGCCAGGTCACCGTTGAACAGACTACCTTCGAGAAACAGAGATAGCGCCTGCTTAATAGTATCGTTCGCGCACACCGGGAACGGAGCGCTGCCCTGGCAGATGACGCCGCTGGGGTGGACATTAGGCGTGGGGCAGTGGTAAAGCTCGATCGGCGTCGCTTGTGGCCGGGTGCGGCATCGTGGAAGTCAAACCAGCCTATACTTCGCAACCCTGTAGCGGTTGCAGTTATATCGTGCCTA
>CAZRTM010000179.1:0-5361 GCA_964602995.1 uncultured Ardenticatenaceae bacterium
GATCGACGTTCCAGTATGGCGTCAACCACGGCACGGTGGAGGGCAAGGTGCTGGGCATTGGCGTATGGCAGCGGGCGTTTGAGCCGCTGGACCTCGCCGATCTTCAATCAACTAATCCCTGATCAACCAACTGTCACACCATATCTTTTTCACCGGACATCGTCTATAATGTCCCTGTGATCGGCTTGCTCTTGCAGACCAAGTTGTTTAAGCCTGTCCCGCGACCAGCATTAGTTCCACGATCCCAACTTATCGGCCAGCTCAATGACGGCCTTGGTGCGGGCGTCCAGGGTTTTTCAACCAGGCTGACGCTTGTCTCAGCGCCGGCCGGCTTTGGCAAGACGACGTTGGTGGCCACGTGGCTGGCGCAACTGGAAAGCGGAGAGGGTGCAGAGTCAGGCGTGGACATAGCCTGGTTGTCGCTGGACGAAAACGACAACGATCCGGTCCGCTTCCTCAGTTATCTGGTTGCCGCGCTGCAGAAGGTGGTTCCCGACATCGGTGCTACGACAGTCGGGGAGCTGCAATCACCGGACACGCCTGCGACGGATGTGGTGCTGACGTTGTTGCTAAACAAAATCGGGGAGAATGGAAAGCCGGTGATTCTGGTGCTGGATGATTATCACCAGATCGCAAATCCTGCTATCCACCAGTCGCTGATTTTCCTTTTGGACTATATGCCCCCGCTGCTGCATCTATTGATAACGACGCGCAGTGACCCACCGCTGCCGCTGGCGCAGCTGCGCGCGGCGGGAGCGCTGGTAGAAATCCGGGCGGCGGATCTACGTTTTTCGGACGGCGAAACGGCCGTCTTTCTCAACCAGTTACGACAATTGGGCCTGCCGCAGGATAGCGTGCTGCTCCTGGCGCGGCGCACGGAAGGCTGGATTGCGGGTTTGCACCTGGCAGCCCTTTCCCTGCAAAACCACCAGGACAAAGCTGGCTTTATCGCCTCCTTTGCTGGCACGTCACGCTTCATCATGGACTATCTGGTGGATGAGGTGTTGCAGCAGCGACCGGCGGGCACGGGACAGTTTCTGCTGCAAACGGCTTTTCTCGATCCGCTGTGCGCTTCCCTCTGCGATATGGTGACCGGGCGCGAGGACAGCCAGGTGATTCTAGAGCTGTTAGAGGAGGCCAACTTGTTTGTGACGGCGCTAGACGATGCCCGCGTCTGGTATCGATACCATCCCCTGTTTGCCGATGTGCTCCTGGCCCGATTGGACACGGCGCAGCAGGCGCAGCTACCTGAATGGCAGCGGCGCGCGGCAGGCTGGTATGCCAGCCACGGCGTCAGCGAAGAGGCGATACGGTATGCGCTGGCAGCTAATGACTTTGAAGGGGTAGCGCGCCTACTGGAGCAGGTAGCGACGACGATGCTGCACCAGGGCGCCAGCGTTTCGTTGATACGCTGGTTAAATGCAATGCCTGAAGAGGTGATTCGCGCGCGTCCGCGCCTGTGTCTGACCCGTGGCTGGTGCCTCCATTGGGGGCCGGAGCTTGATCTGGACGGGGCAGAGGAGTGGGCGCGGTTGGCGTTGCAGGCGGCGCAGAGCAGTGATTGCCTGACCAGCGAGCTGGCCGGGGAGATCGCGGCATTACAGGCGGCCGTGGCCGTCACGCGCGATGATCAGTCGCGAGGGCGGACGTTATCGATGCAGGCACTGGCCGACTTGCCTTTGGAAAGCCCCTGGCGCTGCGTGGTGGCCTTGTGCCTGGGAGCCGCCCATCTGGACGGGGGTGACATGGTCGCTGCTGCCGCGGCCTTTGACGACGCTCTTACTCTGAGTGAGGCCGCAGGCGTACAGTTCATCCGGTTGGCGGCGGCAAGTTTCCTGGCCGATTTACTGGCGGCCCAGGGGGAGCTTGACCGGGCCGCGGCGCTGTATGAGGAGGTTCTGGCCTGGTCTGCCAGCGGGTTGCCACAGAAAGGGAGCATCATGGCGCACGCTGGCCTGGGGGCCATTCTGTATGAGCGTAACCGCCTGGACGAAGCGCTGCAGCACGTGCAGCGTGGCATGAGCCAGTTGTCGCATGTGGGATCGGCTTACTCTGCCTTTGTGCTGGATCGGGTTTTGGCGCGGGTGGAACTGGCGCGGGGCGAGTGGGATGCGGCTGTCGCCATCCTGGAGCGGGCGAGCCAGGTGGGGCAGCGTGCTCAGGTCAACGTGGTCATGATCCAGGCGCCGGCCCTGTCGGCCTGTCTGCAACTGGTGAAGGACAACGTGGCAGCGGCAGAGGCGTGGGCTGAGCAGAGTGGGCTGAGTGCTGCGGACGAGCTGGCAGACCATCCTGGATGGCGCGAGGTAGCTTATCTGGCGCTGGCCCGCGTCCTCAGCGCGCAGGGCCGCCACGGCGAGGCGCTCTCTCTTTTGCAGCGCCTGCTTTGTGCTGCCGAAGCGGAAGCGCGAAACGGCAGCACTGTGGTCATCCTCGCCATGCTGGCACTGGTCCATCAGGTATCGGGAAATGGCGCCGAGGCCCTGACCTGCCTGGAGCGCGGGCTACGATTGGCGCAGCCGCAAGGGTATGTGCGCACCTTTGTGGATGAGGGCGAGCCAATGCGGGAACTGCTTCAGGCGTACCGCGCACAGAATCATTCCGGTACGGAACGCTCAGCGACCCTGGCCTATGCCCGGCAACTTTTGGCCGCATTTCCTGCGCCTGGGGCTACGCCCGGCACGGCGAACAGCATGGCAGCACTGAGCGAGCGCGAGCTTGATGTGCTGCGCCTGGTGGCGAGTGGCGCCTCGAACAATGAGATTGCGCAAGAGCTTTTTATTGCGCTGCCCACGGTGAAGAAGCACATGAGCCACATTCTGCTAAAGCTGGACACCCACAACCGGGTGCATGCCATTGCCCGGGCGCGAGAGCTGGGCCTGCTGTCGTAAGCTCTTCCTCACGCATCCCTGAACAATACACCCTCACAATCATCATTTGGTATACCCGCCTTCCACCCTGGTAGTGCTATGATGCTACCTATCCGGGAATCTAATCTCACATGCTTGCCTGAAAGTAATAAGTGAAAGGAGAACGAAATGACTGCGATCACCTCGCTTGTCAGACGCTATCCCCAGGCGACCTTCTGGGTCATTGCCTGGTCGACGTTTTTCTTCGGCTACTACATGTATCTCCGAAGTGGTTCTGAGCTGTGGCAGTTGCTTATTCTGGGACCTTTCGTAGGCGGTGCTCTTGTGACGGCGGTTGTCGACGGTCGCAGCGGCCTGAAGAGTTATTTTGGCCGAATCGTGCGCTGGCGAGTGCCCATCAAGTGGTACGCCGTCGCCATCTTGCTGCCGTTGCTGCTGCGACTGTGTGCGTTTGGCCTGACAGTGCTATCAGGAGCGGAAACTGTCTCTAACCCGCAGTGGGATTGGGGTGCAATCGCTTTCGACGCCGTGCTGGTGTTCTTCATCATTGCGCTTGGCGAGGAGCCGGGAATTCGGGGCTTTTCCCTGCTGCGTTTCATGCGTGGCTACTCCGCGTTGCTTGCCAGCCTCATTGTAGGCGTGCTACATGCCATCTGGCATCTGCCCCTGTACCTTTCTGGCGACGAGCCGGTGCTCAATATCTTCATTGTCCTGGCTGGGGCCATCGTCAACACATGGTTATTCAAGAATACGGGCGGCAGTGTCTTGCTCAATATGATTATGCACACCTCGGTCAACCTCTGGGTAGGAATATTCAACCCGATGGTCAGTGGCGCCGGTGCAGGCCAGCAGGTCATCTGGATGGTAGTCATGTATGTAGCAGCGGCTGTCATTCTGGTTGCGGCAACCGGGCCTAATCTGACACGGCGCGAGGAAACTGTTCTACAGCCAGTTGGCACTGTCTGAGGTCGGTGCCCTGACCGGTACATCGCAATGGCCAATGGCAACTGGCCCAAATCATTCAACAGTAACGTTTTTCATGAGTGCCTAAATGTATCTGAGCATGCGCATCGCGGGTCACCTTGATTCGCGTTGGTCTGAATGGTTCACAGGATTGGACATGAACTATCTACCAGACGGCAGTACGGAAATATCAGGACCGGTTGTGGACCAGGCGGCGCTCTATGGGCTGTTGCGGCGAGCACAGGATCTGGGGCTGACCCTGCTGACCATGTCGCTGGCCGAAGAGCCACCAGATGACGAAGAGAAGTAGGTAGCAAGGAACGTATGATGACTTGGGTTAAACGATTAGCGTCCAGGGCTCCCGCTGTCTTTGGCTTGCTGGTAACACTCTTTTTCACCGGCGCACTGATCATTTCCACGGTGCTGGCAAACAGGTGGCCGCTTGAGACGACGGGCTGGTATCTCGCGGGTACAACTGGCCGGGTCATTTCCATCGCGATTCTTCTGGTCCTCCTCCTACGGTTCGCATGGCTGCGCTCTGCTAGCATCATCCATGCCGGAAAATGGCAGACATGGCTGGTCGTGCTCTTCTCGCTTGTTTACGCGGCGGCGGTATCCACCTACAGTATGACAGGCCACCTTGACCTGGCCTTCACCAGGCAGTTGCTCCCGCCTGCAGTAACGGTTTTTATTGTGACACACGCCTTACTGGAAGAGGTTACCTTTCGCGGTCTGGTACTGGGTGCATTTGCAGAGGTGTGGGGCACAACAACCGGGGGTCTTGTCCGCAGTGTGCTCGTCTCCTCCCTCCTGTTCGCCGCCATGCACCTCATTAACTTGCTCGGTGACAATCCTGTGCCCGTCGTGCTCTGGCAAAGTGTAGGCGCCTTCTTCCTGGGCATCTGGCTTAGCGCTCTATTGTTGAGCGGTAGTGGCATGACTGCCCTGGCACTGCTACACGCGGCAATGAATCTGGTCGCGTATCTCAACCTTAGCGTCAATCCTGCGGCTGCAACTACCCAAACGGCCTGGATGGTGCAAAGTTTGCTGATGCTGCCGCTGGCCATCGCGGGTCTTTATCTTCTACGCGGACGACAGCAGTGGAGCGCCGCACCGCTACCAGTATAGGGTTAAGAACGACAATTTGTTGATCTGACATCCGCCGTTTGTAATGGCGGAGTGGAACTCTGGAGGTGGCAGTATGGATGGCAAAGAGATGGTGATTCAAACGAGGGGGCTGAGCAAGCGGTACAGAGGTGTTACGGCACTGCAGGACCTTAACCTCGAGGTAGCGGAGCATTCTATCTTCGGCTTTCTGGGACCCAATGGAGCGGGTAAGACAACGGCGATCAAGCTGTTGTTAGGCCTGACGCGGCCCACGGGGGGCACAGCCAGCATCTTCGGCTGCGATAGTGTGCGCGACACCGTCGCCGTGCGCCAGCGCATCGGCTACCTGGCGCAGGAGCCACGTTACTACGAGCACATGACAGCGCGGGAGACGTTGCGCTTTACGGCGCGCTTCTTCTAT
>CAZRTM010000180.1:0-5044 GCA_964602995.1 uncultured Ardenticatenaceae bacterium
ACGGTTGATGAGGCGTCATCCTGAGCGGAGTCTGCGGAGCGAAGGATCTCGGCCCCGACACGCCAGAGATTCTTCGGCATCCGCCTCAGAATGACGGCAATAGGCGCCTCAAAACGACAGCAGTCGCCTCACAACGACAGTGGCAGAATTCTGCTTAACTGAGCACCATTAGGAGGGCAAAAAATGCCAACAGCAAGACAGATGGGAGCGGGCACAGTGGCGCAGGGGAGCAATGTGCTCAAAGAGACAATGAACCGCGCCCTGGGCCTTCTGGACCTCGCCGGCTCCTTCAGCGGCGTGCGCCCGTTCAAGCAAATCCAGGTGCGCGTCGTCATTTTGCGCGACGAAACAGGGCAACCACTGTGCCAGGAAGACGACATACACGCTTCTCTGCAGGAAATGAGCCGTATCTTCTCGCAAGAAGCGCATGTGCGCGTGCTGGCAGCATCACCACAAATCATTACTCTGCCCGAACCTGCACCCCTGGCTGCCCTCGACGTCCACTGTGACGACGGCGCCTGGCAGGAGGATTTTGACATGGCAGGCAACTACTTCCGCCGCCACTCGGCCAGCACCCGCAGTGGGCGCTGGCTGGGTTATGGCGCGCCTGTCACCGCTTTCATCGTGCGCGACATCTCCAATAAGGGCGGCTGCTCCCTTGGACCGCTCACCGATTACGTCACGCTGGAGGCCGAGATGCTAAACCGCGCCCGCCACCGCCTGCTGGCCCACGAAGTCGCCCACGCCTGTGGCCTCTGGCACTCCAAAGACAAAGAGAACCTGATGTACCCGCGCGGCCCCGGCGACAAACTAACCCGCCTGCAGGAAGCAATCGTCCGCAATTCGCGACATGTGACGCTCTTATAGCTCATAGCTCATAGCTCACTTGCTCCTGGTCAGGGCAGAGATGCGGGAGCAGGAAGCGTTAGGGAGGAAGTGTAATGCTTGCCGCCCACAGACCTGATAGCGTCCGTACGCACTGGCCGTTGAGCAGAGATGTCACGCTGCTGCTCCTCCTCTTTTATCTGCTGGGCGGCATTATCCTGCTGATCGAGGTCGGTCCCTGGGAGACCTTCCGCGAGGTCGTGGTCAACGGCGTGCTGGTTGCCGCCTGGCTGGCTGCGACCCACCACATCTTGCGGCACGAGCCAATGCGGCCGTTACCGCCCTTGCGCCGGCCGCGCCTGGAGCTTGTATGGAGTCTTGTCGTGCTGGCACTGGCGCTACTGGCGGTGACCAATGCCTATGGTCAGTGGCTGGCTCTGCCACGGCGAAGCCACCTGCTCATCATCTACCTCGGCGTCGCCCTCCTCTTTTTCGGGCTGCGCTACCCACCCGCGACCTGGGGCTTACGCTGGCCCACCCGCCGCGGCTGGCAGGCGTTGGGCGCCGTCGTCCTCCTCAACGTTGGCATCGGGATTGTTCGTGCGTTGCTGCCGGCGGGCGAACAACAGGGAACCGTCGGCGTAGACCTTGCCGGGCAAATGGTGGATGCGGCGGCGCTGCTTAGCCTCCTCTTCTCCCTACTCCTGGGAGCTGCACTTCCCGAGGAGTTACTGCTGCGAGTGATGCTGCAGCCCCGGCTGGCGCACTACACCGGCATCTCCTGGGCCATCTTCTTCCAGGCGTTTTTCTTCGCCTTCGGCCACATACCGCAAAAGTTGCTTGGCAATGAGCTCACTCTGTCGCTGACGCTCGCCTACACATTGTTGCTCGGGAACGGCCTCATTGCTGGCTATCTCTGGCGTCGGGAACGAAGTCTGCCCATGCTGGTCTTGCTCCACCTGTTCGCATTCCCTCGTTTTGGTTAGGGAACTGGCATAAACATCGAGAAAAGAGATTGAGTAAGACCCAACCCGGAAGGCCTTAACAGTAGCCGCCTAAGCCCCTTCTTTCGGAATCACCAGCCACAAAATCAAGTAAGGAATCAATCCCGGCGCGCCACCGGGAATGAAAAGAATCAAGAAGATCAACCGAAACCAGAACGGGCTGATACCGAAAAATTCACCCAACCCCCCACACACGCCCGCAACAATCCCATTCTGCCGCCTCAACTTATTCTTAGCCATTCAACCTCCACTCTCCATTCTCCAATCCTCTAATCTCTAATTCTCTAATCTCCAATCTCCAACTGCTCCCGCAACGCCTCCGGCTCCGCCACGGGCTGTCGACAAACAAACTGCCGGCAGACATAAGCCGTGGCCCGGTCCTTTAGCCTGGTGCGGTTGCGTAACAGCGGCACCGCGTCCCCATTGTGGCCCACGGCGACCACCTGATAGGGCCGGTACGTTTCATTCAAAACATCGAGCAGCGCCTGCGTCCCCGGCTCGCCGGGTTGGCCCACGATGGCCACTTCCTGGGGCTGACCCATAATCAACGTGGCGGCGTTCAGCCATTGCGCGAAGCCGGTCGGGTACTGGGCCATTGCCGCGCCCATCGCCCCTACCATCTGCTCCGCCAGCTCCCAGTAATCGCCCTTGCCCGTAAACAGGCTCAGCGTGAGCAACACCGTGGCGGCCATCGCATTGCCGCTGGGCACAGCGTTGTCCTGCACATCCTTAGGCCGGTGAATCAAATCCTCGTGGTCATCAGACGTATCATAGAAACCACCCGCCTCCTCGTCGCGGAAGTGCTCCAATATCATCTGCGCCAGCTCTTCCGCCCACTGGAACCAGCGTTCGTCAAACACCGTCTGGTAGAGAGCCAGCAGCCCATCCGCCAGATAGACGTAATCTTCCAGATACCCGTTATAGCGCCCCTCAGAACCGGCCTTCCACGTGCGCAACAGCCGGCCCTCAGTGGTGCGGAGATTATTGTACAGGAATTGCGCGTTCTGCACGGCGACCGCGGTGTAATCATCCCGCTCCAGAATGCGGCCCGCCTCGGCAAATGCAGCCATCATCAGGCCATTCCAGGAGGTAAGCACCTTATCATCCAATCCTGGCCACACCCGCTGGCTGCGCACATCGTAGAGCTTTTGCCGTGCCTGCTCCAACCGTTCGCGCGCCTCATTTTCGTCCATGCCCAGCGTGCCGGCGACCTCCTCCAGCGTCCGGGGCGTGTTCAAAATATTGGCGCCCTCCCAGTTGCCCCGCTCGCTCACGTCGTAGTAGAGCATGAACAGGCTGACGTCGTCCGGCTCCAGAACCGCCTCAATTTCGTCCCGCTGCCAGACGTAAAATTTGCCTTCCTCCCCTTCGCTGTCGGCGTCCAGGCTGCTGAAGAAGCCCCCATCCTCGTGGCGCATCTCGCGCACCACCCAGTCCAACGTCTCCTCAGCCACCCGGCGGAAATCATCGCGCCCGGTCAACTGCCAGGCGTGCAAATAGACGCGCGCCAGCAGTGCATTGTCATAGAGCATCTTCTCGAAATGGGGTACCAGCCAGCGCGCATCGGTCGAGTAACGAGCAAAACCGCCGCCCAGGTGGTCATACATGCCGCCGCGGGCCATCATCTCCAGCGTGTGCGCCGCCATTTGCAAAGCGGATTCGTCGTCACCACTATGGGCCATACGCAGCAGAAACTCAATAGTCATCGGCTGCGGGAACTTGGGCGCGCTGCCCCAACCGCCATGCACGCCGTCATAACTCTGGCGCAAACCCTTGAGTGCCTGGTCAAACAGAGCCGGATTCAGCTCACCTTGCTGCCCCAGCAACCCTAGCTGGCGGCCCAGATGTTGCGAAACCTCCGTCGCGCTGCCCTCAATCTCATCTCGCTTCGTTTCCCAGGCGCGGGCCACACTCTCCAGCACCTGTCTGAAAGCGGGCATGCCATAGCGCGCCGTCGGCGGAAAGTAGGTGCCGCCATAGAACGGGTGCCCCTCCGGGGTCAGGAAGACGGTCATCGGCCACCCACCCTGCCCCGTCATAGCCACCACAGCGTTCATGTAAATCGAATCCAGGTCGGGCCGCTCCTCGCGGTCCACCTTCACGTTCACAAAGTGGCGGTTCATTATCGCGGCCGTCTCCTCGTCTTCAAACGATTCATGGGCCATCACGTGGCACCAGTGACAGGCAGCGTACCCGATGCTGAGCAGAATCGGCTTCTCTTCCTCCCGCGCCTTCGCCAGCGCCTCCTCGCCCCACGGATACCAGTCAACGGGGTTGTCAGCGTGCTGTAAAAGATAGGGGCTGCTCTCTTGCGCCAGGCGGTTTGCCATCTCAAACTCCTTGCATGTACAGCGATTTGGTAAAGGGTGCGTTTCAAGTGAGTTGGAACTATCGCTCGGGCCGGTCTCCTGACCGCGCCCGCCGCTCTCATGTAGACAGGTGGCTCGGTCGGGAGACCGGCCACAGCACCTATCACAACTGAAATGAAACACACCCTTTGGTAAATCGCTCAGCCAGTTACCAACTGGCTGTACAACATTCTGTAAAGCGATTTGGTAAATCGCTCCTGCTCTACAAACGATTCAATGCCATAATACAATAAAATGAACCTCTCTTCACCAGAGCATACCACTATCTTATCTAGATCCAACGCCCCAGGGAACGCCGCCTCACTTCTAGCCACGCAGCTCGTGTTGGCCGCCATCATCCTCCTCGCCGCCGCCCTCTACCTCCCACCCTACAAAGAGGCCTTCGTCGGCGACGACTACCTGCATCTGGGCTACATCGCCGGCTTCCTGGACAACCCACTCCGCTCGCTGCGCGTCTTCCATCCGCTGTGGACCACCTGGTACTACCGGCCACTGCAAAACCTGTGGTTCCTGGCCAACCGCTCCCTCTTCGCCCTCACACCCTTCGGCTACTATTACTTGCAGGTGCTGGTTCACGCCACCGTGGTCGTCGCCCTCTACACCTTCGGCCGCAAAGTAGGCCTGGCGCGGGCGGCTGCCCTCCTCGCCGCCGCCCTCTTTGCCATTAACGCCCAGCACCACGACGTTGTCTCCTGGCTCAGCAGCATCGCCATCCTCCTCGTTGCATTGTTCAGCCTGCTGGCAAGCAGCGCCTATCTCAGCTACCTGCGGCGGTCGCGCCAGACGTGGCGCCTGATAGCCGCCTTCGCTTTCGCCCTGCTGGCCCTCTTTAGCCACGAAGAAGGC
>CAZRTM010000181.1:0-4797 GCA_964602995.1 uncultured Ardenticatenaceae bacterium
AGGTGGCACGGTCGGGAGACCGGCCACAGCAACAATGAAGAGACCGGCCACAGCAACAATGAAGAGACCGGCCGCAACAATGAAGAGACCGGCCACAGCAGCTTTCAAAATTCTGGTTAACAGAGCAGTGGTCACCTACCGGCTGTTAAATAAAAGGAGACGACTATGCAATTGCATCAGAACAAGCAGCGGTTCTATCTCTTAGCACTCATGGCGCTGGTCCTCTTGCTGCTCCCCGCCTGCGGTCTGGCCGCTGCACCGGACACCGCAGCCGCGGCGCAGCCCGAAGCGCAGACAACTCCGGCCGCGCAAGACGACGAGGAATCCCCGCCTATCCAAAGTGGCAACTCTGGGGCTGTTATCGCCGCCCTGGAGGGAACGCTGGAGCAAATCTACAGCGAGGTGAACCCTTCGGTCGTACACATCCAGGTTGTGGCGCAAGGGCCTAACGCGCGCATTCCCAATTTCCCCGGCCTCCCCGACTTCAATATACCTGAAGGCGCTCCCCTTCAGCGCGGCGAGGGTTCCGGCTTCATCTGGGACGAAGAGGGCCATATTGTGACCAACCACCATGTCGTCGATGGCGCAACAGAAATCTACGTTACCTTCGCCGATGACACCACAGTTCCGGCCACCCTGGTCGGTAGCGATCGAGACAGCGACCTGGCCGTCCTCCGCGTCGAGGCCGACGAAGCGTTGTTGCGTCCAGTCCGCATGGGCGACTCCAGCGCAGTCGGGGTCGGCGAGCTGGCCATTGCCATCGGTAACCCATTCGGGCAGGAAGGCTCCCTCACCGTGGGCGTTATCAGCGCCATTGGCCGCCTGTTGCCGGTTCAGACGAGCAACCTGGGTGGACCCAGCTATTCCATTCCAGACATCATTCAGACCGACGCCGCCATCAACCCGGGCAACTCCGGCGGCGTCCTCCTCAACGACCAGGGCGAAGTCATCGGCGTCACCACGGCCATCATCTCACCCGCCCGTGTCTCGGCCGGCATCGGCTTCGCCGTGCCTGCAACCACGGTCAACAAAGTTGTGCCCGCGCTCATCGAAGAAGGTGAATATCAGCATCCTTATCTGGGCATCAGCGGCCTGACACTGACACCCGATCTGGCCCAGGCAATGGATTTAGATGGGAACCAGCGTGGCGCGCTCGTCGTTCAGGTCTCCCCCAATAGCCCGGCGAGCCAGGCCCAGTTGCAGCCCAGCGAAGAGACGGTCGAATTGCAAGGCCGGGAGCTTGCGGTCGGCGGCGACGTGATCACGGCGTTCAATGGTGAAGCGGTGCGCAGTATGGACGACCTGATCACCTACCTGGCGCGCTCGACAGAGGTTGGCGACACCGTCACCCTGACCGTGCTGCGCGATGGTGAAGAGCTGGACGTGGAAGTTACCCTGGAGGCGCGGCCGCAGCAAAGGCCATCTGAGGAAGAGGTGGTGCGCATCGAAAATAACGGCGCCTGGCTGGGCATTATGGGCGGCGCCCTGACCACGGAAGTAGCTGAGACACTGGGCCTGCCTGAGGATCAGGAAGGCGTGGTGGTCGCCGCCGTGGCCGAGGGTAGCCCGGCCGCAGAGGCTGGTTTGCGTGGTGACATTGATGCCGGTGAAGCCGACGTGATCATTGCCCTCGACGGCGAACCGGTGGGCGACATGCTCGATTTGCAGCGGTTGCTCGCCCAATACGAACCAGGCGATGAAGCCACCCTGACCATCCTGCGCGATGGAGAAGAGCTGGAACTCACCGTCACCTTAGGTCAAAGAACACAGTAATTCAAACAGACTATCCCGTATAGTAGAGCCTGTCGCCGGTGTGGCGACAGGCTCTTTATTATGCCAACACTTTTCTCCTTCTCACTGGATATAGGTTAGAATCCAGAGCAAAGATATTACTACTTATGTATCTTAGCGGCAGGCTACGCCATTGACACCGGCCCTGCCACCTGTTACAAAGACTCCTATGAAAGACAAAGTGTTGGTGGTTGAGGATGAAGCCACTCTCTTAGAAACACTCCAGTACAATCTGGCACGCCAGGGTTACGAAGTGCAGACGGCTAGCACCGGGTACGACGCCGTGACCCTGGCCCGGCAGATAGAGCCAGATCTGATCATTCTAGACGTCATGCTTCCCGGTATGGACGGTTTTGAAGTCTGCCGGGTCCTGCGGCGGGAAATGAACGTCCCCATTCTTATGCTCACAGCCCGCGACGAGGAGGTCGATAAAGTGGTAGGCCTCGAAGTAGGGGCCGACGACTACATGACCAAACCGTTCAGCATGCGCGAGCTACAGGCGCGGGTCAAGGCGCTGCTGCGCCGCGTGCGCCTCATTCGCGAAGAAGTGGCGACGAGCAGCAACGACCGGCCGGCGACCGTGGAAACGGACGAGACGATGCAGTTTGGCAACCTGGAAATTGACCAGGCGCGCCGCGAAGTTCGTATCGATGGCCAGGCCGTTGCCCTCAAGCCAAAAGAGTATGAGTTACTGGGCTTCCTGGCTCGCAACCGCGGCATTGCCCTGTCACGCGATCTGATTCTGGACCGCGTCTGGGGCTGGGAACATGACGTCAGCAGCCGCACCGTCGATGTCCACATTCGCTGGCTGCGCGAAAAGATTGAGCCTGAACCGGCTCAGGCCCAGCGCATCATTACCATTCGCGGCATCGGCTATCGCTTCGAAGGCTAATCTGGCGAGCAAGCTCTAACGGCAGCAATCAACAGCCGCTCCCTGCTCGCAGCACATCAGGATGCCATCTATGTTTAATAACATCCGCTGGCGTATTGCCATTCCCTACGTCATCCTGATCCTGACCGCCATGGGCGGGCTGTCGCTATACCTGTCCCGCGCCACGCGGGAGGCCGCGCTTGAAGAGCTGCAAGCCAATCTGCAAATAGAAGCACGAGCCGTCGTTGAAGATATCCGCCCTGTCCTGGCAGACCTCCAGCAACCCGACACGGGTGAAGAGGCCGCAGCCCTGCAGGCATCAGCCGAGCGCTGGTCCCACCTGCTGGGCACCCGCGTGACCATCATTGACCCCGAAGGCAACGTGGTAGCCGAATCGCACACCGACCCCACGATATTGGAAAACCATCTGCGGCGGCCGGAAATACAGGAAGCGATGGTCAGCGGGCAGGGAAGCAACACGCGCTTCAGCCAGACATTGCAAGCTACGATGATGTACGCCGCGCTGCCGGTCGAGCTTGACGGCGAGCTTATCGGTTTCGCGCGCGTGGCGCTGCCTATCGATAACGTCGAAGCGCGCATCACCAACCTGCGCAGCACCATTTTCACAGCAGCCTTGCTGACCACCATTTTCGCCATCCTGCTGGCCATTGTCATCGCCGAACGAACCGCCCGCCCCCTGCGCCGCCTCACACAGGTCGCGCAGCGCATGGCCGAAGGAGACCTGGATGCCCGCCTTTTTGTCTCTTCCTCCGACGAGGTTGGCGAGCTGACCCGCGCTTTCAACCATATGGGCGAGCAGTTGCGGGAGAAGGTGCACACCCTGGGTGAGGAACGCGGGCGGCTGGCCAGTGTGCTGGAGCTGATGGCCGATGGGGTGCTGATCACCGACGACGACGGACGCGTGCAACTGATAAATCCTGCTGCAGCCGAGCTTCTAAACACCAGCCAATCCGAGGCGTTGGGCAAGAGCTTCGCCCAGGTCGTGCGCCACTACCAGTTTATCGAACTCTGGCAGCGCTGCCGGGACACGGGCCAGGAACAGGTGGAAGCAGTTGAAGTCGGCGCGCAAGATATGTTCGTCCATGCCATTGTCACGCCCCTGCCCGCCGGCCAACCCGGCTGCCTCATCATCCTGCAAAATCTGACGCCAATTCGCAGGTTACAGACGGTGCGCCGCGATTTCATCAGCAACATCTCACACGAGCTGCGCACCCCTCTTGCCTCGCTCAAAGCCCTGGTCGAAACGCTGCGCGATGTGGCGCTCGACGACCCCAGCGCGGCCGAACATTTCTTAGACCGGGCCGAAGAAGAGGTTGACGACCTGACGCAGATGGTGCAAGAGCTTCTGGAGCTGTCGCGCATTGAATCGGGGAAAGTGCCGCTGCGGCTCTCGCCCACGGCGCTTAGCGATGCCATTCTGCCGCCATTAGAACGTCTGCGCCCGCAGATTGAGCGCAATGCGTTAACCTTGCTCATCGATGTACCGCCAGATGCGCCCTCTGTGCTTGTCGATGCCGAGCGCATCGCTCAGGTAATCACGAACCTGGTACACAACGCCATTAAGTTCACACCCCCGAATGGCATAATTAGAGTAAGCGCCGACGTTCGGCCCCAGGAAGATGACATCGTCGTCTCCATCTCTGACACGGGCGTCGGTATCCGGGCGCAGGACCAGCCGCGCATCTTTGAGCGCTTCTATAAGGCAGACCGTGCCCGCAGCGGCGGAGGAACCGGCCTGGGATTAGCCATTGTCCGGCATCTGGTGCAGGCTCACGGCGGCGCCATCTGGGTCGAGAGCCAGGAGGGAGAGGGCAGCACCTTTTACTTTACATTGCCCCTGGCCCGGAAGAACAGCGCCACAGGCAACTCTTCCTGATTCTGGCCTCCTATGCCCAGGCATTTAACACGCCCTTAACAAATCCATTGCCTACTGTTAACGACTGCTTTAATAGCTGTTAAATGGAGCCTGCTATTCTTCCGGTTATGATGGAACAACAAGACAGACTCTATCGGAGGGGACCATAATGCGTATCAGGGTGTTCCTATTAGCAATTGCCATGGCATTGCTAGTTGCGGCCTGCAGTGGCTCCCGGACCGCAGAGCTTCAGCTTGAG
>CAZRTM010000182.1:0-4583 GCA_964602995.1 uncultured Ardenticatenaceae bacterium
GGATAGCCTGGGTGGGTTGAAGGTTGAGGATATTGTGACCATCGATGGCCACCAGTTCATTATGGAAGATGGCGGCTGGCTCCTGATTCGCTTCAGTGGAACGGAGCCGATTATTCGTGTCTATAGCGAAACGACTAAGGCCGACAGGCTGGATGACATTCTGGCAGATGGCATGCGCATTGCCGGCCTGCGCTTGCAGCAGTAGGGTAAGTTGAGTATGGGGCCAGGCACTCAGTGGCGCCTGGCTCTTTTTTGTGTTTGAGGCCCAGCAATGGCGGAGAAGAAAGCGTTTCAGGAGTACTACGATGATGCCACCAGCTACTGTTATGGCTGTGGAAGGCTGAACGAGGATGGCCTGCAAATTAAGAGCTATTGGGAGGATGGTGAAGCAGTGTGCCGCTATGAGCCGCGCCCTTATCACACGGCGATCCCTGGCTTCGTCTACGGCGGCCTCATCGCCTCGCTGATCGATTGTCACAGCACGGGAACGGCTGCGGCGGCTGCTTATCGCGCCGAAGGGCGTCCCATGGACAGCGAGCCGGCGTTGCGCTTTGTCACCGCCTCTTTGCATGTTGATTACCTCCGCCCCACACCTATTGATGCTACAATTACTGTGCGCGCGCGAGCCGAGAAAGTGGAGGGACGGAAGGTGGTTGTGACCTCCTCCCTGTATGCTGACGGTGAGGAAACAGCCCGTGGTAAGGTGGTTTGTGTGCGGATGCCGGAACAGTGGATCAAAACTGTGGTTGAAGAAGATGTTGATTGATACCCATTGCCATCTGGATTTTGAACGTTTTGATGAAGACCGGGACGAAGTTATTGCACGGGCAGTTGAGGCTGGCGTGCGGCGTATTATCGTTCCGGCGCTTGATCTGGATAATTGTCAGACGGTCCTCGAGCTGGCTGAGAAATATGAAGCTGTCTACGCAGCGGTGGGCGTGCACCCCAACTCATCGGCCGGATGGGAAGACGGCTGGCTGGAGCAACTGCGTGAAGCGGCCGCGCACGATAAGGTTGTGGCCATTGGCGAGATCGGCCTGGATTATTACTGGGATAAATCGCCCAAAGAGGTGCAGCAGCGGGCTTTTGCCGCCCAGCTAGAGCTGGCAGCCGAGTTGGATTTGCCGGTGATTGTCCATAACCGCGAAGCGGATGAAGATGTGCTGCGCCTGCTGGCCGAATCCTCGCTGCGCGAGAAAGAGCGGCCTGGGGTGCTGCATTCGTTTAGCAGCAACCTGGAGACGGCCGAGGCAGCAGTGGAGATGGGATATTATCTGGGCTTCACCGGGCCGGTGACTTACCCCAACGCCAACGGGCTGCGCGAGGTGGTGGCCCGCGTGCCGATGGACCGGATCCTGGTGGAGACGGACGGTCCATTCCTGCCACCGCAGAGCCGCCGCGGGAAACGGAATGAGCCGGCCTATGTGAATGAGGTCGCCGCGAAGATCGCCGAGATTCGGGATATAAACGTCAAGATCGTGGAGGCGATGGTGACGGAAAACACGGCGTGCCTGTTTGGGCGGCGTATCGTCAATTCCTGACATGGTTGAGCCGGCCGGTAAGGAACAGGCCATCATCCTCTCGATCATCATCGTCAGTTGGAACGTGCGGGAGCTGCTGGCGCAATGTCTCCATTCCATTGCGGCCAATCGCCACGGGCTGGAGCTGGAAGTGATCGTGGTCGACTCTGCTTCTTCCGACGGCACGCCGCAGATGGTGCGCGAGCAATTTCCCTGGGTGCGCCTCGAAGCGTGTACGGACAACGTCGGTTTTCCCCGCGGTAACAATATTGGCCTGGGACTGGCGGGAGGGCAGTATATCCTCTTGCTAAATCCCGATACCGTGGTGGTGGACGATGCACTCCAGAGCCTGGTCGCTTATCTGGAGGAGAACGAGGGTGTAGGTGTGGTCGGTCCGCAACTGTTGAATGGCGACGGTTCTGTGCAATCGTCGCGACGGCGCTTCCCCACGGTCGCTCTTGGTTTTCTGGAGAGTACGTGGCTGGAATCGTATGCTCCTGACTCCATGTTGCGCCGTTACTACGTGCTGGACCGGCCTGATGACGAAGTGTTGGAGGTTGACTGGGTGACAGGCGCGGCGCTGATGACGCGTCGCGCAGTGGTTGAAGCAGTTGGCGGCCTGGACGAAGCGTATTACATGTACTTTGAAGAGCCAGACTTCTGTCGCCGCGTTAAGCAAGCGGGATGGCGCGTAGTATACCTGCCACAGGCGAAGATCGTGCATTACGTGGGGAAGAGCAGCGAGCAGGCAGTGACGGCGCGCCACATCAACTTTCACCGCGCGAAGTTGCGCTACTATCGCAAGTACCACGGTGCATTGTTGGCGTTCATCATGCGCCTCTATTTTCTGCTCAGTTACGTCTACCAACTGTTCCTGGAGCTGGCAAAGGGCCTGGTTGGTCACAAGCGGGCCTTGCGCAAACAGCGCGTGCGCTCTTACTGGCAGGTACTGAAGTCAGGCCTGCCGCCGGCTGGATACTGAGGCGCCATATTGGTGAAAGGCGATTGGTGAACGGATGCGAATCGGGATAGTCAGCGGTGAATTTCCCCCCATGCAAGGTGGTGTTGGCGCCTTCAGCCAGGAGCTGGCGCGAGCGCTGGGCGAACGGGGGCACGAGCTGCATATCTTCACACATCGCGAGGCGCGCCCGGAACCAGCAGAGGGGCGTTATTCGCTGGCCCAGTTACGCGAACCAGTGTCGCTAGATTATGGGATGCTTCATCCGCGTGCCCGGCGCTGGCGGTGGGGCGATGTGGCGCAACTGGCCGACGTGGTGCTGCGTTATGATCTGGAAGTGGTAAATATCCAGTATCAGGCAGCCGCCTACAATATGCGCAGTGCGGCGATTAATCTGGCCCCCTGGCGCTTAAACGGGTTGGCTGTGCCGGTGGTTACCTTCCACGATTTGCGGGTTCCCTATCTTTTCCCAAAAGCGGGGCCTATACGACGTATGGCGGTGGAGTGGATGGCGCGGCTGGCGCGTGGGGTCATCGTGACCAACAGCGAGGATTACGAGACACTTCGTGCAGCCGGTATTAAACAGGAGCACATGCGCAACATCCCCATCGGCAGTAATGTGCAGGTACACGCCATCGATGCGGACGAAGTATTGGTTACCCGCCGTAAACTTCATGTGCGTCCCAGCGATTTTCTTCTGGGCTATTTCGGTTTTCTCAATGAGAGCAAAGGGGCGGATATTCTGCTCGACGCGCTGGCCCGGTTGGAGGATGACGTCCATCTGGTGTTCGTAGGCGGTCGTACGGGCAGCAGCGACACGGCTAACAATCAAGCCTTTTTAGACAGGCTGGATGCTCAGATAGCAGGGTTGGGCCTGCGAGACAGAGTGCACTGGACGGGCTTTGTGGGTGACCGCGATGTGTCGGCGTTCCTCAATGCCAGCGACGTGATGGTGTTGCCTTACAAAGATGGCGTTTCATTACGGCGGGGGACGTTGATGGCGGCGCTGGCGCATGGCCGGCCGGTTGTGTCCACGGAGGCCGCTCACGATGTGACGCCGCTGGCGCATGGGGAGAATATCTGGCTGGCGGCGCGGGAGGATGCAGGAGCGCTGGTGGAGGCCATTCACCTGTTGCGTTACGACCCGGCGTTGCGAGCCAAACTGGGCCAGGGAGCGCGTGAGGCGGCCGGCTGCTTCACCTGGGAGCGCATTGCCGAGGCCAGCGAGCAATTTTTTATGGAGCTGCTGTCGGGAGAGGGGGGAAAGTAGGTTAAGCGGTGGCTTACCGCCGCTGGCGCGGCAACCAGCCTTCGCTAGGATCGAGTAACTATGGCTACGACAGCTACCACTGCCTGGCAGAAACGCATCCTGACCCTGATACTGCTCCTTTTCGTGGGCCTTGGCGTGCTCTACGCGTTGGTGACGCCTGTATTTGAAGCGTCCGACGAGCTGTGGCACTATCCCATGATCCGCCATCTGGCCGATGGCAATCCGTTGCCGGTGCAGGTATTCGATCCGGCTGAAGCGGGCCCATGGAAGCAGGAGGCGAGCCAGCCGCCGCTCTATTATTACCTGGGCGCGGCGCTGACGTTCTGGATCGATACGTCAGACATGGAGCAGGTGCGCCGTCAGAATCCCCATGTGGACAATGGTGTGATTACGGAAGATGGCAACATCAATCTGGTGGTCCACGACGCATCCCTTTCACCCTGGCAGGGAACGTTGCTGGCGGTGCGTATTGTGCGGCTGGCGTCGGTCCTGATGGGCGCGGCGACAGTATTTTTGACGTTCCTGATTGCGCGAGAAGTCGCTCCCGACCGGCCAGAAATCGCGCTCGGCGCGGCGGCGGCTAATGCATTTATTCCCATGTTCCTGTTTATCAGCGGGGCTGTGAACAATGACAATCTGGCAATCCCGCTGGCGTCGCTGGCGTTGCTGCTGCTAATTCGTGCTGTGAAGAAGGACAGCCAGGCGACGACTTTGCGCGATAGGGCCATGCCGTGGCTGCTGGTGGGCGTGGTGACGGGTCTGGCGGTGTTGACGAAAGAAGGGACGTTGGGCTTGCTGCCGCTGGTCTGGGGCAGTGCGCTGGTGGCGGCATGGC
>CAZRTM010000183.1:0-4564 GCA_964602995.1 uncultured Ardenticatenaceae bacterium
CCATCAGGAATCGCCGGCTGGTCTATGCGCACGACTTCGCCGTGTACGTTGATAATGACACGGAAGCCCATCATGCCCATCATGGTGCGGGCTTCTTCGGGGATGCCTTGCTCGATAATCTGATCGGCGTTGACCTGGCGCATCTGGGCGTCGAGCGCTGCTTTGGTGAAGATATCGTCCCGGCCCATCATGCGCATGGCTTCATTGATGGCTACATCCTTGTTCTGCTCTAATTGCGTCAGGAAGAGGTCCACTACCTGTCGATCTACCTCCTCCGACTCCACGTGACGGTAGAAGCCCTGGTCATCGACAACATAAAAGGCGCTGTCTCCAATGTGCGTTACCTCTACCGGGTTTTCGTATTCGTCGTAAACCAGTCCAGAAAATAAGGCTTGTCTGGCCAAAATTACCTTTCCCTGCAGTTGCTTCCTGCTCTAATTGCAGATTCTTTACCTCCTATGCATTCTAACGCGCTTCCATCTCTATACCATAAAATATACCTAAAAACTGCTGTTTGAAGTCACATGACCCCTTGCTCTGTGGTAGAATAGGAGTTCTATTTTGACGGTACTATTGCACTTTTTACCCGCCTGACAAGAGTGAGAGAAAGTTATGCCTAAGTTCCAACTGGCTTCCGATTTTCAGCCGACAGGCGACCAGCCTGCGGCCATTGATCAACTCACAGAAGGCATCATCGCAGGCCATCGCTTTCAGACATTGCTCGGCGCGACCGGCACCGGCAAGACCTATACGATGGCTAATGTGATTGAACGGGTGCAGAAACCGACGCTTGTCATCGCCCACAATAAGACGTTGGCCGCCCAGCTTTACAGCGAGTTCAGGGAGTTCTTCCCCAACAACGCCGTCTCCTATTTCGTCAGCTACTACGACTACTACCAGCCCGAAGCCTACGTCCCACGCCACGACCTCTACATCGAAAAAGAGACGCAGATTAACGACGAAATCGACCGCCTGCGGCTGCAGGCCACATCGAATTTGATGAGCCGCAACGACGTTATCATTGTGGCCTCTGTCTCCTGCATTTATGGTCTCGGCAACCCCGCCGACTGGGGCAAAGTGTCGGTTAAGCTGGAGCGCGGTGAACTGTACCGGCGTGATAGCGTGCTGCGCCATCTGGTGGAAATCCAGTACGAGCGTAATGATCTGGAGCTGCGCCGTGGCGCCTTCCGCGTGCGGGGTGACGTGTTGCAAATCACCCCGGCCTATGCCGAAACGGCCTATATGGTCGAGTTCTGGGGTGATGAGATTGAGCGCATCACCGAAATCGACCCGCTCACCGGCGAGCTGTTGGCAGAGCACGTGAGCATTGAAATCTTCCCTGCCAAGCAGTTTATCACCGACGAAGAGAAGCTGCGCAAGGCGCTCAACGATATTGAAGAGGAGCTGAACGAGCGCCTGGCTTACTTCAAAGAGCGCAAGATGTATCTGGAAGCGCAGCGCATTGAGCAGCGCACGCTGTATGACCTGGAGATGTTGCGCGAGATCGGCCATACGACCGGCATCGAGAACTACAGCCGCCACCTGGACCAGCGCGCTCCTGGCGATCCGCCATGGACCCTTCTCGATTACTTCCCCCGCGACTACCTGATGATTATCGACGAGAGCCACATGACTGTTCCCCAAATCCGGGGTATGTGGAGTGGAGACCGTAGCCGTAAGGAGACGCTGGTCGAATTTGGCTTCCGTCTGCCCAGCGCGCTGGACAACCGCCCGCTGAACTTTGAAGAGTTCGAGCAGCGTATCAACCAGGTTATCTTTACCTCGGCGACGCCCGGCCCCTACGAGGAAGAACATGCGGCGCAGGTGGTGCGGCAGGTAATCCGCCCTACGGGCGTGGTCGATCCCGAAGTGGAAGTGCGGCCGGTGCGCGGGCAGGTGGACGACCTGCTGGGCGAAATCAAGCTGCGTGTGGAGCGCGGACAGCGTGTGCTGGTCACGACACTGACCAAGCGCATGGCAGAAGACCTCAGCGATTACCTGCTGGAAATGGGTATCAAGGTTCACTACCTGCACTCTGAGATTCACACGCTGGAACGGACGGAGATTCTGCGCGATTTGCGCACGGGCGTCTTTGACGTCGTCGTGGGTATCAACCTGTTGCGCGAGGGTCTGGACCTGCCTGAAGTCTCACTGGTGGCCATTCTGGATGCGGACAAGGAAGGGTTCCTACGCTCAGAGACCGCGTTGGTTCAGACCATCGGCCGCGCGGCGCGCCACGTCGAGGGCAAGGTGATCATGTACGCCGATGTCATCACCGATTCTATGCGCAAGGCGATTGACGTGACCAATGAACGGCGCGCGGTGCAGATAGCGTACAATGAGGAGCATGGCATTGAGCCGCGCAGCATCGTTAAGTCGGTGCGGGACCTGACCGACGACATTGTGCGCCACCAGGAGGCGGAACGCGAGCTGGCGCTGGCAGAAGAGCGGGCCGTTTATACGACTGCTTCCGAGATGCCTAAAGCGGAGCTGGATCGCCTCATTCGCGAGCTGGAGAAGCAGATGAAGGCAGCGGCGCAGGCGTTGGAGTTTGAGAAGGCGGCCGTGTTGCGTGACCAGATCCGGGAAATGCGCCAGACGTTGGCCTTGAAGGAAACGGATTCCGAGAATGTGCCCGAGTGGGAACGGATGCGGCGTCTGGACGAAGCGGGCATTGAGTACAGTACGGATTAGCCAGATGCCATTAGCTAGATGCCGGCGCGTTTTCTCCTCTGGCAGGTTTTCTGCTATAGTACGGGGTGATCATATATAACGGCAGGCCATTGGACCCACTATGGAAGCAGTTCTAACCCCTGAACAACAAGAGTTGTTGGTGCGCGCCAGAGACGTTCTGGGCCGCTTGCGCGAGCTTCTGGCAGATGTTGAGGCGTCGGAGGCGGACCGCGAAGCGCTGGCTGAATCGGTGCGCCAGCTCGACCACTTTTTCCTGTTGGTGGTTGCCGGCGAGTTCAACAGCGGTAAATCGGCGTTTATCAACGCTCTTATCGGGCAAGATCTGCTGCAGGAGGGTGTGACGCCCACCACGAGCCAGATCCACGTCTTGCAGTATGGCGAGCAGACGAGCCGCAAGCCGCTGGAGCAGGGCATCTGGCAGCATACGGCTCCCGTCGAGCTTCTAGAGAATATCAACATTGTGGATACGCCGGGTACCAACGCCATTTTGCGCGAGCATGAGGCGCTGACGGCGGAGTTTATCCCGCGCAGCGATCTTGTTCTTTTTGTCACCTCCGCCGACCGTCCCTTCACCGAGAGCGAGCACGTTTTCCTGACCCACATTCAAGAGTGGGGCAAGAAGATTGTGCTGGTCATCAACAAGATAGATATTTTGCCGGAAGAGCAAGACCTCTCGCAGGTTGTGGAGTTTGTGCGTGACGCCGGGCAGCGGTTGATGGGCGACATCGCTGCCGTCTTCCCTGTCTCGTCGCGGCTGGCAAAACAGGCCAAGGCCGGCCAGCCGCAACTATGGGCGCCGAGCCGCTTCCAGGCGCTGGAATCATACATCCACGACACACTGGACGACGAGGGCCGCTTCCGGCTGAAGCTGCTCAACCCCCTGGGCGTGGGCGAGCGGCTGGTGGAGCAATATCTGGAGGTTGCTGAGGGGAATCTGGCCCTGCTGAAGGACGACGCCGATCTGCTGGACGACATTCAGCGCCAGATGACCTACTACAACGACGATATGCAGCGCAACTTCCAGGCGCGCCTGGGCGAAATCGACAACATCCTCTATGAGATGGAGAAGCGTGGCAACGAGTTCTTCGACGAGACGATCCGGTTTGGACGAATTCCCGACCTGGTGCGCACGAAGCACATTCAGCGCGAATTTGAAGATGAAGTTGTCGGCGACACACCACGTAGGCTGGAAAACCGCATTGGCGAGCTGGTGGATTGGATGGTGGAGCAGGATTTGCGCCAGTGGAGCGCTGTCGCCGACCACCTGGCGCGTCGCAAACAGGACCAGGCCCGGCGCATTGTGGGTGAGTCCGGTCCGCGTGAAGGAACGCTGGCCTATGACCGGCAGCGCCTCATCGATTCCATCGGCACAGCCACGCGCAAGGCGATTGAGAGTTTTGATAAGGAGCAGGAAGCGGCGCAGATTGCTGAAGGAGCGCGCGCCGCTGTGGTTAACACGGGGTTGGCCGGCGTTGGCGTGGGGCTGGGCGTTGCCGTTGCCGTTGCCGTGCAGCTGGTCTGGGTAGACGTCACAGGTGTGCTGGCCGCGGTGGGCGCTGCCACACTGGGCCTGCTCATTCTCCCGGCGCGCCGCCGCAGGGCCAAGCAGGAACTGGCCGAGAAGCTGTCTGAGCTGCGTATGAAGCTGGTGCGCGGTCTCACGGAACAGTTTGAGCGTGAGATGCGCCGCAGCGCCCAGCGTGTGGAGGACACAGTCGCGCCCTTCGCCCGCTTTGTTCGCGCTGAGCAGGAGAAGCTGGTGGCAGAGCGGGATGAGCTGTCTGAGCTGGAGGCCCATATCCTCGGGCTGCAGCGACAGCTGGAGGTAACTGAGCCACGGGGAGATGCTTCGGTTCCCTCAGCATGACGG
>CAZRTM010000184.1:0-4541 GCA_964602995.1 uncultured Ardenticatenaceae bacterium
AGTCTCCAATCTCTATCATGACCCTTGCAGTGATCTTGCTGGCGGCGGGGCACGGCACCCGCATGAACTCCAAACGGCAGAAAGTGTTGCACAACGTGGGCGGTAAGCCGATGGTGCAGCACGTTTTTGATGCTGCTACTGAGGTGGCAGACCTGAAGCCGGTGCTCGTCGTGGGCGCTGGAGAGAGTGGCGTGCGCCAATTGCTGGGCGACAGCGCCGAGTATGTCGTGCAAGAAGAGCGGCTGGGGACTGGCCACGCCACGCTGGTTGCCAGAGAACAGGTGCAGGGCCGGGCCAGCCAGGTGCTGGTCACCTATGGCGATATGCCCCTTTTACAGGCCAGTACGATGAGCGAGCTGGCACAACGGCAAGCAGAAAGTGGGGCGGCGCTGACGATGCTGACAGTGATGGGCGATCCACAGAGCAGTTTCGGCCGTGTGTTGCGCGATGACAAAGGCCATGTGGTCGAGATTGTGGAAGTGGCGGAAGCGCGGCTGCGCGATGACACCGATGCGATCCTGGCGGTACGTGAGCTGAACGCAGGCGTCTACTGCTTTGATGCGGAGTGGTTGTGGCAAAACTTACCCAACATTCCACTGCGGCAGGCGCGCAGTGGGCCTGAGTATTATCTGACGGACGCAGTAGGGATGGCTGTGGCGCAGGGGCGTGTGGTGGAAGCCGTCGTCGCTGAAGATGCAGATGAGTGTCTGGGAGCAGGCACGCGCGAGGAGCTGGCAGTGGTCGAAGCGGCTCTGCGCCGCCGGACGAACCGCCGCTGGCTGGATGCGGGCGTCACACTGGTGGACCCACAGTCAACCTATATTGACGTCGATGCGGTCATTGGACAGGACACCGTTATCTGGCCCAACAGTTACATTCAGGGAAAGACGGTGATAGGCGAAGATTGCACCATCGGGCCAGATGCCATTCTGCGCAATGCGAGGCTGGGCGCCCGCTGCCATGTAGCGAAGGCGGTTTTGGATGGCGTTACCTTGGATGATGGGACGTGTGTTGAACCGTTTACCTGCCTGAGTGGCTAGAACCGTAATGGGAGCAGCGAGTTACCAACTCGCTGTACAACATTCCGTAACGCGATTTGGCAAATCGCGGAGCGAGTTACCAACTCGCTGTACAATATTCCGTAAAGCGATTTGGTAAATCGCGCTACCGGAGAATGCTAGAGGAAACAGCACAAATGGTGAGTGAAAGCCAGAGGGCAGAGCTAGAGAAGGTGGCATGTAGTAGCCGAGAAAAGGCCTATGCCCCTTATTCCAATTTCCATGTGGGGGCGTCCGTACTCGGCGAGAGTGGGACCATTTACAGCGGCGCCAACATTGAGAACGCCTCCTACAGCCCCACCGTCTGCGCCGAACGGGTGGCTATTTTCAGAGCGGTGATGGCCGGCGAAAGACAAATCCGCGCCGTTGCCGTCTGCACCGAAAATGGCGTCACTCCCTGCGGCGTCTGCCGCCAGGTCATGCGCGAATTCGCCGTGGACCTGCCTGTCTACATTATCGATGGCAACGGCCAGAGCCGCGAAACAACTCTACAACAACTCCTGCCGGATAGCTTTGGACCGGAGCAGTTAGAGATCGGAGATTAGAGATTAGAGATTGGAGACTGGAGTTTGGTGTTAATCTCCAATCTCCAGTCTCCAATCTCCGATCTCCAATCTCCAATCAACCAAAATGCCAAGAGAGCGTACTTACCGAACGGAAGCCATTATCTTGCGCCGTACCGATTTTGCGGAGGCGGATCGCTTGCTGACGCTTTATAGCCGGGAGCGGGGTAAGATTCGTGTGATTGCCAAGGGGGCGCGCAAACCACAGAGCCGCAAGTCGGGGCATGTGGAGCTGTTCATGCGCACGCGTTTCCTGATGGCCGAAGGGCGTAACCTGGATATTGTGACCCAGGCCGAGATGGTGGAAGCGTATCCACAGTTGCGCGATGATCTGGTGCGCACGACTTACGCGTCATATAGCGTGGAGTTGCTGGACCGCTTTACAGCGGATGAGGATCGCAACGACCATCTGTACGCATTGCTCAGTGAGGCGTTGCGCTGGTTTGCCACGACCAGTAACCTGTTGCTGGCGGCGCGGTACTATGAGCTGCATCTGTTGAACCACGTCGGTTTCCGGCCCCAGCTATTCCGTTGTGTGAATTGCGGTGCGGAAATTCAGGAGGAGGACCAGTTCTTTAGCGCTGAGCTGGGCGGCCTGCTGTGTCCCGATTGCCAGGCGATGGACCGCAGCGCACGGTCCATTTCGGCTCCGGCGGTGAAGGTGCTGCGCTATTTGCAGAGCCGGCCCTGGAAGATGGTTCGCACGCTGCGCCTGCGGCGGGAGCTGCACACAGAGCTGGAAGAGGTCATGTACTTCTACCTGACCTATATACTGGAACGCAATCTAAAATCGGTTGACTTTTTGCACCGCCTGCGCCGCGAAGCAAAATTGTTCACCCCGGCTGACAGCGGTAATGACGGCGACATAGACGAAGAGGACGAATCGGAACATAAGCATGAGTGATACGCTGACTTTTCAGGACGTTATTTTACGCCTGCTGGATTATTGGAAAGAACAGGGCTGTCTGGTCTGGCACCCCCACAACGTGCAGGTGGGAGCGGGCACCATGAATCCTGAGACTGCCTTGCGCGTGTTGGGGCCCGAACCGTGGAATGTGGTTTATATCGAGCCGAGCATCCGCCCCGATGACGGCCGCTTTGGCGATAACCCTAATCGCATGCAGCAACATTACCAGTTGCAGGTGATCCTCAAGCCCGATCCCGGCAATCCACAGGAGCTGTACCTGAAAAGCCTGGAGGCAATCGGTATTGATCCGCGTCAGCATGACATCCGTTTTGTGGAGGACAACTGGGAAAGCCCGGCATTGGGGGCCTGGGGCCTCGGTTGGGAGGTCTGGCTGGATGGGCAAGAGATCACACAGTTTACCTACTTTCAGCAGGCCGGCGGGCTGGAGCTGGCCCCGGTCTCCGTGGAAATCACTTATGGCCTGGACCGTATCGTCCTTGCCTTGCAGGGTGTGGATGCCGTCTGGAAGATTGACTATGGCGCCGGCGTTCCCTACGAAGATCTGTTGTTGCGCAAGGAGATTGAGCACTGCGAATACTATTTCAACGTAGCGAACGTCGATTCCCTGCGGCAGCTTTACGATATTTATGAGAGCGAGGCCCGGCGCTGCATTGAAGCAGAGCTGGTGGCCCCCGCGCATGACTACAACCTGAAGTGCTCGCACATTTTCAACGTCATGGACACGCGAGGCGCGATTGGGGTTACCGAACGGGCCCAATATTTCCGCCGCATGCGGGGGCTGGCGCAGCGCATTTCAGAGCTGTACGTGGCGCAGCGGGAAGAGTTGGGCCACCCCTTTGCTAAAAATGAACGCTGGCAGGGTGGGCTGCAACAGGTTGCCAGCCAGGCCGCGGCAGAGGTGGGTGAGACAGCCATTGTTGCAGAGTCGCCACAAAGTTTTGTGCTGGAGATTGGCAGTGAAGAGCTACCGGCCGACGACCTGACCTCGGCTCTGGCCCAACTGCGCAGCGCCGTTCCCACCCTGCTGGACGAGCAGCGGCTGACCTACGGAGCGGTCGAAGTGCAGGGAACGCCGCGGCGCCTGGTGGTTATGGTTGAGGAGCTGGCGCCCCGGCAGAGCGACCTGGAAACGGTGATGAAAGGTCCGCCGGCCGATCGCGCCTTCGACGCCGACGGCAATCCTACCCGCGCTGCTGAAGGGTTTGCTCGCAGCAAGGGCGTTGACGTCACCGACCTGCAGGTTGTGGAAGAAGGGGATAAGCGTTATGTAGCCGCCACCGTGCGCGAAGAGGGCCGCCCCACGTTGGAGGTGCTGGCTGAGTTGCTGCCGGCTCTGATTGGCAGCATCCGCTTCGAAAAGAGCATGCGCTGGAACCAGACAAACGGGGCCTTCAGCCGGCCCTTGCGCTGGATTGTGGCGCTCTACGGCGACAGCGTCGTTCCCTTCCACTATGCCGCTGTTAAGAGCGGGCGCACCAGCCGTGGTCTGCGTCCGTACGACTCGCCACCGGTTGAGATTGCGCGTGCTTCTGAGTACCAACAGTTGATGGCTGCCAATGGCATCGTCATCGACGTGGAGAAACGGCGTTCCATCATTCGCGCCAACGCGGTCCAACTGGCGCAAGAGAAGGACGGAACCATCGCCGATGATGCGGCGCTGCTGGCGGAAGTGGCCAACCTGGTTGAACGGCCCACACCGTTGTTGGGCCAGTTTAGCGAGCGGTACCTTGACCTGCCGGCTGCGGTGCTGGTCGCCGTGATGAAAAAGCACCAGCGTTACTTCCCCGTGCAGAATGAGAATGGCCAGCTGTTGCCCTACTTTATTTCGGTACGCAACGGCGATAGCGAACATCTGGAACAGGTCATCGAAGGCAACGAACACGTCATTCGCGCCCGCTTCGCTGACGCCGAGTTTTTCTATGCTCAGGATACAGCGAAGCGGTTGGAGGAGTTCTTGCCAGAGCTGGACCTGCTGACGTTCCAGTTTGACCT
>CAZRTM010000185.1:0-4539 GCA_964602995.1 uncultured Ardenticatenaceae bacterium
CTGGATACGAGCCGGATTGAGGCCGGTCTGTTGGAGATTGAGCCGCAACCGATCCGGCTGCCGCTGCTGGCGCGAGAAGTGACGGATGAGATGCAGCGGCGCACAACGAAGCATCACTTTGTGCTAGACTTTCCCCGTGATTTTCCGTTGATAGACGCCGATCCACGCCGCATTAAGCAGGTTCTGCGCAATATTCTGGACAATGCCCTGAAATATTCACCAGAGGGGGGGCTGATCGTTGTGCGCAGCGCGATGCGGGAGAAGGACGTCGTTGTCAGTATTTCTGATCAGGGAGTGGGTATTTCGCCGGAAGATATGATTCCGCTATTTGACAAATATTTCCGCGCGCGCGCCACGGAAGGACACCATGTGCCGGGCACCGGCCTGGGCCTGCCTGTCTCGCGGGCCATTGTTGAGGCGCACGGGGGTCGCATCTGGGCAGAGAGTAAGGTGGGGGAGGGCACCACGCTGCGCTTTTCCCTGCCGCGCACAGGGCCAAGTGCAGCCGTTGAGAGGGAGAATAGGATGGCTGCCGGTGCGGAGAAGGTGTAGGACTGGCGATGGCAACGGCTCGGATATTGATCGTAGACGATGAACCAAAACTGGTGCGACTGGCGCGTGAGGTGCTGACGGCGACCGGTTTTGAGGTGCTGACGGCCGGTGAAGGGAAGCGCGCGATAGAGCTGGTGGCGCTGGAGCAACCGGACCTGGTGTTGTTGGACATTATGCTGCCGGGCGGCATGGACGGCTATGCCGTGGCGGAACGAGTGCGCCAGTTTTCTAACGTGCCCATTATTATGTTGACGGCAAAAGGGGAGCGGGCCGACCTGCTGCAAGGGTTTGGCGCCGGGGCCGATGATTATGTGACGAAGCCGTTCGACGCCAAGGAGCTGCTGGCGCGCATCCGGGCAGTTTTGAAACGGGCGCAGCAAACCAGCAACGCGCTGGGAGAGGCGATCATCCGCTGTGGGGAGCTGGAAATTGATCTGGCCCGCTACCTGGTGACAAGCGGCAGCAAGAGCGTTGCTCTGACAAAAACTGAGTTTAACCTGTTGCGCGAGCTGGCAATACACAAGAATCAGGTGATGTTGCACAGCCAGCTTTTAGCCGCCGTCTGGGGGCCGGAGTACCGGGATGATGTGGATTATTTGCGAGCCTACGTGCGTTATCTGCGCCGCAAGCTGGAGCCGGATCCATCCAATCCGCAGTATATCGTGACGCATACCGGGGTGGGGTATATGCTGGCCTGTCCGGAGGAAGTCTCTGGGGAGGGGGCCGAAGAAGGCAAGCGCGGATAAGGTTAAGCCGGTATCAAGTTGGCATCAGGCTGGCCAAAGCGTGGGAGCGGGAGCGCCACCTCCTCTACTAGAAGATATTGAGAACAGCGCCGCGATTTATTGGTGCTTCCATACTATGACGCCAGGTTTCTATGCGTTTTTAATGAGTTGTATGTTATGCTCTCATTAACGGTCCAAACCGTCTAAGGGGTGATCAAAGTGAAACAGGCCAAAATTGGCAAGAGAGGATACATGTCTGGAGGCCCCCGGCGAGAAAGCCTCGCCCACGACCTTGATGACCAGAATGAGAGTGACATTCAGCATCATCCTGTTCCAGAAGCGCCTTCCATTGACCCGGAAAATGAGGACAGAGTGGAAATAGCCTCTGATGAATCTTTTCCGGCCAGTGATGCGCCGTCATGGACTCTGGGTAAGCGTAAGCGGTAGCACGTTTTTCATTCCTTTTTCATACACCCTGGCAGGGCTTCTATGCGTTTTTCATTGCCTTCATGGTATGGTATGCCATGATGCGAAAAAGAACGCCCTGGGGAATTGGAAATAGGTGTGGCAACCATGATCGACCGCACAGAGGCGGTGTTTGACGAAACAGGCATGATGCAACTGCAGGATGTTGCCGAAACGATATGTGACTATGCTCTGGAGCGAGCCTATGCTCCCTGTAATCGCTCCAAACGCAAGCGTAAACTAGAGCAGTTATTCAGAGATTGGGCTTTCGTGCAACGATTTCGCGTCGGCCTGTCTCAAGGGGTGGCGAAGGTTCTGGCAGAATCTGATGAGCGCGTTCTGGCCGTTTACCTGTTTGGAGACATGGGTGTGGCCCGTGAGCAGAATGGTGAAAGCGGCTGGCCGGAGCTGACTGTACAATTATTGGTGCTGGCCAGCACTCGCTCCGCCGCGTTGGACGCGTTGGGAACGGCGTTGGGCCAGGCGCTGGCGCGCGAGGTGCGTAAGCTGGCAGGCCCTGACGTGTACGAGCAGAAGTCGTTACTCGATTTGACCGTTATCACCGAGGATGATGTGGCACAGCGAAAAGGGCTGGCGCTCTTGTTCTCTGCAGCCTTTAACCCACCGCTAGCAATCTGGATGCGCGATGGCGATGGAGGCGAGTTATGATTCCTGGCAGGTGCAGGACGAGAGATTGGCCAGGAAATAGCGCGCCGCAGTTACTGCGGCTGCTTTTTTTGCCACCAACACTCGACTGCTACCAGCACGCGCATTCTTCACGCGGCAGACCAGACAGAACTCATTCATATAAATTGTTGACGATTTAGGGCGAGGCGGGCCACCCGGCATAGACGCTTAGGCCCCGCTTGGTATTCAGGCTGCCTCGGGTGGGGCCTGTATCCAAAAAACCTGTATTAAAAAAACAAGAAATAGGATTGGAATTTATGACAGACGAACCATTGAAGTGGATTAAGAACCAGCACGCCTCGTTGGATGAAGCAAAGGAAGTCGTCGACCGCCTGCTACCTGATGGCGTTTCTGAAGAGGCGCATGCCTTTCACGCCCAGATTCCGGGGTATGAAGTAACACCATTAAAATCTCTGTCGCAACTGGCGCGGCGGCTGGGAGTAGGCAACATCTGGGTGAAGGATGAATCGGCGCGCATGGGTCTGAACGCGTTCAAAGCGTTGGGCGGTTCGTTTGCCATCTACCGCTTTATCTGTGAGAAGCTGGGCCAGTCGGGTCTTTCTTTTGTGGAACTGATGTCCGACGACACCCGGCAACAGCTGGGTGACCTTACCTTCACCAGCGCTACCGACGGTAACCACGGCAAGGGCCTGGCCTGGGCGGCGCAAAAGCTGGGCTTTCCCTGTGTCATCTACGTACATGAACATACGACTCAAGCCCGCATTGATAGCATTGCCCAATATGGCGCTGAGGTGCGCGTGGTCGACGGCACCTATGATGACGCTGTGAGACAGTGCCGGATTGACGCTGAGGCCAATGGCTGGCAAATCATTTCCGACACGTCCTGGCCCGGCTATGACGAGATTCCGGTGTGGATTATGCAGGGTTACGCGACGCTGTTTACCGAGACGCAAAACCGGCTGATGCGGCAGGGGGTTGCCCGCCCGACGCATATCTTCTTGCAGGCCGGGGTTGGGGCGTTCGCCGCGGCTGCCCTCGCCTACTATCAGAAGTGTTTCGGCGAGGACGCTCCGATCTCGCTGATCGTGGAGCCACGCACGGCCGACTGCCTCTACCACTCAGTTGTGGTGGGCGATGGCCAGCCACATGCTGTCGGCGGCGACTTGCAGACGGTGATGGCCGGGCTGGCTTGTGGCGAACCAAGCCCGGTAGCCTGGAATATCCTACGAGCCTGCGCCGATTACATAGCGAGTGTTCCCGATTACGTGGCGGCGCGTGGCATGCGTATGTACGGCGTGCCGCTGAAAGGAGACCCGTTTGTCGTTTCCGGTGAGTCGGGCGCGGTGACGTTGGGCGCCCTGGCTTTTATCATGCGCTATGAAGGGGCCGCGGAGCTGAGAGAACAGTTAGGCCTGGATGAGCAGTCACAGGTATTGCTGATTAATACGGAAGGTAATACGGATCCAGATTATTTCCGTCGTATCGTTTGGGATGGTGTTTTGCCGGTGCCAGAAGAGTATTCCCTGGAATTGGCTCCAGGGTAATTCCCTGGGAACATCCCAGGGAGTTACCCTGGGATGTTCCCAGAACCCAGGCTTACTCGCCAGGGTGAGCCAGATGAGAAGTATCGTTTTCATCATCGAAGAAAGGATATGAACATGGAAATGGAGAAAGTGGTTACGCCATTGGGCCGTGTGTTGTTGGAGCGCAGGCAAGCCCAGCTTGAGAAGGTGATTCTGGAGTCGCAGGAACGCCTGGCGGAGCTAAACCAGGGTGATCCTGGCGAAGGATACCAGGATGGCTATCTGCTGGATAGCCAGATGAATGTCCAGATGCTGGAGCGGCGGCTGCGCGATGTGAAGGAAGTGCTCCGAGGAGCGCAGGTAGCCGAGAGGCCGAAACAGTCTGACGTAATAGCGTTAGGCCATCAGGTTCACCTGTCGCTGACCTACCCCTCCGGCGAGACCGAGGAGCTGACGGTTGTCTTGCTCCCGTCGCAGGAGCTGTCGCTGGTTGAGGGTGAACTTCTGAGTGGCGAAGTGCCCGTGTCTCCTATTTCAGCTTTGGGCACGGCTATCCTGGGCAAGGCGGCGGGATCGACGTTCCAGTATGGCGTCAACCACGGCACGGTGGAGGGCAAGGTGCTGGG
>CAZRTM010000186.1:0-4373 GCA_964602995.1 uncultured Ardenticatenaceae bacterium
ACCATTCCGTTGCAGCGACCGGATGGTCTATATAAGGACCATCCATTCTGTATCGACCTCGACGGTAATTTTTGCATAATCCGCTCTTATTTACAGCTGCCTTCTCATAAGCAGCAACAGTACGAGAAACAGGTAATGGCGGCGGTTGAAAGGAATTTCTTCGGCGTATTAGATTACCTGAACGGGCAGCCTCTACAAGAAATATACAGTGACTTACATGGCTTACCCGGAGCGCTGGCTGCGTTGGTAGAGGCGCTGAAGTTGCCTGATTTCTCCCATCGCTCAGTTCTTGATGGCTGGCAAAACTCGTTCGACGTTGTGTGCTGGATTTGATCCAGGCGGGGACATGGTGGAATTAGTGCTCATTCTACCCTTGTGCGATTTGCACTCCACTAGACCAGGCATAGTTACTGCTCGCACTTTATGAATCAAAAACTCAACCTCCTCGGAGTGCAGTTTGACGTCTATGACCAGGCTCAACTGTTCTCCATCATGACTGACTACATTCAGCAAGAGAAGAAACTCCTGATTGGTTCAGGAAATGTACACGCCTTTAACCTGGCCTATCAGCAACCGTACTTTTGGGAATTCCTTAATCAGGTTGAGTTGATTCGTGTAGATGGCGCCGGGATTCGTCTGGCGGGCCGCATATTGGGTCACGAGCTTCCACCACGCATGACCTGGGCCGATTTTGCGTGGGACCTGGCTGAACTGTGTGCGGTCAACGATTTTTCGCTATTTCTCCTTGGAGCTAAAGATGGGGTTGCTGATGCAGCGGCAGTACGCCTAAAGGGACGTTATCCTGACCTCATGGTGGTCGGGACACATCA
The DNA here is from genome assembly GCA_964602995.1 of uncultured Ardenticatenaceae bacterium. Taxonomy (GTDB): domain Bacteria; phylum Chloroflexota; class Anaerolineae; order Promineifilales; family Promineifilaceae; genus JAAYYY01. The sequence goes on from CAZRTM010000186.1 coordinate 831, forward strand.
CGGCTACTTTGATAAGACACCGGGGAGCAAAGAGAACGACGCCGTCATTAGCGAGATAAACGCTTTGAAACCTGACATCCTTGTTGTTGGTTTTGGTATGCCGCTGCAGGAACGTTGGCTGATGGAGAATTGGGATTCCCTGGATGTGCATGTGGCGTTAACGGGTGGGGCGGTCTTTGATTACATTTCGGGGAATCTGACGAGAGCGCCGCGTTGGATGACGGCTAATGGGCTGGAGTGGTTAGGGCGGTTGATTATCGAGCCGCGTCGCTTGTGGCGGCGGTACATCATTGGTAACCCACTTTTCATTTCTCGAGTCGTTCGCCAGAGGCTGGGGATGCTTAATCTGCGCAACGGTCAATTTAGCAAAGAGTAAGCTTTTAAATCTGTACCATGGCTGCAGTCCGGAGAGCAGGCTTGCTTGTGCTGATTGGTACATAGTTAGCGAACGGGCGGTGCACTGAGAGGAGATTCACACAGAACTTATCGTGTCTAAATTGCAAAACAGTACTCTAGCGCTATAATCCCGATTATTGTCGATCGGCGTTAACTCTTGTATTGGACCATTTACATACCACCAGTTCAATCGTGCGGATTTGGCTTCTGTAACCGTTAAGCGTAAGCGAAATAGTTGTGCTGTTAGTGGGTAGAAGCGTCGGACGACGTCAGGGTGTCAGCAGGTAATACCAAGGGACAACATGTTACGTCGTTTTAGTGTAAATTTCGCGATTCTCTCCATGATTTTAGACACAGGGCTAACCCTTGCGGCCCTGGTATTGGCCAGTACCTTACGGCCTGAGCTGCCATCTTCCTCATTCATTGTGCCGCTGCCCGATGTGCAACTTCCGCTCATCCTCTACGTTCTGACGCCTTTTATCTGGTTAGGGACGTTTTTGCTGTTCTCCGTCTACGATCCCAAGCGGGCCTACAAGGTGGTTGACGAGTTCCAGAATGTGACGCTGGCGACGGCGCTGGCGGCGTTGATTTTCGCCGGGTTGCTTTATATTGCGTTCCGTGAATTTTCGCGCTGGCTGTTTGTGCTGTTCATTGTGCTGGATCTCGCGTTGTTACTGGGCTGGCGTGTGGTGGCTCGCATCATTTTCAAGGTTGGCGCCTACTCCGGGGTGGCGCGCCGTGTGCTGATTGTGGGCGCCGGCGAGGTTGGGCAGCGCGTGGGTGATATGATCCGCGAGTATAACTGGACCGGCCTGGAGCTTGTGGGTTACGTTGACGATGGCGAAGAAGCGTTCCCCGATTGGATTCATGTGCTGGGTCGCGTGGGGGATGCGCGGGATCTGGTTGAAACGCAGCAGATTGATGATGTGGTGATTGCCTTACCCCAACATGCTTATGGCAAGGTCAGCCGCCTGGTGTTTAGTCTACACGATCTGCCTGTCAACATGCGCGTGGTGCCGGACTATTTCAGCCTGGCTCTATACCGGGCTACGGTTGACGATTTTGGTGGGTTGCCCATGATCAACTTGCGCGACCCCGCTCTAAACGAGTATCAGCGGTTGCTGAAGCGCTTGTTCGATCTGGTGGTAGGAGGCCTGCTCTTCATTTTATTGGCTCCGTTTTTTGCCATCATCGCCCTTTTGATTAAGTTGGATTCTCCTGGCCCTGTCTTCTTCCACCAGACGCGCGTGGGGGAGAACGGACGCCAATTTGACATGGTTAAGTTCAGGTCGATGGTGGTGGATGCTGAGAAGCTACAATCGAAGGTGAACAAAGTAAACGGCAACGGTGATTTGCTGCACAAGCATCCGGATGATCCACGAGTGACGCGCATCGGCCGCTTCTTGCGCCGCACGAGCCTGGACGAGCTGCCGCAGTTGCTGAACGTGCTAAAGGGCGATATGAGCCTGGTAGGGCCGCGTCCGGAGTTGCCCTGGCTGGTCGAGAGGTATGAGCCATGGCAGCACAAGCGCTTCGCCGTGCCACAGGGCATGACCGGTTGGTGGCAGGTGAACGGCCGCTCCAGCAAGCCGATGCATCTCCACACTGAGGATGACCTGTACTACATTCAAAACTACTCGTTGTGGATGGACCTCTACATTATTGTGAAGACGCCGTTTGTCGTGCTACGGGGGAAAGGTGCCTACTGAGCCTGGTAGCCGCCGCATCTTCTGGTTAGAATCCACAACCCTCCTCGTTAGCGCTCCATTTCTTCTTTTTCCTGACCGGGTTCCGGTAGTCACAGCGCTGGCGCTCGTGCTGTTGTGCGCCAACTGGCTCTTTTACTGGCGGGCGACAGGGGAAGCGCTGCCTTCCACACCGCTGAATGGCGCTTTGCTGTTATGGAATGTGGGCATATTGACCGGCATAGTGGTTACGGCTGATCCTGACCTGACCCTGCCCAAAGCAACGGGGCTGATTCTGGGTTTTGCCGTCTGGCGCTACTTTGCCGTCATCATCATAGAGCGGAAGCAGCTGTGGCTTGCGGTTGGCATCTTTGTGCTGACCGCCCTGGGCATGTGCGCATTGGGCATGGTCAGCGCTGACTGGCGGCATGAGGTTGAATTTGTACGCCGCCTGTTGCCTTTCTTGCCTCCCCAACTTCTCACGCTGCCCACTGCGCCGGACCTGGGCGTGCATATGAATGAGCTGGCGGCAGTCACGTTGTTTCTTCTGCCACTTGCCATAGCAGGTGTCCTTGGCTGGAGATTGCTGCCCCGCCGGCGTGTGGCCCTGGCGCTGTCGGGCGCGCTGGCGCTGGCAGCCGGCTTGCTGCTGTTGTGGACTCAGTCACGCAGTGGTTGGATGGGTGCGCTGGCGGCCGTCATGTTGCTCTGGCTATTGTGGACCGTGCTGCTGCCAGACAGCTCCCGCTGGCGACGACCTTCTCTGCTGGCGCTCTCAGTTTTCACGCTGGTCGTCGTTGTCGCCGGTATTAGCCTGTGGCCGCGTTTGTGGGCAATGGATAACCCAGAGATTTCGACCGAGACCGCAATTGGCACCTTTTCAACCATGGCCTTTCGTTATGAAGTGTGGGAGTGGGCCATCGTCGCCCTGGGCGATTTTCCGTTTACGGGTACCGGGTTGGGCACGTTCCGGCGCGTTGCCAGCCGGCTTTATCCCATTGCCTACTCGACCGATATAGCACATGCTCATAATATCTTTCTGCAGGTGGGCCTGGATACGGGGCTGCCCGGCCTCATTGCCTATCTGGCCCTCCTGGCCGTGAGCGTCGTCATGGTCTGGAAGATGGCGCAGAGAAAGGATGCCCTCAGGCCACTGGCCCTGGGCCTGCTGGCAACGATTGTGGCCTTGCACGTATATGGCCTGACCGATGCCCTGGCGCCAGGGGCCAAGCCGGCCGTCCTTTTCTGGATGGCGCTTGGTCTGCTCAGCGGCATGTGGCGCTTACGTACCAGTCAGGCTAAACGGACCCCCATACACGTTCGGCAATCAGTTCATGAGCCAGAGCTAGAATTGGCATAACCAACGGCCACTTCTTCTGGCAGGAGAGGAGTTTTCAACAGATGTCCACCTTACCCATCACCCACATGACCCTTTACAAGCATGGCGTTGGTTATTTTGAGC
>CAZRTM010000187.1:0-4350 GCA_964602995.1 uncultured Ardenticatenaceae bacterium
GACAGGTGGCTCGGTCGGGAGACCGGCCACAGCAATAACGAGACCGGCCACAGCAGCTTTCAAAATTCTGGTTAACAGAGCAATAGACAGCCATACAAATATCCGCAGATAGGCAATGGAGCAAGATACATCCCCCGTGCGCGGCCGGACGCATCTTGCTCCTTGTGCATCAGGGTCAGGTTAGAAGCCAAACGGATAGGGAAGCTCTTCGCCTTCCAACACGGCTTTGACGTTCTGCAACATCATGCCAAAGCCGAACGTGTCCTGTTCCATGCTGCTCCAGCGCGCCTCTTCCGGCACCGTTTCGTAACCGGAGAGCGTGACCGTCAGGCGCGTTCCGCCATTCTCCTCCTCCAGCGTATATGTCCGCCCTTTGACGACGCCGCTCCCCGGTTCGGGCACAATGCGCGTCACAATCTGGCGCGGCGGGTCGAGCAGTTCAATGATTTCGACGTACACCCCGGTCTCTGACTCCGGGTTGGGCACCGAATAGCGCCCGCCTACTTCCAACGCGGTCAGCTCCCAGGGTACTGATGGTGAATACCAGGATGTAATTTTCTCTGGCTCGGTCACTGCCTGCCACACCTTTTCACGTGGCGCGTCGATCCAGATGCTACGTTCCGCTGCCAGCGCCTGTGGCGTCTCACGCCAGTAGCCAAACAGAGGACCGACAGACGCATAGGGAAACGATAATTCGGCTCCGGTGATAAACGCTTTCAGATTCTCCAGCGTCATCTCCCACCCCGCACTGCTCAGGGCCACCCTATCCTGGCGCGCATCGCCGTTGAGCGCTTCAAACCCATCCACCATGACGTTGACGTTGGCGCCATTCTTCTCCTCTTGCAAGGTGTAGGTCGTCGTCACGATGCGGTCTGGCAAGGTACGAACCGTGAGCTGCTGCGGTTCCACAACAGATTCGAACACAGCAAATGGCACCCCCATCGGCCCAAACTGCACGATGAGCCTATCATCTTCATCGCGCACCATTTGCGCTCCGGCTCCGGATAGGCCGGGCGTGAACCACTGCAAAATTTGCTCTGGCTCGGTCAAAGCCTGCCAGATTCGTTCTGTGGGCGCCTCTATCCGGATACTACACTCCACCCTCATCATATCCATGCCGGACTCTCCTTTTCTACTTTAGAAAAACAAGTGTAACCAAATAGTTACACACAGAGTAATAGAAAAAATGTTCTATGTCAAGAACCAATTTGCACGCCCTGAACGGCTGCCTCCTCCACCCCAACAGAGCGACGCTGCCTCACTGACCATTGTACACAGCAACCGCTTATACTTTCCTGCTACAATTTTGAATATCTCCGGCGAACGCATATAAAAGAACTCTATGGATGCACTTCTGACATTTCTAGAGAACACACTGGGCGTCAATCCTCTCCTGCAGTGGCGGCTGATTGGCACCCTGTTGACGGTACTGGGCATCTTCCTGGTGCGCTGGGTCGTCATGAACCTGGTCAGCCGCCGCACCGACGACATGACCCTCTACCACCGCTGGCGCAAGGTGGTGGAGTACACCACACTCGTTCTGGGCATCTTTGTGCTGGGGCGAATCTGGCTGGTGGGCAGCGGCTCGCTGGCTACCTATCTGGGCTTGCTGTCCGCCGGTCTGGCTGTGGCCCTGCGCGAGCCGATCAGCAACATCTTTGGCTGGTTCTTTATCCTCAGCTACCGGCCATTCGAAGTGGGAGACCGCATTCAGATCGGAGAAACCGCGGGCGATGTCGTCGATGTGCGCATTTTCCAGTTTAGCGTGCTGGAAATTGGGAACTGGGTTGAGGCTGACCAGAGCACAGGGCGCGTCGTACACATTCCCAACCAGATGATTTTTTCTGAAGCGGTGGCCAACTACCATAAGGGCATCACTTATATCTGGAACGAAATCCCTGTGCTGGTGACCTTTGAAAGCAACTGGAAAAAGGCCAAGGAGCTGATCCTCGACGTGGTGGAGCGGAATTCGGCCATCATGGCCGAAACGGCCGAGGCCCGGGTGCAGCAGGCGGCGCGCCGCTATCTGGTGAGTTACGACAAGCTGACGCCCATCGTCTACACGCGGGTCAGAGAGAACGGCGTACTGCTCACTGCCCGCTATCTTTGCGACCCACGGCAGCGGCGTGGCAGCGAGGCAGCTATCTGGGAAGGCATCCTGGAAGCATTCGCCGAACATCCTGATGTGGAGCTGACCTACCCCATACAACGCGTGTACCTCCATCCCAACGAGGCAACCAGGCCAGACAAAGACGGCAACCTTCGCAAAAGCAGCGAGACAGCAGAAGCGTAAGCATCTATGGAAACACGGGAAGCGCTGAACCGGCTGGAGGAGCTGCTGAGCGGGGTCACAGATGTGGTCATCTTGCCACACAACGACCCTGATCCAGACGCCATCGCCGCGGCAGCAGGGCTTTCCTTTTTGTTGGGGCAACGGTACGGGGTGAGCGCTGAAATCTGGTACAACGGCATCATTGGCCGCGCCGAAAACCGGGCGCTGGTGGACTATCTGGGCGTGGAGCTACACCTGATTAGCGGCGCCCTCCCTTCGTGCCCGGTGATATTGGTTGATACGCAGCCAGAAGCCGGCAACAACCCCCTGCCGCCAGAAGCGACGGTGCTGGCGGTGATTGACCACCATCCGCCCTACCCCAACCTGGACAATGTAAATGTACCGCTGGTAGACGTGCGGCCGGCTCTGGGAGCGACATCGACGATTGTGACCCAATATCTGCAGGAAGCGCAGTTGATGCCCGACACGAAACTGGCCACGGCGCTCTTTTATGGCATCAAAAGCGACACAATGGCGCTGGCGCGGCCGGTGGACGAAGCAGACGTGCGTGCTTACGTCTATTTGCGCACGCTGGCCGACTACGAGGCGCTGCTGGACATCGAGCAGTCGCAGGTGGCACCAGCCTACTTCCGCAGCTTCAGCACCGCGCTGAAAGCGGCGCGGGTCTATGAAGACGTGTTGATTGCAGATGTAGGGGAGATGGCCTATCCGGATATGGTTGCCGAAGTGGCCGACTGGCTGCTGCGGCTACAGGGCACGCGCTGGGTCATCTGCTTCGGCGTCTATGGCGATACGCTGCGCCTGGCAGTGCGCACATGGCGGCGTCACGGCGGCGCGGGCCATGTGGCACAGGCCATCGTGGGCCGCCAGGGGATGGCCGGTGGGCACGGCTCCATGGCCGGCGGCCAGGTTCCGCTGCGCGGCCGCGAACCTGCGTCTGTGGTCCAACGGCTACGCCAGCGCGCACTGGAACTGTTTGGGGTGCCGGCGGATGCGGGGCAGGAGTTGATTCAGTTAGAGTAGGGGTGAAACGGCACGACTGGCTACCCACGCCGCGCCGTAATCACCACCCAATAGTGACCAAAAGGTCCACCCGCCGCGTAGCCAATACCATACTCAATCTGCTCAGCATAGAAAGCGTGTTCGCCCAGAATGTGGGCACGGTGGCCTGGCGAATCCATCCAGCCCTGGAAGGCATCAGCCGCGGTCGGGTAGCCGCCTGCAATTGACTCGATGTTGTTAGCCGCCGGATCGTTGCCATAGAAATCAGGCAGGGGATAGCCAGCCTGGCGCACCAGATAGTTGGGGCCGTAGCCGTCGGGGTTGGTGTGTGAGAAGTAAGCACGGTCGCGCATATCTTCGGCCCGCTCCCGCGCCACCTGGGCCAGAATCGGATCACAGGTCAGCGACGGTCGCATTTGCTGCGGATGGTTGCGCATCATCTCCGCAATTTGCTGCTCCTGGCTGTTAGGCGCACATTCCAGGTCCGACGGCGGAGCAATGAGGGCGGGCAAGAAAAGGTGCATCTCCCCTGCACCCTCAGGAGCCGCTGCCTGGGAAGTAGCAGGCAGCGCCAGGGGTTGAGGTCCGCTGGCAATGGCCGGTTGCTCGGGCGCCTGAGCAGCGACGACAGCCGCAACCAGGGAAGAAAGGAGCAGGGCAAAGAGAGAGAGGAGCACAACTGGGCGAAAAGCGTTCTTACATTTCATTCATTTACTACCTTACTCAAACCAGCATATTCAAACCAGCCGCCCGTTGAGAAACGCGCGATCATGGGGCGGCAGGCGCTGGCCAACTACGTTATTAGATAGGTAGTCCTGGCCGGGGTGTGGTGGAGAGAAGCTGGTGGCTGCCGCATCAGGGCGGCAGTGGCTCGTGACCTTACAACGGGCAGTAGTATAATTCATGACGGAATGTAATTCAACGACGGTTAAGCCTGGAAGAGGGTAAGGCACGTATCGTCGCGCTCAGAAAAGGTGCAGATCTGAGCACGATGATGATGCTTAGCGGGAAATAAGGAAAGCGATGCTTGAGCTGAAAGATTTCAACGTGCTGCC
>CAZRTM010000188.1:0-2765 GCA_964602995.1 uncultured Ardenticatenaceae bacterium
CTCCCACTGCAAGAACGCCACCAGCAGCGAGGGAATGACGATGGCCGCCAGTGTGCCATAGGTGCCCAACCGCGTGCGCGGCAGCACAATGGCCAGGGCCATTGCCAATGCAGCCACCGCGAGCGATGACAGGTCAGCCTGGTTCAGGTTGAACAAAACGTCTAAGGCGCGGGACACTGAATTGCCGCCGCCTGCTTCATAGCCGGTGACGGTTGAAAACTGGCTCAGGGCGGTCAGGGCGGCGACGCCGGCCAGAAGACCGGTCATTACAGAGAAGGAAACGAAGCGCAGCATTTGTCCCAGCCGCAATAGGCCCAACACAATCTGAATGACGCCGATGAGGATGACCATTGCAAACAACGCACTGTCACGCTGTGCCGCTGGCAGCCCAGCAAGCGCCTGGCCCGCCGCCAGAGCAGAGGCGCTGGTGGATGTAATGACCATCAGGCTGGAGCTGGAAAAGATGCTGCCGGCAATCGGGCCTGCCAGGCCGGCGTAAAGCCCGTAGAGCGGATTGAGCCCGGCCAGAATGCCGTTGCCCAGTCCATCAGGCACGCTGGTGATGGCGTCGTTCAGCCCCGCCAGCACATCCTGTTGCAGCGTAGCGCGGCTGGGCAGGCGGCGCTTGGGAGGGTGCGGCGGGCCTTCCGGGCGGTTGGCAACGGCCTCGCGCAGCTTGCTAAGCCCCGGTTGCTCGATTTGCGTCTGCAAAGTTTGCTCTTGTTGCGTCGGTTCCATCGTGGATGCTTTCGTCGTTTCTACGGTTTCAATTCAGGGTTGCGAGGTTCTTAAGCGGCTCGATAACCTGCCTGACAGTAAGGCCCAGCCCTGGCCCGAACATGCTGGTAATCACGAACGACAGGCTAAAGGCGTCGGTCAAATAGCCGAGTATCTCATCCATCAGCAGATGCCTGCCCCTCTACCCCGGCAGACGGCACGTTGTACATCACCTGGCGCGTGCCGAAGATGTCGAGGTCAAACGGAGGCCGGTCTTCCCCAAGCTCTTTCTCAACCAGGGCATGGAGCTTCTCTAACATCCGCTTCACCAGCGCCGGGTCGTGGTCAGGGTGGTCCGGATGCCCAATGTTTTCTAGCTCGCCAGGGTCGTTTACCAGGTCATGCAGGGTCACGTCGCCGGTTGTGTACAGCTCTTCCAACGTGGCCGGGTTCCCATACTCCAGCGGGCTAAACCAGCGCACCAGCTTATACTGGCCGTCTACCACGGCGCGGTATAAGGCGCGCAGGCTAAAATCAGGCGCGCCGTACTTCTCACCCACCTCCTGCAGCCTGGCGTCCACATCCGTAAACTCATTTCCTGGTGACAGGTCCATCACACTCAGCGATTTGAAAGCGCCCGTTTTGGCAAATTCAAAGTCGACCGAGCCAAGCGAGTCCCAGCAGAGCAGGGCGCCGTCGCCGGGGCGATGCGCGCTGCCGCGCGGCCCGTCCTCAGCCGGGTTCAGCACCACGCTCTTCAAACCTCGCCCTTTCAGATGCGGGTAGCGTTCATTGATTTCGTCCTCGCTCAGCCCCGCAAATTCCAGCAACGTGGGCGCCAGGTCCAGGTGCGATCCGACAGCAGCGGTCCGCTTGCCCTGAGGGCCGCCGGGCACACAGACAGTCAGGTTCACGACAGTAGCCTCGTCGTAGTGGATAGCGCCTTTCTGGGTCATCTTGTGGGCGCCATTCATCTCCCCGTGGTCGCTGGTAAAAATGACCACCGTATTCTGCCACAGGTCATTGCGGTCCAGCGATTCCAAAATGCGGTAAAACTGCGCGTCCACCAGGCGCATGCAGTTGACCAGGTAGTTGCGTCGCCTGATCCAGAGGTCTGTGCGATTGTCGGGGACGCGCCCATAGTTGAAATCGGTGCTCTCCTTATAGACGTGGACCCCATACGGCTGTAGCTCGAGGTCGTCGTCGAAGTTGTCCGGGAGGCCGATATCCCACTGTTTATCGAACCATCCCAGACGTTGCTGCGGCGTCTTCAGCGGCCCCATTGACCCGCCGGGCGGCGGCATCTCCACTGGATCGGAGAGGTAGAACATGATATCGTGTGGATTGACCAGGCTGCTCACCAGCAGCCACGGCTGGTCCAGCGTAGGCGCCTTTGTCTCCAGCCAGTCCACGGTTTCGAAAGCGACCGTGCCGTCAAGCATCGCGCCTTCCAGCGGCCCTCCATACATCTCGCCCCACTGCTGGTAGTCGGAGAAACCGTAGGATTCCAGCGCATCTTCGCTGTGCTCCAGCCACGACAGGTGCCATTTGCCCTTGAACGCCGTGTAGTAGCCCTGCTCACGCAACATGTGGCCAATGGTCGGGATCTCATGGGACAGCCCCTCAATCCAGCCATAGTTGGTGTTCTCGTAAGCCCCCGTCTGGGCAGCGTGCACCCCGGTCCACATCGTAGCCCGCGACGGAGTGCAAATGGGCATCGTGCAGTAGTGGTGGTCAAAGCTAACCCCCTGCGCTTCCAGACGCTCCATTGCCGGAAATTCAACCTCGTCCGGCAGCTCCATGTGCCTGTCCCACTGATCCATACAAAGTATCAAAATATTGGGCCGGACACCATCGTCCATCTGACACTCCTTTCTACAGTTCCTCCACTACATGCTAGCAGCTATAACATGCCCCCCCACTCCCCATCCGCGTCCATCTGCGGCCAATCTCCAATCTCTAATCTCCAATCTCCACTCTCCAATCTCCAATCTCCCGCACCCCCCAGACCCCCGGTGCCAAACCCGCCCCCCCCCGCCCCAGCGCCG
>CAZRTM010000188.1:2775-4083 GCA_964602995.1 uncultured Ardenticatenaceae bacterium
CACAGCCCGCCCCACCCTACGCAAGCGAAGAGCCAGGAAGATAAACACCAGCCCAACCCGAATCGCATAAGCGCCAATGACCCAAATCAGCCCAATCGCGCCGGCCTCGGGAAATAGCACCAGCACAAGGCCCAGGACTACAGAGAGAATGCCGCTCAGAATCATCAGCCATTCACCCGTAATCACGCGCCGCAGTTGGATGGCTGCCATAATCTCAAGAATGCCGGTCACGATGGCCCAGGCGGCAATAAAATAGAGCAGGACCAGGCCGGTGACGTCGGGCCACAGAAAGGTGAGTATCCCAATGATAATACCGGCTATCCCTGCCAGGAGGCTGGCCCACCACCGTTCGCTCTCGCCGTAGGTACGGATACCGATGATGACGGAGAAGATACCGTCTATGAGTACATAGGCGCCGAACACCAAAACCAGAGTCAACAACGTGATTTCTGGCCATACCAGCGCCAGAATGCCAAAGATGATGGCGGCTACCCCCCGCAGCGCCAACACCCACCAGTAACGAGTGAGCATCTGTATCATGAGAACCTCCTGTTTCATTCGCGAAGGGGCGGTGTAATTGCAGCATGGGCAAACGGCTGTATAAAGGGCAGTATAATGGGAGTGGTCTAGCTGACCAATAGTCTGACAGTAACTTATCGACCAGAGCACTTCAAGACCCAGGCAACTTATTTGTATCTGATTTGTGTCTAGTTGCGGACGGTGCGATGTACCCAGCCTATATCTTCATTGATGGCGTTAACGTGGATATGCTGGTCTTCTGGGCGGTTGTACTGGGCCGCTTCCTCATCCCCCTGTCCATTCCCCGCTACCCGCTGCCCGGCGTTCTGGCCGCCCTGCTGTTGGACGCCAGCGACCAGACCATCTTCCAGACGTTCACATCGCTGCCGCTGACCAACTACCAGGGTTACGACAAGGCGCTGGACATCTACTATCTGGCCGTGGCTTACATGGCCACGTTGCGCAACTGGAGCCACCTCTTTGCTGTGCAGACAAACCGCGTGCTCTGGTACTATCGCCTGGCCGGCGTCACCCTCTTTGAACTGACAGGGGCGCGCTGGTTGCTGCTCCTCTTCCCCAATACCTTCGAGTATTTCTTCATCTTCTACGAAATGGTGAGCCTGCGCTGGGATCCGCAGCGGCTGGTAAAGCGATACATCCTTGGCGCTGCCGCCTTCATCTGGATCTTCATTAAGCTGCCGCAGGAATACTGGATTCACATTTTACAGCTCGACGCCACCAACTTTCTGAAGACGGTGGTGCTTGGCGCAGACCTGAGCACGCCCTGGT
>CAZRTM010000189.1:0-3733 GCA_964602995.1 uncultured Ardenticatenaceae bacterium
TTGCTGATGGGCAGTTACCCCGACCGCAACTTCGTGCATAGCATGGGTTTGGAAGTGCCGGAAGAGCTGGAAGAAGTTTGTCGCCAGCAGAACGAACAGCTCTCTCTGGAGTCGGCGCACCTGGTGCCAGACGAGTTCGTTGATGCCTTCGCCTGGGCCGGCACGCCCAAGGAGGTGGCGCAGATGGTGGCGCAGGTCGTGGAAGCAGGCGTCACAAACATTACCTATTTGCCCCATCCTCCACAGGGAGAAGACTTTGCGCCGAACTTAAAACGTTTCGCCCAAGAAGTGTGGCCTGAAGTTCATACCTTGTTGGGCCGTTAGTATGGCGTAACCAGGCATAACCAAAAAAAGGACAATATTATGACCAACATAGAATTCAGTGTTTCTTTGCCCAGTTGCACGGAGGGGTTGTGCTATCCAATCCCCTTCGCCAGCCGCGAGGTCATCGAGCAGATGGCGCGTCATGCCGAGGCGCTTGGCTACGATGGCGCGTTCGCCAATGACCACCTCAGCACTCAGAGATATGTCGGCGAGCGCTTTGACACGCCGCCCAACTACTATGATCCCTTTATCAGCCTCTCCTTCGCCGCCGCCGCCACTGAGAAAATCCGCCTGGGCACGGCGATTACCGTTTTGCCCATGCGCGAGCCGACGGTGCTGGCCAAGCAGGTGATGACGTTGGACCAGTTCAGCGGCGGGCGCCTCATTCTTGGCGTGGGCCTCGGAGCCTATCGCGAAGAGTTTGAATCGGTCAACCCGCGTCTCGCCCAGGATGCCAACCGCGGTGAGATGGTGACAGAAGGCATTGAAGCGTTGCAGACGCTGTTCAGCCAGCGCCGCGCCACTTACGAGGGCAAATATTGGGCGTTTAAGGATGTTGAGATGTATCCCAAACCGTACCAGGAACCGCTGCCCATCTGGGTTGGCGGCAATTCACGAGCGGGTGCGCAGCGGGCCGGCCGCCTGGGTCAGGGCTGGCTCTCGGCCGTGATGCCGCCGGCTCAAATCCGCGAGTTCGTGACCATCATTCACGAGGCGGCGGAGGAGGCCGGGCGCGACCCGCAGCAAATCACCATCGCCCCCCAATTCATCGCCCATTTAGGCAAGACGGATGAAGAGGCCCGCGCCACCTTCCGCCAGAGCGGCATGTACCACCACATCCTCTCCCTGAAACAGTCAACGCTGAAGGATCAGGACCTCAGCCGCGTGGAGGAGTACAACCTCATCGGCACCCCCGACACCATCCTGGAGAAAATCAACCAGTTCACCGAAGCAGGCGTCACCCACTTCTGCTCGCTCGTCTTCAGCACCAGCACCGTCGAGGAAACGCTGGACCAGATGCAATGGTTCGCTGAAGAGGTAATGACCGCGGTCAACACTTGACCGCGCGTCGTTGTATCCCAATTACCCGGTCCGGTGCGCTGCCGGTCACGTAAATATCCTCATCCTCGACTCCAAATACGCAGGAGGGCCACGTAATCAGCAACGTTTCTGCCTTCCCTGCCACACTGGAGGGCCGGCCATTGCGCAGGCTGGCCCTCCAGTGTGGCCTACCAGTAGCCCTGGCCACTTCCCATCCTCTATCCACCAGCACAAACCTGTCCTATTCAAAACCACCGGCGATAAAACTCTCGCACACAAAATAGAGACACCCTTGCAGCGCCTCATCCATTAATTGCAGCGATTAAGGCACGCCGTCCAGCTCTCCCGCAGTCAGTTGGGCCTTGACAAGCAAAAATTCAGTTGCTAGAATGTTTTGTATCCTGTATCCAGAATCCAGTATCCCGGATGCGAGCTAGTTGTTGGGAGAAATGTCGTGCAATCATCCAATTCCCTTGATGGGCAGTTTGAACTAAGCATTGATCGTCTTCCCTCCCTACGTGATCGGGTCTACGATCATTTGCGCACTGCTATCATCAACGGCCGTCTCGCTCCGGGAACGACGCTGCTGCAGGAACAACTGGCGGAACAAATGGGTGTTTCCCGAACACCCATTCGCGATGCTCTTGACCGCCTGGCCAATGAAGGGCTGGTGGCCCGCAGCCCTGGTGGGCGCGTCAGCGTGGCCGAGCTTTCCTTTCAAGAGCTACGCGAAAAGTATGCTGTACGTGGCGTTTTGGAAGGGCTTGCGCTCCGGTTAGCTGCGCAGCGTATGGGGGACCGTCAGCTCAAGAAGTTGAATAGCCTGCTGCGTGAGATGCACGCAGCTGTGGAACAGAACGACGTGCTTACTGTTACCGAAATTGGCGCCGAGTTCCACGATATAATTATCGATTCCTGCGGGAACGATTTCCTCATTCAGACCTTACACAGCCTCAACGATTCCATCCGGCGCTACCGGCGCGTCGCGGCGAACATCCCCGGCCGCGCCGCTGAGACGATGCTTGAGCACCAGCAGATATATAGCGCCCTACAGAGCGGTGAAATAGAGACAGCCGAAAAACTCATCCAGGAACACATCGCTAATTCACAGCAACAATTGGAAGCAGCCATCGAAGCCTACAAGCAAGGCATCATCGATGGCGCTGAGTGATTGATTCGCAATACCCGCGCACCATTCAACCGTGTAAATAGACGTCATTGGGCGTCGTTGTGTTATGAGCGCGCGTAGTAGGCTCTTGCGAGACCTGCACGCACCGTCCAGGTCACGATACCTGGAACTCTAGGAAGAGGCGAAATGAGTGATGTGAATCGAGTCGATATTGGGGTTGGGGAAGCACTACTTTCATCCGTTCAAAGTAGTTATGGAAAAAACGACCGAAATATGGATGCGAATAAAGCCAGCTTGATTGAGGCGCACAATCTGCGGGTTGAATATCAACGCAGCAGAGATAACAGCGTGTTGGTAGCGCTGGAAGATTTCTCTCTGTCGGTCAAGGCGGGCGAGTTTATCACCATCGTCGGTCCTAGCGGTTGTGGCAAGAGCACTTTCCTCAACGTCGTCGCTGGACTGCAACCACCTACGGCTGGAGACATCACGATCGATGGCAAGATGATAAAAGGACCGGGGCCAGAAAGAGCCATGGTCTTTCAGGATTATGGATTGATGCCCTGGCGCACTGTGGAAAAGAATGTCTGTTTTGGCCTGGAGATGCAAAACCGGCTGAATGCCGAAGCTCTAGAGAAAGTGCGCTACTACATCCGCCTGGTTGGCCTCGCAGGATTTGAACATGCGTACCCGCGCGAGTTGTCCGGTGGTATGCGCCAGCGCGTGGGCCTGGCGCGTGCCCTGGCAATTGAGCCGCGTATTCTGCTCATGGACGAGCCGTTCGCAGCGGTCGATCTGATTACGCGCGAGCTGATGCAGGAAGAGCTGGCTCAGATCATGTCGGCCACAGAAAAGACCGTGATCTTCATCACACACAGCGTCGACGAAGCGATTACGCTGGGCGACCGCATTCTGGTGATGACCGCGCGTCCGGGCCGTATCAAACAGGTCTTCGAGGTCGATTTGCCTCGCCCTCGCTCCCCCAGGACGCTCCGCTCCAGCAAAGCATATGGCGATCTACGTGCTCAAATCTGGGAACACCTGGCAGCCGAAGTAAGAATGCATAAAGAACAGGAAAACGAGTAAGAGGAGGTTGCGATGGCTTCGGTAACTGTCACACCGCCCCCTTCCCACCCGGCGCCGGTGCGGCTCTGGGATCGTATTAGCGGCGCCAACGCCAATCTATGGACGATAGGTAGCGTGGTGCTGCTGATCATACTGTGGGAATTTCTTGTGCAGCTT
>CAZRTM010000190.1:0-3279 GCA_964602995.1 uncultured Ardenticatenaceae bacterium
CCCACTGAAGCGCTCGACACCCTTAACCGAGCGCAACAAATAGTGCAGGAGGTACAATAATGAACCGCTATACACAGTGGCCAACAGTAAATATCACTCACATTGGGTATAACACCTTTAGTTGCAACTCCTATCGTTCTGATGGAGTTAATCAGTATTGGACAAGCCCTGGCGGTTCTGTTGATTGGAACGACTGGCATCACACTGAACCTCACTATACCTATGCACCAGGCAAAATGGGATTTAGTCGGCGAGGAGTTGCTGCGGGTAGTCACGATTTTGGTCATTATGATGGACAAAAAGAGTACCACTGGGATCCACCACTTTCTGCGGAAGAGGTTTTTTACCCGTAATTCTGCTGACGACCTCCTTCGCGACCGCTTCAACATTCGGCCCTACGCGCTGTCGCTCGTAGCCCTATGCACGCTGGCCGCTCTTATCTGGACGGGTGGCGTACTGTTACGGGAGTCGTATAGCGGGCTGAGCTGGGCATACCAGAGCGATGTGGCGCAGCCGTTTACTGTTTTATTCAGTCGCCTCTCCCCAACGCTGGTCGCATCCTCCTTCTGGTTGCTGGGGCTGCTGGTCCTGGCCTTTGGCCCCTCCACTGGTCTGGTGACCATTTTCTTTCTTTTTTGCCAGACATTTGCTGCGACCCTGAGCCTGTGGGCGGTATCTGCCTCCGGCCCTCTCTGGAGTAGCTGGGCCTTCAACTTTTTGCTATGGTGGCCGGCGCCGCTGGCGCTTCATACTCATCTGCTCCTGGTCGATGGACCTTCCTCGCGCCGTCGCGTTCGTTACATTCTTTATCTGTATGCCCTGGCTCTGGTTCTCAGCCTCCTTGACCTGTGGCGGTTGTCGATAGCGGCGCCTGCCCTGCTGTTGTCTATCAAGCTGCTGTGGGTTGGCCTGCTGCTGTTGCTTTCTGTGGCCGTGTTGGTCCGCGTCTCGTGGCGCGAGGAACCGCTGCCAGTGCGGTCCAAGACGGGCATAGCGGCCCTGTCCGCTTCGCTGGCTTTCATTCCCCTCGTCCTCTTCTCGTTGATTCCCGATGCGTTGTTCGACCAGCCGCTGCTATCGTATGACATAACGCTCCTGGCGCTGCCGGCTTTGCCGTTGGGCTATGCTTACGCCATTGGCCGCCACCGGTTGATGCGGATGGAACGATATGTGAATCGCGGGATTGTCTATACGCTGGTGGCTCTGGTGGTGGGGGCTGTGTACGGTGTTCTCTATCTGGCTTATACGCACCTTGTCGCAGATGGCAAATGGGTGGTTACTCCGGCGGAGTTTGGCGTGACCATTCTCCTGATCATCACCATTCCCGTTCTCTACAGGGCGCTGCAACGGGGTGTAGACCGTATCTTCTATGGAAGATGGTATGATGACCGGGCCGCAGTATGGCAGGTTAGCCAGTCGGTTGCAGATGCGCGTGGAGATAGCGCCGGTATTGGCGAGGCCCTCTGCCGCGCATTGCTGAAGGTTTTACAATTGGAGTATGCCGCCGTCTTGCTGGGCGATGGCGTGCTCGTCGCTTCTTCTGCAGGAGCCGTGACCAGCCGCCGCTATGATTGGGGGGAGGAACGAGCGGTCACGCTCCTCTCAACTCTTTATGCCCAAGGTCGGCAAATGATTGGCCGGGGCCGTGAGTTAGAGAAGCTGTTAACGCTTTCTAGAAGAGAGCAGAAGCAACTTCTGGGTAACCGGCCGCAGTTATGGCTGCTGCTTGGCACGCGCGAAAGGCCGCAGGGGCTGCTCGTGTTGGGCACGAAACGAGGCGCTGCTGAACTGGTGACGCGAGACCTGGAAATTCTGGAGGTGGTCGCACAGCAGGCAGGGGCAGCGCTGGAGAATGAATTGTTGCTGTCAGAAGTGCGCCATACCTCAGCGCAGCTCAAACGCCTGCACCGGCAGATCGTCCAGGCGCGGGAGGAGGAGCGTAAGCGGGTGGCGCGCAACCTGCACGACCACACTATCCAGGCGCTGGTGGGGTTGAACTACCGGCTGTCACAGGCACGGCGGCAGACAGATGCAAAGGAAGCAGAACAACTGTTGGTTTTGCAGAACCAGGTGCGCGAAATTATCAAGGAGGTGCGCCAGGTATGCGCATCTTTACGCCCTCCGGCTCTCGACGCGCTGGGCCTGGTTCCGGCGCTGGAATCGCTCATCGCAGAAGTGAAGGCCCGGGCGCCGTTTCAAATTCACTTTAAGACCGCCAATCTGGATGAGTTCGAAATCCCGGACGACGTTTGCCTTGTCCTGTACCGCTTTGCCCAGGAGGCGCTGTTGAATGTGCAGAAGCACGCGGCTGCCACTGAGGTGCTTGTGCAACTAGAGGTGATGGCAGAGGAGGCGCTGGCGCTCACCGTCGCGGATGATGGCGTTGGCTTTCAACCGCCGAGGAAGCTGAGCGCCCTGACGCAAGAGCAGCACTTTGGATTGGTGGGGCTTCAGGAACAGGTGGAAGGAGTTGGGGGCGTGATGTACGTTTGTTCAGAGCCTGGGAAGGGATGTACGCTGCAGGCGATTGTTCCCTGGAATGGGTCCCTGGAATGGGTCCCTGGAATGGGTCTATGGAATGGGTCCATGGAATAGGCCTTTGAAATGGGGCCTTTGAGATGGACACGGATAAATGAGACGAGACGCAGATGCCTATGATGCACGGGAACGCTGATTTACGGGATTTTTTAGAATGCCGTGTTCTTATTGCGGACGATCATCCCCTTGTTCGCTCAGGGTTGCGTGGCGAACTGGCCTATTATGAGGGGGTGGAGGTGGTGGGCGAAGCGCTAAATGGTGATGACGCGTTGCGCCTGGCGCATGAGCTGCAACCGGATGTCCTGCTGTTGGACATCAATATGCCGGGAATGAAAGCGATCCGGGTGCTGCAAGAGGTGAAGCGCACCTTGCCCGCCTGCCGGGTCTTGATGCTAACTGCTTATGGAGACCATGGCACGGTGCTGAGTATGCTCAAGGGCGGCGCCGATGGTTACATACTGAAGGATGAGGATCCGCAGGTCATCCTGGAAGCGATACAGGTGGTTATGAACGGTGGGGTATGGGTTAGCCAGGAGCTGTTGGACCAGTTAGCGCTGCTGGAAGAAGATGGTAGGTTGACTGTTGGCGATACGTTAACCGACCGTGAGCAGCAGGTGCTCGACCTGATCGTCGCCGGCCAAGCGAACGCGAAAATCGCCGAGACGTTGGGCGTGTCGGAACGTACAGTGGAATTCCACGTCGGCAATTTGCTGAAGAAGCTGGGGGTCAGGAGCCGGGTGG
>CAZRTM010000191.1:0-3177 GCA_964602995.1 uncultured Ardenticatenaceae bacterium
ATCCTTCGCTCCGCAGACTCCGCTCAGGATGACGCGTCAGCGTGACGGAGGGGATGGGACTCCGTTCAGGACGACGGAGGGATGGGATTCCGTTCAGGACGACGTTTGCACAATGTAACTTAACGGAGCACTATGTGCATAGGGGTGCTTAAGTATGTTAGGATATTTCCATTCCTAAGCCACCGGCTGCGCCTCCACAGATGGTTCCTCGCGCCCTACCCGGGTCATTGCCACCCAGGCCAGGGCCATGAAAACGGTGCTGAAGGCGAACAGCCAGCGGTACTGGTCGCCGAGCAGATCGACCATGATGCCGCCCAGGGTCGGTCCCAGCACGGCGGCCGATTGTGAGGAGAAGTAGTAGAGACCAGTGTAAGCCCCAATCCGGCTCTCGTCCCCATAATCATAAACCAGCGGCAGGCTGTTGACGTTGACCATAGCCCAGAAGGCGCCCAGCACCACCAGCATGATAATCAGCGTTACGACGCCGTTGATGAGGAAATAGCTGGCGAGGAGGAAAACGGTCAGGCCTACGAGACCAGCCTGGATGACACGGCGGCGGCCGAAGCGCGTGCCGAATAGACCGGCGGGCAGCGCAAACAGGATGAATGAAACGGTCACCGAACCGGCGTAGATGGAGGCGCTGCCGGGCGAGATACCCAGGGTGAACACGGCAAAAGAGGAAAGGCCCGCTTCCAGCGCGTTAAAGGCCATAAACCACAACAAGATGCCCAACAGCACATAGACGCCGCTGCGGTTGTTATCGCTCAACACAGAGCGCAAATTTTGCAGGAACCCTTCGGTGGCAGCACTTTCTTCGCGTGTTACCTGCTCCGGCTCGCGCACGGCCAGCAGCGCGACCAGTGCGGCGACGGCCAATAAGACAGCGCCGCCGATGAAGGGCGCGGCCCGTCCCATATTCTCGAACAGAATGCCGCCGCCAAAGAAAGCCAGCAACCCACCAATACCGCCCATCAGGTTGATGATGCCGTTGGCCTTGCTGCGGCTCTCGGGCGGGAAGAGATCGCCCAACCAGGCGACCGTCGGCGAGCGGAACAGGGCCATGCCCACGTTGGTAATCAGGATAAAGGCAGCGATGGCCAGCGCCGTCTGCGCAAAGGGGATCAGGATGAACCCCACAATGGCAATCGGTACGCCCAGCATGATCCACGGTTTGCGCCGTCCGAAACGGTTCCAGGTGTTGTCGCTGCGGGCGCCGACCCAGGGCTGCAAAAAGACGTTGAGCAGGTTGTCCCAGGTCATCACGAACAGGGCCAGGCTGGGGGCCAGGCCAAAGCCGACCACGTCAGGTATCTCACGGCCCGCTTCCAGAAGCTGCCGTTCGAACTCAGGATTGCCCGCCTGCAAGAAGATGGGAATGTATTGGTTGAAGATGGGCCAGATGATGCTGATGCCCAGAAAGCCGAAGCCTACGATGAACGTTTTACGATAGCTAAAGTTCTGCATCAAGCCGAATCCCTCCTGAAGGTTCGATTCGCTGCCTGGCGGCGGCGACTGTTGGAGCAATGCTGGGCCGGCGCGGGCAATGAATGAAGATCTAATTCCCCTGTGTTATACTCAATAGTAGCTCAATAATCACTAAGTTGCCTGTTCTGCTGCGCCAGCAGTGGCGTGGTAGAGAGCAAGTAAAGAGGAGCGATGATGGCCGAGGAAAGAAGCACGAAGATGCGAGACGAAGAGTGGCGTGAAAAGCTGACGCCAGAACAGTACCATATCACCCGAGAGAAAGGGACGGAGCGGGCCTTTACGGGCAAGTATCTGCACAATAAAGAGGAAGGCGTTTATCGCTGCGTCTGTTGCGGCGAACCGCTGTTCAGCTCGAGTACGAAATATGATTCGGGCAGCGGCTGGCCCAGCTTTTGGGAACCGCTGAAGCCGGAGAACATTCGCGAAGAAGAGGACAACAGCTGGCTCATGCGGCGCACCGAGATCGTCTGCTCCAACTGCGGCGCCCACCTGGGCCACGTCTTCGAGGACGGCCCGCAGCCAACCGGCCTGCGCTACTGCGTCAACTCCGCGTCGCTCAACTTCGAAAAAGCTGACGAGTGATTTTTCGCCACGAATTGCAAGAGGGTTTTTGCCACGAATTGCACGAATTAGCACGAATTTTTTATTTGTTTGGGTAATTGGGTGCTATGGCAGATCCTCGCGGGCACCCTGGAACCACCCAGCAAACCAAAACCCAAATTCGTAAAATTCGTGTAATTCGTGGCAAAACTCTCTACCCAAGTTCGATGCGGGGATCGAGCCAGGCGTAGAGGAGATCGGCGAGGAGGTTGGCCAGGGCATAGCCCAGGACGGTGACCATTGTGATGGCCTGCAGCAGCGGCAGGTCGCGCCGGTCGATGGCGAATAGCAGTAGGCGCCCTAACCCTGGATAGTTGAAAACATTTTCGATGACGATCAGGCCGCTGATCAGCCAGCCGAAGCTGATGGCGATGACCGTGATCGTCGGCAACAGCGCGTTGCGCAAGACGTGCTTGAAGATGACGGTGCGCTGTGGCAATCCTTTCAGCGCCGCCGTGCGCACGTAAGGCTTCTTCAGCTCCTCTGCCACCCCGACGCGTGTCAGGCGGGCGATGTACGCCAGCAACACAAAGGTCGCCGTCAGCGCGGGGAGCACCAGCATGGGCAGCGCCTCGCCAAAGCTGGCGTCTGGTTGCACGGAGGAGTTGGCCTGGAAGGGGCGGATGCCGAAGTTCTCTTGCAGGAAGCTGTTCAAGGTAAACGCGAAGAGCTGGATGAGTACCAGCCCGGTGACAAATTCCGGCAGGCCCACCACCGAGAGCGAGGCAATGCTGATGATGTTGTCGATAGGCCGGCCGGCGTTGAGACCGGCGAGCACGCCCAGGAAGATGGCCAGCGGCACGGCGAAGAGCATGGTGACCAGCGCCAGCCGCAGCGAGTTGCGCAACCGCTCCAGCACCAGAGGGCGAATCTCTGATTGCGTGCCAAACGATTGACCCCAATCCCCCGTGACAAAGTTCGTAAGCCAGTTTAAATATTGAACCGGAGCAGGCTCATTCAAGCCCAACCGCTCGCGGCATTCAGCCAGCGCCCCCTCCCCCACCTCGCGCCCTAATATGATGCGGCAGACGTCGCCGGGCAGAAATTGCGTAACAGCAAAAATGATCAACGACGTCAACAGCAACGACAGCA